>CAZJUA010000144.1:0-38706 GCA_964549045.1 uncultured bacterium | reverse complement strand
GCCGCCCCCGCCCTGCCCCTGTCCCCCGCCGCCCCCCCCGACCCGCCGCCCCGCGGCCGCTGGGTGCGGCGCGACCCGGCGGAGGCCGCGTCCGCCGAGCCCGCCGCCGCTGCGGCCGGGCGTTCGCCCGAGGGTGGTGGCTGAGGTGGACGTCGACGTCCTGCTCGTCGCCACGGTGGCCCGCGCCCTGGCCTTCGCCACGCCGCTGCTGTGGGCCGCGTTGGGCGAGGTCATCGCCGAGCGCAGCGGCGTCGTCAACCTCGGGGTCGAGGGGATGATGGCGCTCGGCGCCGTGACCGGCTTCGCGGTGGCGTTCACCACCGGCGACGTCTGGTGGGGGCTGGCGGCCGCCGGCCTGGCGGGCATGCTCGGCTCCGCCCTGCACGCCTTCGTGGCGATCACCCTGCGGGCGGACGCCTACGTCTCGGGCCTCTCGCTGACGATGCTCGGCCTGGGGCTCTCCGCCCTGATCGGCCGTGCCTGGGTGGGTCGGCCGCTGCCCGACCCGATGCGCACCGTCGACGTCCCCTGGCTGCGCGAGCTGCCGCTGCTCGGCCCGATGCTGTTCCAGGGCCAGTACGTCCTCACCTACGCCGCGCTCCTCGCCGCCGTCGTCGCCTGGGTCCTGCTCTTCCACACCCGCGGCGGTCTGGTCCTGCGGAGCGTGGGCGAGAACCCGACGGCGGTCGACGCCGCGGGCCTGCACGTCCGGCCGGTGCGCTACGCCGCCGTGCTGATCGGCGGGCTGCTCGCCGGCATCGGCGGCGGCTACCTGTCGCTCGCCTACCGCCCCTCGTGGGGCGAGGGGATGGTCAACGGTCTCGGCTGGATCGCGCTGGCCCTCGCCATCTTCGCCATGTGGCACCCGCTGCGGGTGGTGTTGGCCGGCCTGCTGTTCGGCGCCTGCTTCACACTGGCCTTCCGCCTGCAGACCGTGTTCCCCCCCGAGCTGCTGACGATGCTGCCCTACGCCTTCACCGTGCTGGCGCTGGTGTTCACGGCCTGGCGCCGCGGCCGCCACGCCTTCGGCGCGCCCGAGGCGCTCGGCCGCCCCTACCTGCGGGGCGAGCGATGACCGCCGCCTCCCCCCACCTCGGCCCCAAGCCGTCCGCCAGCGCGCGGCGGCCCGGCACCGCCCCGTCGGCCCCCTCGGGGGCGGCGGACGCCTCCCACCCCGAGCGGCCCCCGGCCGCACCCCACCGGAGGAGACCCGCATGAAGCACGCCGCCCGCCTCGCCCTCGCCCTCGCCCTGCTCCTACCCCTCGGATTCGGCTCCGCCCAGCGCGCCCTCGAAGACCTCAAGATCGCCTTCCTGTACGTCGGCCCCGTCGGCGACTACGGCTTCAGCTACGCCCACGACCTCGGCCGCCAGGCGCTGGTCGAGCGCTTCCCCGGCCTGGAGACCACCTTCGTCGAGTCCGTCCCCGAGGCCGAGGTCGAACCCTTCGTCGATCAACTGATCGCCGACGGCCACAACGTCATCATCGGCACCAGCTTCGGCTTCGGCGACGGCCTGCTCGCCGCCGCCGAGCGCTACCCCGACGTGATCTTCGGGCACGCGACCGGCGTCGAGCGGGCCCCGAACGTGTTCACCTTCATGGCCGACTTCTGGCAGGTGTACTACCTCAACGGCCTGGTCGCCGGCGCCCTCTCCGAGACCGGCACCATCGGCTACGTCGCGGCGTTCCCGATCCCCGAGGTCAAGCGCCACATCAACGCGTTCGCGATCGGCGCGCGCGAGGTCAACCCGGACGCCGTCGTCGACGTGCGCTGGCTGTACGCCTGGTTCGACCCCGCGGGCGCGCAGGAGGCCACCCAGGCGCTGATGAGCGAGGGCGCCGACGTCTTCGGCTTCACCGAGGACACCCCGACGGTCATCCAGGTGGCCGCCACCCGCGGCTTCCCGAGCTTCTCACACTACGCCTCGATGCTGCCCTTCTCGCCGGAGACGGTGGCCTCCGGCCAGCTGGTCAACTGGGACGCGATCCTCATCGACGTCGTCGAGAAGATCCTCGACGGCACGTTCGCGGCGGGCAACCTGGAAGACGTCGACTACTTCTGGGGCCTGGGCGAGGGGTCCGTCGAGGCCGGCGCCGAGCCGGGCATGCTGATCAACCCGGTGTACGAGGACCAGCTGCGCGCCGCCGTGCTCGACCACCCCGATTTCGGCGAGATCTCGGTCTACGACCTGGTCGAGCGGCGCCTCGAACAGATGAGCGTCCTGCCGGCGGAGTTCGAGCCCTTCACGGGTCCCCTGCGCGACCGCCAGGGCAACCTCGTCTACGCCGACGGCGTGTCGGCGACCACGGGCGAGCTCCTCGGCATGGAGTGGGCGGCCGAGAACGTGCGCGGCCCCTGGGACGGCGAGCCCTGAGCCAAGCCTGAGCGAGGCCTGACGCACCGCAGGCACGATCCCAGCACGGGCGGCCCCTCCGGGGGCCGCCCGTGTACGCTGGAGCATGAACGCAGCAGCACGTGATCTGCCGTCGGGCGGCCCGCTGGCGCCCACCCTCGACGAGCTGCGGGCGGCCGTCGACGTCGCGGCCGGCCGGCGGCCCGCCGACCTGCGGCTGACCGGCGCGCGCCTGCTCAACGTGTTCACGGGCGAGGTCGAGGAGGTCGACGTCGACGTGGCGGGTCGGCTGGTGGCGGCCGTCTCGGTGCGGCGTGCGCGCCTCGCGCGCACGCCGCCTGGCGTTGCGCGCGACGGCCCGGACGAATCGCCGGCCGCTGCCCCCGCGGCGGTCGAGACGCTCGACCTCGCCGGCGCCTACCTGGCGCCGGGGCTGATCGACGGCCACCTGCACGTCGAGTCCTCGCTGGTGACGCCGGCGGCCTACGCCGCCGCCGTGCTGCCCCGCGGCGTGGTCGGCGGGATCAACGACCCCCACGAGATCGCCAACGTCGCGGGCCTGGAGGGCGTGCGCTGGTGGTTGGCCTTCGCCGAGGACCTGCCCTTCGACCTGTGGACCGCCGCGCCCTCGTGCGTGCCGTCGACGGCGCTGGAGACCGCCGGCGCCGAGCTGGGCGTCGGCGAGCTCGACGAACTGCTGGCGCACCCGCGCGTGGTCGGCGTCGCCGAGCTGATGAGCTTCCCCGACGTGGTGGCGGGCGCGGTCGAGCAGTTGGCCAAGGTAGCCGTCGCCGAGCACGTCGGCAAGACGACGGAGGGACACGCCCCGGGGCTCAGTGGCCGCGCGCTGCAGGCGTACGTCGCCGCCGGCATCGGTTCCGACCACGAGAGCACCTCCCTGGACGAGGGCCGCGAGAAGCTGGCCGCCGGCATGTTCCTCATGGTGCGCGAGGGCTCGGTCACGCGCGACCTCGACGCGCTTCTGCCGCTCGTCACGCCGCGCCATGCCGATCGCGTCGGCTTCGTCACCGACGACCGCCTGCCCCACGACCTGCTGGCGGAGGGCGCGGTCGACGTGCTCGTCCGTCGCGCGATCGCGGCCGGCGTGGAGCCGGTGTACGCCGTCCGCTGCGCGTCGTGGAACACCGCCCGCCACTACCGCCTGCCGCGCCGCGGTGCGGTGGCGCCGGGCTACTTCGCCGACCTGCTGGTGATCGACGAGCTCGCCACCTTCCGCGTCGCCCGGGTCCTGAGGCACGGCCGCTGGGTCGCCGAGGACGGCCGGCTGACGGAGGGCGCCGAGCGGGCCCTGGCGTACGCCGCCGCCGCCGCCGAGCGGCGACCCGAGGCCGCGAGCCTGCGGTCCAGCGTGCGCCTGCCCGACCTGCACGACGGGGCCCTGCGCATGCCCGCCCCCGCGGCCGGGCGTCGCGTGCGCGTCCTCCGACCGCTGCCCGGGCAGGTCGTCACCGAGGCGACGACCGCCGACCCCAAGGTCGTGGGCGGCGAGGTGGTCGCCGACCCGGAGCGCGACCTGCTCAAGCTCGCGTGCGTCCACCGGCACGGCCGGCCCGCCCCCGGAACGGGCATCGGCCTCGGCCTGGTCCGGGGCCTCGGCCTGCGCCGCGGCGCCCTGGCGAGCAGCGTCGGCCACGACCACCACAACCTCATGCTGGCGGGCGCCGACGACGCGTCGATGCGCCGCGCGGCGGCGCGCGTCGCCGAACTCGGGGGCGGCTTCGTCGTCGACGACGGCGACGCCGTGGTCGCGGAGCTGGCCCTGCCGATCGCCGGGCTGGTCACCGCCGCCCCGCTCGCGCGGGTGGTGGCGGACCTCGACGCGCTCGACGCCGCCGTGAAGGCGCTGGGGGGCAGCGGCTCGGACGCCTTCATGACCCTCTCGTTCCTCGGCCTGGCCGTCATCCCGGCGCTGCGGGTGACCGATCACGGGCTGGTGGACGTCGTCGCGGCGCGCTTGGTGCCGCTGGCCGTATGAGCGCCGCTGGCCGTACGAGCGCCGTCCTGCTGCTGCGCGGCGCGCTGGCGCACGTGCCGGGCGACCCGTGGGCGGCGGGGACCGCGGCGCTCGAGGCGTGGGACGACGGCTGCCTGGCCATCGGCGAGGACGGGCGCATCGTCGCGCTCGGCGACTGGTCCGACCTGCGGGCGCGCTTCCCCGCTGCCGTGGTCGACGACCGCCGCGGCGCCCTGCTGTTGCCCGGCCTGGTGGACGCCCACGTGCACTACCCCCAGGTCGGCATCATGGGCGCGATGGGTCTCGGGCTGCTGGCGTGGCTGGCCGAACGGACGCTCCCCCACGAGGCGCGCTTCGCCGACGCCCCGTTCGCGCGGGCGGAGGCCCGCACCTTCCTGCGCCTGCTGGCGCGCAACGGCACCACCAGTGCGCTGGTCTTCGGCGCCCACTTCGCGGTCGCCATGGAGGCCTTCTTCAACGAGGCGGAGGCCAGCGGCCTGCGCATCGCGGCCGGCGTCTGCGTCGCCGACCATGGCCTGCGGCCCGAGCTGCGCGTCACGCCCGAGCTCGCCTACGAGGAGGCCCGCTTCCTCGCCCGCCGCTGGCACGGCCGCGGCCGGTTGCGCTACGCCGTGACGCCGCGCTTCTCGCTGTCGTCGACGCCCGAGTTGCTCGCCGCCTGCGCCGCGGTGGCCGCCGACGTGCCCGGCGTCTTGGTCACCAGCCACCTCAACGAGACGTCCGACGAGATCACCGGCGTCCTGGCTGCCTTCGCCGGAGCCGTCGACTACCTGGCGACGTACGAGGCGGCCGGTCTCGTAGGCCCACGCAGCGTGTTCGCCCACGACCTCCACCCGCGCGAGAGCGAGCTCGAGCGTCTGGCCGCTGCCGGCGCCGCCGTGGCGCACTGCCCCAGCAGCAACCAGGCGCTCGGCTCCGGGCTCTTCCCGCTGCGCCGCCACCGCGATCGCGGGGTGCGGGTCGCCCTCGGCACCGACCTCGGCGCCGGCATCCACCCGTCCATGCTGCACGAGGCGTCGTCCGCCTACCTGGGGCAGCAGCTGCTCGGGGACGCGGGCGTTCGGCTGTCGCCGGTCCACCTGCTGCACCTCGCGACCGCGGCCGGGGCAGCGGCGATCGGGCTCGGCGAGGAGGTCGGCGACCTACGGCCCGGCCGCTGGGCCGACGTCGTCGTGCTGCGGCCGCCGGCGGGCTCGACGCTGGCGGCGGTGTGGGCCCATGCCGATGGCGTCGCGGACCTGCTCGGTCCGGCGTTGATGCTGGCGCGCGAGGAGACCGTCGAGTCGACCTGGGTCGCGGGGAAGAGCGTCTGGGACGCGCGAGGGGCGGGTCCGGCGACGGCGACGCCGTCGCCCGCTTAGTCCTCCTCGATGCGCACGCCGAGCCCGTGCAGGAGGCCGGTGGCCGCGGGGAGTCGCACGAGGAGCCCGCGAACCACGTTGCGGCGCACGTCGATCTGGTAGTGGTGCGCCTTGCGCAGGTCCGCGCCGCTCAGGTTGCAGTCGCGGAACTCGGTCCCGCCGAGGTCGCTGCCGCGGAAGCTGGCGTCGGTGAGGTCGCAGCCGATGAAGAACGCCTCGTGGATCGTGCAGCCCTCGAAGCGCCGGCGCCGCAGCGCGAGGCGTTCGAAGGTGGCGAAGCTCAGGACGGAGTCCTTGAAGTCGACCTCGAGCGGGCGGTTGGGGTCGACCCTGGCGGCCGACCAGTTGATGCCGACGGCGTGCCCGGCCTCGACCGTCACGCCCTCGAAGCGGCAGTCGTGCACCGACAGCAGCCCGAGGTCGCAACGGAGGAAGTCCGAGTCGGCGAACGTGCAGCTGGAGAGCCGGGCCTCGCGCAGGTCGCAGTTCTCGAACACGCAGTCGTGGAAGGCCGCGCCGGACAGCGGCCCCGCGATCCGCAGGCCGCGGAAGGTCTGGTTGCGGTAGCTGACGCCGTCGCGCGGGATGGTGGTCATCGGTCCTCCTCGCGCCGGGCTGCGCCCGCGGCTCCGGTGCCGACCGCTTCACCACCTCCACCCCAGCGCGATTCGACGGCGGCCGCGTCCTCCAGGGTGTTGACGTTGTGCAGGGCGGCGATCGCGCCTGCGGGCAGCGCTTCGTAGGCGACGGCCTGCGCGCCGGCCGCCGCGAGGAAGCGCCAGAGGGCGTGGTCGCCGCCGGGTGCAGCGTGCTCGGCCGCGAGCGGCGCGAGGTCGCCGTGGTAGAGGGCGGCGAGCGGGTCCCAGCGCCCGTCGGGGCCGCGCGCGGCCACGGCGAGGGGACGCGCGGCCCCCGCCCCGGGCGCAGCATCGGCGGCCGCCATGAGCGCCGGCCACCAGGTGGCGTCGAGGAGCGGGAGGTCGACTGCCAGCACGGCGACCCAGCGCCGACCCGCCAGGCGGAGCGCGGTGGCGATGCCGCCGATCGGTCCGGCGCCGGGCGCGTCGTCCGCGACGACGCGGTCGGGGTCCGGCAGGAGGGGGGCGAGCTCGGCGGCGCGCGCCGGCTCGCCGGCGACCACCCAGACCGGCGCGAACGCGGCGTTGGCGGCCAGCGCCCGGTCGACGAGGCGCGTCCCGGCCACGAGCGCGCGGGCCTTGTCGGCGCCGAAACGGCGACCGACGCCGCCGGCGAGCACGACGGCGGCGACGGGCGCACCGCGCCAGTGGGTGACGCGCGTGGGGGTCACGCGATCAGCCTACCCCAGCTCCCGCGGCGGTCGGTGACGCCTGCACGTGGTCGGCGTGCGCGTCCGTCGGGCGGTGCTGGTGCGGGGCGGGTAACGTGCGCCCATGACCCTGCTGCGCCGCTCGCTGCTCGTGCTCGCCGTCGCCCTCGTCGCGGTGGTGGTGGCCGTCGCCGTCTCGATCCCGTTCGACGCCTGGCTCAACCGCGATCGCGTCGCGGCCCTCACGAACGCCGTCGCGGACGGCGCGACACCGGTGGCCGTCTACCTCGCGCGGCCGGCCGAGAACGACGGACCGTTGCCGGTCGTGATCATGATCCACGAGTTCTGGGGGCTCAACGAGGCGCTGCTCTCGAAGGCAGACCTGTTGGCGGCCGACGGCTACCTGGTGGTCGCGCCCGACACGCTCCGCGGCACCACGACGGGCTGGCTGCCCAAGGCCCTGTGGCACACGCTCAGCACGCCGGACGAGCGGGTCGTCGCGGACCTCGACGCCGTGGTCGCCTGGCTGCGGGCGCGCGACGACGTGGACCCGGACCGCATCGTCGTCATGGGCTTCTGCTACGGCGGTGGCAAGGCCCTGGCCTACGCCTTGGCCCGGCCGGGGGTTCCCGCGGGGACCGCCGTCTTCTACGGCGACCTCAGCGAGGATGCGGACGCGCTGGCGCGGCTCGCGGGGCCGGTGTTGGGGGTGTTCGGAGAGGCCGACACGCTCGTGACGCCCGCCGAGGTCGACGGCTTCGAGCGCGCCCTGCGCCAGGCGGGCGTCGATCACACGCTGCTGCGCTTCGATGACGTGGGCCATGCCTTCGTGACGTCGGCCGAGGGCATCGCGGGCGACCCGACGCAGGCGGCGGCCTGGGGAGCCTGGTTGGCGTGGCTGCACGAGGTGACGCCGGTGCAGGCCGGCGAACGCGAGCGCTGACGCGGGGCGCGCGATCGGCGCGCACGGCCGCGGGACCCACAACGAAAACTGCCGCCCCTTCCGGAGCGGCTGATAAGGGCAACATACCCCGGTATGCGGCATCCGTCAAGGTCTTGCGGGCGGGGACCGTCGGATCGCGGCGAGAGCGCGGTTCTCGCTCGCGCAAGGCCCTCGAACGGGGGTCAAACCGCCCGTTTGAAGGGGTGGATCTCGTAGCTCTGCCAGACGCCCTCGCGGTGGTAGACGTCGGCCTCGAGCAGGCGACGCGCTGCCGCCTCGTCCTCGGCCTCGACGACGAGCGCGGAGCCGATCATCGTTCCCTGGGCGTCGAGCAGGGCGCCGCCGAGCTGGAGCGTCCCGCTCTCCGCGAGCGTGCGCGCCCCCTCGAGGTGGCGCTCGCGCACGCGCTGGCGACGGGCGGGGGCTTCGGCGTCGGTGCCGTCCTTGGCGATCACGAGGAAGAGCATCGGGGACCTCCTGGGGTCGGGCACGGCCCGGTCGTCCGGGCAGCGGTGCCGGTGCGCCCGGCCGCCCGCGCCGGCTCCGCCAAAGTTGAGTGCATGAGACTCAAATCCGTTGACATGAACCGTCCGCGCTGCTATGCTCGGCCCGAGCGGACGACCTGCGTCGGATCGTATCAGGTCCGTTGCGCGGGTCCATCACGTCCCCCCAGGGCGCGCGGAGCGCCCACGCGAAGGAGCGTCCACCATGGCCAAGGCCGTCGGGATCGATCTCGGTACCACCAACAGCGTGATCTCCATCATGGAGGGTGGCGAAGCCACCGTCCTCGTCAACAGCGAAGGCAACCGCACCACCCCCTCCGTCGTCGGTTTCAAGGACGACGTCCGGCTGGTCGGCCAGGTCGCCAAGCGCCAGGCCGTCCTCAACCCCAGGGGCACCCTGTTCGAGATCAAGCGCTACATGGGGCGCACCTGGGACGAGGTGCACACGGAGGTCGAGCGTGCGCCCTACGAGGTCGTGCGCGGCGACGACGGCGGCGTGCGCTTCGTGGTGGCCGGCGAGAAGTACACGCCGGAAGAGGTCTCGGCGATGATCCTGCGCAAGATGGTCGCCGACGCCAGCGAGCAGCTCGGCCAGAAGGTCACCAAGGCCGTCATCACCGTCCCCGCCTACTTCAACAACGCCCAGCGCGAGGCGACCCAGAACGCGGGCAGGATCGCGGGCCTCGAGGTGCTGCGCATCGTCAACGAGCCCACCGCGGCGGCGCTGGCCTACGGTCTCGACAAGAAGGGCAACGAGACCGTGCTGGTCTTCGACCTCGGCGGTGGCACCTTCGACGTCTCCATCCTCGAGGTGGGCGACGGCGTGTTCGAGGTGCGCTCCACCTCCGGCGACACGCACCTCGGCGGGTCCGACATGGACTACGCGATCGTGAACTGGCTGGCGGACGAGTTCAAGAAGGAGTACAACGTCGACCTGCGCAAGGACAAGCAGGCGCTGCAGCGGCTCCTGGAGGCGTCCGAGAAGGCCAAGATCGAGCTCTCCGGCTTGCCGGAGACCACCGTCAGCCTGCCGTTCATCGCCATGGACCCGGCGTCCAACGCGCCGCTGTACCTGGAGAAGAAGCTGACCCGCGCCAAATTCGAGGAGCTGATCGCGCCACTGATGGCGCGCGTGCGCGGCCCCGTGGAGCAGGCGCTCAAGGACGCCAAGCTGGGCCGGGACCAGGTCGACGAGATCATCCTCGTCGGCGGCGCCACCCGCGTGCCGGCGGTGAAGCGGCTCGTCAAGGAGCTGCTCGGCAAGGAGCCCAACCAGACGGTCAACCCGGACGAGGTCGTCGCGCTCGGCGCCGCCATCCAGGCGGGCGTGCTGACCGGCGAGGTCGACGACATCGTGCTGCTCGACGTCACCCCGCTCAGCCTCGGCGTCGAGACCAAGGGCGGCGTCTTCACCAAGCTGATCGACCGCAACACCACCGTGCCGGTCCGCAAGAGCGAGACCTTCTCGACGGCCGACCACAACCAGACCGGCGTCGAGGTGCACGTGCTGCAGGGCGAGCGGGCGATGGCGAGCGACAACAAGTCGCTGGGGCGCTTCAAGCTCGACGGCATCCCGCCGATGCCCGCCGGCATGCCGCAGATCGAGATCACCTACGACATCGACGCCAACGGCGTGCTGAACGTCTCGGCGAAGGAGAAGTCGACCGGCAAGGCCGCCTCGATCACCATCCAGAACACGACCACCCTGGCCGACACCGAGGTCGAGCGCATGGTGCAGGACGCCGCCAAGAACGCCGAGGAGGACAAGGCGCGCAAGGAGAAGGCCGAGGCGCTCAACCAGCTCGACGGCCTGCGGTTGCAGGCGCAGAAGGCGCTCGACGAGGCGACCGCGGCGACCGACGAGCAGAAGCAGCCGCTGCAGGCGGCCATCGCCGACGCCCAGGGCGCGGTGGAGGCCCAGGCGCCGAAGGACGAGGCCGAGGCCAAGACGCAGGCGCTGGCCAGCGCCCTGCAGGCGTTCCAGCAGGCCGTCGCCGCGGCGACGGCCAGCGAGGCGGAGCCGACCCCGGAGGCCGGTCCCGACGCCAGCGGCGATGACGACGTCATCGACGCCGACTTCAAGCCCGCGTCGTGAGCGCGATGGACGACGCCCGGGACGAACGCGAGATGACGCAGCCGGCCACCGGCGAGGCGGTCGACAGCGCGGAGGGCGGCGCCCTCGGGGAGGGCAGCGCCCTCGGGGAGGGCGGCGCCCTCGGCGAGGGCGACCAGCTCGACGAGGTCGAGGTCTGGCGGTCCGAGCTCGCGCGCGCCAACGAGGCGCTCGAGTTGGCGCGCGCCGAGCTTGCGGCGGCCGAGGACCGCGCCCTGCGGGCGCGGGCGGAGTTCGAGAACCTGCGGCGGCGCCAGCAGGCCGAGCTCGAGCGCGCGCGTCAGCAGGGGCTCGACGGCGCCGTGTTGCCGGTGCTGAGCGTGCACGACGACCTCGAGCGCGCCCTCGCAGCCGCGGCGCAGAGCGACGACCCGGCCTCCATCGTGCCTGGCGTGGAGGCCGTCCTCGCGGGCCTGCTGAGGAAGCTCGAGGCGCTGGGCCTCGAACGCATCGGTGAGCCGGGCGAGGCCTTCGACGCCGACCGCCACGAGGCGATCATGGCGGTGCCCGCCAGCGAGCCCGGCCAGGCCGGCACGATCCAGTCCGTGTTCGAGGCCGGCTTCGTGCAGGGCGACCGGCTGGTGCGGCCCGCCCGCGTCGTCGTCTACCAGGAGGCCTGAGCGCCCCGCCGGCCGGGGCGTGGCACACGGGAGCACGAGATGGCCGCCTTCAAGGACTACTACCAGGTGCTGGGCATCGCCCGCGACGCGTCCGAGAAGGACGTGCGCCGGGCGTTCCGGAGCCTGGCGGCCAAGCACCACCCCGACCGCAACCGCGACGACCCCGGCGCCGAGGAGCGCTTCAAGGAGATCAACGAGGCCTACACCGTCCTCTCCGACCCGGAGAAGCGCAAGGTGTACGACCAGTTCGGGGCCGGCGGCCCGCCGTCCGGCGGCTTCGCTGGCGGCGGCTTCCCGGGCGGTGGCTACCCGCGCGGCGGCACGACCTTCTACGGCAACGTCCGGCCCGAGGACGCCGCCGGCTTCAGCGACTTCTTCCGTTCCCTCTTCGGCGGCGGCGTCGGGGGTGGCTCGCCGTTCGGCGGTGGCTTCGGCGAGGAGCCGTTCGTGGGCTCGACCCGGACCGCGCCGCGGCCGCGAACCGTCGAGGCGAACCTCAACGTCGAACTGGAGCGCGCCTTCCACGGCGGCCCCATGAGCGTTCGCGTCGACGGCAAGGCGCTCGAGGTCACGATCCCGGCGGGCGTGCGCGACGGCGCCAAGCTGCGGCTGCGGGGCCAGGCGCCCGGGGGAGGCGACCTGCTGCTCGTGATCCGGCATGCGCCGCATCCTCGCTGGCGACTCGACGGCACCACGCTCCACGTGGTCGCCGACGTGCCCGACTACGTGGCCGCCCTCGGCGGCAGCGTCCGCGTGCGCACCCTCGACGGCGACGTCGATCTCACCGTGCCGCCCGGCACCGCGAGCGGGCGCAAGCTGCGGCTGCGCGGGCGCGGTTGGCCGCTCACGACCGGTGGCCGCGGAGAGGGCGCCACGGAACCGGCGCGAGGCGACGCGGTCGCCGAGGTCCGGGTCGTGGTGCCGCGGACGCCCAGTGAGGCGCAGCAGGAGGCCTACCGGCGCCTGCGCGAGCTCGACGCGGCCGACGGTGACTGACGCCTGCCTCTGGTAGCCTGCCGCATGCAGCGACCCCGCACGTTCCGTCCGCTGGCCGCCCTGCTGGCCCTCATCCTCCTCGCCCTCCCGACGCTCGCCGCCGCCGAGGACGACCCCGTCCTCGTCGAGCTCGGCGCGACGCGCGAGCGCTCCGGCGCCGTGCTCCAGCGTTTCGACATCGCCGTCCGCGGGCTGATCGCCAGCCAGGGCGGCACCTACTCGGTCGAGACGATGGAGGAGCTCTACCCGTTCCTTCCGCAGTTCCTGGAGCAGCGCGCCGGCGAGCTCGTGCTGGTCGACGCCGCGCGCGCGCGCGGCCTCGCGGTCGACGACGAGGTCGTCGACGGTTTCCTCGCCCAGGCGCGCGAGCAGTTCCCCGACGAGGCGGCCTTCGACGCGGTCCTCGCGGACGCCGGCTTCGGCGACGTCGAGCAGCTGCTCGAGGTCTTGCGCGAGGAGCAACTCGTGCAACTGCTCCTCACCGAGCTCGAGGCCGCGGTGGTGCTGAGCGACCTCGAGGTCCGGGTCGCCTACGAGGCCCTCAAGCCGCAGCTCATGCAACCCGAGCAGGTCTGCGCCCGCCACATCCTGGTCGACGACGAGGCCGGCGCGGGCGCGCTCTCGCGCGCCGCACGCGCCGGCGCGGACTTTGCCTCGATGGCCGCCACCGCCTCGACCGACCGCGGTTCGGCGGAGCGCGGCGGCGACCTGGGCTGCTTCGGGCAGGGGATGATGGTCCCCGAGTTCGAGGCCGCCGCCTTCGCCGCGGAGCCCGGTGTCGCGACCGAGCCCGTGCAGAGCGACTTCGGCTGGCACGTCATCCTGGTCGAGCGGCGCGTGCCGCCGCAGGTGCTCGAGCTCGACGAGGTCCGCGTCCAGCTCGAGCAGCAGCTGCGCGGCGAGCGCGTCGACGCGACGATCCAGGCGTACATCGCCGCCTCCGGCGTGCGCACCTACCCGGAGCGCATCCCCTCGTTCGAGGACGCCTACGGCAGCGAGGAGTAGCGGCTCGGGCCCACGACCGATCCGGACACGAACACTTCGGGACCCCCGAGGCGCGACGCGCCCCGGGGGTCCTCGTCGTCCCCGCCTCGACGTCTCGGGCGGCCCGGCCTCACGGGCCCAGACGGGTGCGGGCCCAACCGCTGGCCTCGCGCTCGTAGCGGAAGCGGTCGTGCAGGCGCGAGGCGCGACCCTGCCAGAACTCCATGGCGCTGGGCGTGACGGCGAACCCGCCCCAGAACGGCGGTCGCGCGACCGCCCCCGGGAAGCGCGCCTCCGCCTCGCCCAGCGCCCGCGCCAACGCGCCTCGGTCGGGTAGAGGGCGACTCTGGGGCGACGCCCAGGCGCCGAGTTGGCTCCCCCGGGGGCGCGAGGCGAAGTAGGCGTCGGCCGTGGCGTCGTCGACCGCTGCCGCGACGCCCTCCACCCGCACCTGGCGCTCGAGCGCGTCCCACCAGAAGGTCAGCGCGCAGCGGGTCTCGCCCCTCAGGGCGCGTGCCTTGCGGCTCTCGAGGTGGGTGTAGAACACGAAGCGGCCGTCCTCCAGCCCCTTGAGCAGCACCATGCGCAGCGAGGGCGCGCCGTCCGGGTCGACGGTGGCCAGCCCCATCGCGTTCGGCTCGAGCATGCCCGCGGCGACCGCGTCCGCGAGCCACGCGCCGAACTGGCGCAGCGGATCGGGGTCGAGGTCGGCGAGCTCGAGGGGGCCCTCGCGGTACTGGGTGCGGAGGTCGGCTAGGCGCATGCCCCAGGGTACGGCCTGAGGGTACCGTGGCCCATGGACGACGCCCTGCCCGCTGCCCACCGGCTCGCCGACAGCACCAGCGTGTACCTGCGGCTCCACGCCCACCAGCCGGTGGCGTGGTGGCCCTGGGGCGACGCCGCCCTCGCCGAGGCCCGCGAGCGCGACCTGCCCGTGCTGCTGTCGGTCGGCTACGCCACCTGCCACTGGTGCCACGTCATGGCGCGCGAGTCGTTCGACGATCCCGAGGTGGGCGCCCTCATGAACGACGGCTTCGTGAGCGTCAAGGTCGATCGCGAGGCGCGCCCCGACGTCGACGCCGTCTACATGGCGGCGCTGCAGATGCTCACCGGCAGCGGCGGCTGGCCGATGACGCTGGCCCTGACCCCCGACGGGCGCCCCTGGTACGCCGGCACCTACTACCCCCCCGACGACCGCTTCGGCCGCCCCTCGTTCCGGCGCGTCCTCGCCGCCCTGCGCAACGCCTGGGGTGAGCGGCGCGACGAGGTCGAGCGGGCCGCGGACGAGATCGCCACGGCGCTGGCACGCCTGGAGGGCGGCGCGCCGCCAAGGGTGGGGGCCGCTACCCAGGTGGTGCCCGCGACCACGCTGGTGGGCGCGCCGGACGGGCGGCCGAGCGCACGGCTGGCGGAGGCCGAACCGCTGCTGCTGCAGGCGCTGCAGGCGACCTACGACGCCGCCCGCGGGGGCTTCGGCGACGCGCCGAAGTTCCCGCCCCACGCGGCGCTGCGGTGGCTCGAGCGGGTGCCAGGCGACGCCGCCGATGCCATGCGCCACCGCACCCTGCGCGCGATCGTCGACGGCGGCGTCACGGACCAGCTCGGCGGTGCCCTCCACCGCTACGCGGTCGACGGCGCCTGGGCGGTGCCGCACTTCGAGGTCATGCTCGTCGACCAGGCGCAGATGCTGCCGCGCCTGGCGCGGGCGGCGGCGGAGACGGGCGACGCCCGCCTCGCGTGGGGCGCGACGGCGATGCTCGAGGCCCTCGAGCGCGACCTGCGGCGCGACGACGGCCTCTTCGCCACCGGGCTCGACGCCGAGGCCGAGGGCGTCGAGGGCCGCTTCCACACCTGGACCCCGGAGGAGCTCGCGCGCGCCCTGCCCGAAGGTGAGGACGCCGAGGTCGCGGCCCGACTGTTCGGCGTCACGCCGTCGGGTCCGCTCGAGGGCCGCTCGGTCCTCGCCTGGAACGGTGACGACGACGGCGGCTCTGGCGAGACGGGGGCCGAGGGCGTCGCATCGCTGCGGGACCGCATGCTGCGGGCGCGCGCCGAGCGACCGCACCCGCGGCGGGACGACCCGGCCATCACCGCCTACGTCGGCCTCATGCTGCGCGGGCTGCTCGAGGCGGCCGACCACCTGCCGCCCACCGGCGGCACGCGTGCGCGCGCGCTCGCGCTCGAGGCCGCCGACGCCCTGTGGGCGCGGGCCTGGGACGGGCGCCGCATGCGCCGCCTGGTCGACGCCCCGCCCGGCGATCCCGACCACGGGGTCGCGTTGCTCGACGACCAGGTGCACGTGGGGCTGGCGTGCCTCGCCCTGCACCGGGCGACCGGCGACCGTCGCCACCTGGCGCGGGCGCTCGACCTGGCGGAGGCGGTGGTGGCGAACCATGCGCTGTCCGGCGGTGGCTTCGCCACGGTGCCCAGCGACGCCGCCGTCCCGCTGGTGCGGGCGCGCGACGGCCTGGACGGGGCGACCCCGGCGGCCGAGCCGGCGGCGGCGCTGCTCCTCGCCGAGGCCGCCGCCTGGACCGAGCGCGACGACTGGCGGACGGCGGCCGAGGCCGCCCTGGCCGGGGTCGCGGCGTTGGCCCGCACGGCGCCGACCGCGGCGGTGTCGGCGTTGATCGCCGCCCGCGCCCTGCGAGAGCCGCCCCACCAGGTCGCGGTCGTCGGACCCGCCGACGACCCGCGGACGGTGGCGCTGCTCGCGACCGCCCGCGCCCACGCCGGCGGGGTCTGCGTGCTGCGCAGCGACGGCCCGGCGGACCCCTGGGTCGAGCGGATCCCGTGGCTCGCCGGTCGGGGAGCGGTCGACGATCGGCCCACCGCCTACGCCTGCGCCGCCGGCGCCTGCCGCCTGCCCGTCCACGCGGCGGACGACCTGGTCCGCGAGCTCGCGGCGCTGGACGCAGCGCGCACGCTGGACGCAGCGCGCACGCTCGGCGCGGGGCGCGAGCCCGCCGCGCCGGGGCCGGAAGCGAACGCCACCGCGGACGGCTGACGGGGCGCCGCGTGGCCTGGCGATGGGTGGTCGGAGGACCCGGCTCGGGCAAGACCGAGCGCGCGGTCGCCGACGCCCGGCGCGCGGCCGCCGAGGGCCGCCGCGTCGCCTGGATCGGCCTGCCGGCGCAGCGCGACCAGGCCCTTCGGCGGCTGGTCGCCGACGGGCCCCTGCTCGGCGTCGAGTTCCTCACCTTCCAGCAGCTCGCGCTGCTCCAGCTCGGCCGCGCCGGTCGCCTGCGACCGCAGATCCTGGCCACCGCCCGCCTCGCGTTGGTGGCCGAGGCGCTCGCGGAGCGCTTCGGCGCGCTGCCCACGCCGGGCGAGGCGGGCCTGTTCACCCGCGCCATCGCCGAGGCCAAGCGCCACGGGCACGACCCCGGGCGGGTGGCCACGCTCGCCGGCCGGCTGGTCGGCGGCGCGGGCGAGACCGCCCGGCTGGCCGAGGTCTTCGCCGGCTACGAGCGGTTGAAGGGGGAGGCCTGGGACGACGACGACGTGCGGGCGGCGGCGCAGGCCGCGGCCCGGGACGCGCCGCCCCAGGTGCTGCGTGGCTGGCTGCCGGCCGATCTGCTGGTCGTCGACGGCTGGCGCGAGGTCCCGCCGGCCGACCTCGCCTGGCTGCGGGCCATCGCCGAGTCCGTCGACGTGACCGTGACGTCGGTGGCCGACCCGCCCGTCGGCTGGGTCGACGAGGGGGCGATCGAACGGCTCGCCGAGCGACCCGTCGCGCTCGACGCATGGCGCTTCGCCAACCCGGTCGCCGAGGTGCGCTGGGTCCTGCGGGCGGTGGCGCGCGACCTGGCCGAGGGTCTCGACCCGCGCGACCTCGCCGTCATCGCGCCGCCCGGCGCGGCCCGCGCGCTGACGGCGCTGGCAGGGGAGTTCGGCGTCGCCCTGGCCGACGAGGCGCCCCGCGCGTTGGTCGACCTCCCCTACGGCCGCATGCTGGTGGACCTGCTCGAGCTCCCCGAGCACCCGACCGCCGGCCGCCTCCTGGCGGTGCCGGCGTTGGCGGAGCTCGGTCGGCGGGCGCTCGCCGAGGGCCTGACGGGCCGCGAGGCCATCGGTCGGCTGGCCGGGGACGCGGGACTGGCGACGGTCTGGGCGGGCTGGCTGGCGGCCTTGACGCCGGCCGCGGACGCCCTCGCGTGGGCCCGCGAGGTGGTCGCGCTGGCCGCGGATCTGATGCCAGGAGCGGGGGACACGAGCGCGACGGCGGCCGGCCCGTCGGGTGCCGCCGGCCCGGTCGCGCGCGCCCAGGAGGCGGCGCTGCGACGGGCGCAGGAGGCGACGCGGCTCGCGGCCGGCGACGGCTTCCGCGCCTGGTGGTTGGCGTTGCTGCGCGCCTCGAGCCTGCGGGAGCGGCCGCGTCCCGGGGTGGCGCTGATCGAGCCGCGGCGCGCCGCCGGACGCCGCTTCCGCCGCGCCTACCTGGTCGGCGCGGTCGCCGGCGCCTACGACCTCGGCGAGCGCGAGGACTACTTCGTGCCCGAGGAGGCGCGCCTGCCTCCGGCGGCGCTCCACGAGGCGGGCGACGCGGGGCTGCCGCGCCGCTACCGTGGGCTCGACGCCGCCTGGCGCGTCGAACTGCGTGCCCGCGCCGATCACGTGACCGTGACGCACGCGGACGCCGACCGCGGCGGTCCCTTGCGTGCGGACCAGGCGCTCCTCGGAGCGGCGCACGGCGCGCGTGCGCCCGCCCTGCCCAGCGCGAGCACGCTCGAGGTGCTCGCGGCCGCGGCGTTCGACGCGCCGGGCGCGAGCGAACCCGGTGGGCCGACGACGGTGGAGACGCTCCGGCGCGCCCAGGCGTGCGCGTTCCAGGCGTGGGCCGCGCCCCTCGCCGAGGCCGATCCGCGGGCCCCCTGGGTGCGGCGCGCGCGCCGCGCGCTGACGGCGGAGGGCCCCTGGAGCGACGACCGCGCGGCCGCCCTCGCCGCCGCGTTCCCGCTGCTCGCCGACTGGCTCTCCGCGCAGCACGACGCGCTGGCGCGGTTGAGCTACGGCGTGCGGCTCCGGGGTGAGGGGACGGAGGCGCGGCTGGATGCGGTCGAGCGCGACGGGAACCGCGTGGCGATCGTGCGCTTCCTGCTGCCGGGCGAGGAGGCGCTCGCGCCCCTGAGGCCCGACCTCCGCTGGAACGAGCTGTGGGCGGCCGATCTGCTGCGCCGGCGCCACGCCGCGACCTGCAGCCGGGTGGACGTGGTGGCGTGGCCGCTCGGCGACGGACCGCGGTTGCTGACACCCGACGGCGTCGACACCCCGGCCTTGGCGTCCCGGCGCCGTCAGCTGCGTCGGGCGGTCGCCGAGGCGCAGGAACGCTGGACGGCGGGTCCGCCGCAGCCGTCACCCGGCTACCGCTGCGGCGCCTGCCCGGTGGCCGACCTCTGTCGCGCGGGAACGGGTGCGCGATGAGGGTGCGCGTCGCCTCGGCCGGGACGGGGAAGACGACCTCGCTGGTCCTGCGGGTGCTGCGCGCGATCGAGGAGGGCGTACCGTTGCGGCGCATCGCCGCCGTCACCTACACCCGCACGGCCGCCGCCGAACTGCGGGTCCGGGTCGGCGAGGCGATCGGTACGCTGCTGCGCGAGGGCAGCTACCTGGGTGGCGCGGTGCGACTCGACGAGGCCCGGCGTCCCGCCTTCGAGGAGGCGTCACGCGAGCTCGGCGGCGCCACGATGGCGACGATCCACGGCTTCCTCATGCAGGCCCTGAGGTCGGTCGCGCCGAGCCTCGGCCTCGACCCGGACTTCGCGCCCTACGGCGAGGGCGAGGCGCAGGCCACCTTCGAGGAGGAACTGCGCAGCCTGCTGTTCGTCGCCGAGCTCCCCGGTCACCCCCTCGCGGCCGTCGTCGAGCGGCTGGGGGAGACGGCCGCCGACGAGGCGATGGCGCTGTTCGGGCGGCGCTCCCTCGCCCCGGAGCTGCGGCCCGTCGACGACCCGGCCGCCGACCTGTGGGCGCTGCACCAGGCGGCCTACGACCGCTGGCTGGCGCGCATGGGGCCCGCGCGGCTGGCGCCGTCCGAGATCGAGCGGCAGGCGCTGAGGTGCGTCGAGGCGCCCGCCCTGGCCGCCCGCTGGGTGGCGCGCACGCCCCTGCTGCTGGTCGACGAGTACCAGGACGTCAACCCGCTGCAGGGGCGCCTGTTCGAGGGGCTGGAGCGCGCCGGCGCGCGGGTCGAGGTCGTCGGCGACCCCAAGCAGTCGATCTACGGCTTCCGCCAGGCGGACGTCGAGGTCTTCCGCCGCGCCGCGCGCCGCGCGGCGCGGGAGGGCACCCTGGACGCGCCGCTGGTCGAGACCCGCCGGCACACGCCCGAGGTGACCGCGTTGCTCAACCACCTGACTGGTCGGTTGGCCGAGGAGGGTTGGGGGTTCGGTCCGGAGGAGGCGCCGGACGTCCGCCCCGCCGGCGACCAGGCGTCGCGGCCGGGACGCGTCGAGCTCCACTGGTGGCGGGATGACGCCGCCGGCCTCGACGAGCTGCGCGCCGCCGAGTTCGGCTGGCTCGCCGGCCGGCTGCGGCGGCTGCACGACGAGGGGCGCCGTTGGGACGAGATCGCGGTCATCGCCCGCTCCCACACCGGCTTGGCCGCGGTCGAGTCGGCGCTGCGCGCGGCGGCCGTGCCGGCCGTGTTACGCCAGGGACGCGGATTCTTCACCCGGCCCGAGCTGCGCGACCTGTGGCACGCGCTGCGCGTGGCACTCGACCCGCGCGGCGTGTCGTTGGCCGCCTTCCTACGGGGGCCCTTCGGTGGCCTCGACGCATCGGCGGCGGCTGCCGTCACCCGCGACCCCGATCCCGAGGGCGCGCTGCGCGCGCGCGAGCCTGGCGCGGCCGACCGGCTCGCCGCCGTGCGCGCGATGGTTCGCGGCGATCCGGTCCGCGCGGTCGCGCGGCTGGCGTACGAGCCGCTGGTCGACGGCGTGCCGTTCGTGGCGCGTTGGCCGCGGCGCGCCCGCGACAACGTCGACGCGCTGGTGGTGGCCCTGGCGGAGCGGCCGCCGGGCGACCTCGAGCGGCTCGTCGACGGCTTCGAGCGGCTGGCCCGCGAGACCGACGCCGGCGACGTGCCGCAGGCGGGGGACGGCGTCACCCTGTTGACCGTGCACGCGGCCAAGGGCCTCGAGTGGCCGGTGGCGCTGGTCGTCGACGCCGGCGCGCGCGGCTGGGAGCGGGACGCGCCGGTCGCGGTCGACGCCCGCGACGGCCGCCTCGCGCGGCGCGGCACGCCCGAGTACCGGTCGCTGGAGACCGAGCGACGGGCGCGGGCCGAGGGCGAGACCCACCGGGCGCTCTACGTGGCGCTCAGCCGACCACGCGACGAGCTGATCGTGACGGGCAGCCAGGGCGCGCAGGGACCGGGCCCATGGCTGCGCGCCTTCCACCTCGCCGGCCTCGGGCCCACCGATGGCGGGGACGAGCGGCCCACCGCCGTCGCCCGCGCGCTCGGCGTGGCGCTCGAACGGCATGCGGGCGCCGGTGTCGGTGCCCCCGCGGTCCCTCCGGAGCCGCCGACCGCGTTGGCCGACGCCGCCCCGTGGGCCGGCCGCGTGCCCTTGCCGGCGCCGTTCCCCCCGGTCGTCAGCCCGTCGTGGGTCGTGCTGGAGGGCGCCGGCAGGGCGCCGGAGGCGCGCGTGCGGGCACCCTGGCCAGCGCCACTGGCGGCGCCACTGGCGGCGCCACTGGTCGCGCCGGGCGACGCCGGTGACGGGATCGCCGACGACGGGTTGCGCCCCGCCGATCCCACCGCGGGCGAACGCCTCGCCGGCCACGGGACGGCCGTGGGCACGCTGGTGCACGATGCCCTCGCGCGCCTGCGCGCGCCGGCCGGGGTGGGGGACCGGTGGCGCGAGGACGTGCTGGCCGGCCTCGCCGGCCAGGAGGTGCTGTTCCCCTTCCCGGAAGGGGCGCGGGCGGCGATCCTGGCCGAGGTCGAGGCGCTGCTCGATGGGTTCTGGCACCTGGTGGACGCGGGGGCGCTACCCGGACCCGGGAGCGCGGACGAGGAGCACGCCGAGCTCCCCTTCGCCTTCGAGGCCGGCGGCAGCACCTGGCAGGGCGTCATCGATCGCTTGACCCGCGCGGGTGGCGCGTGGACGCTCGACGACTACAAGACCGACCGTCGGCTCGACCCCGAGCGCTACCACTTCGCCATGGCGACCTACGTCCGGGCGGTGGAGCTGGTGCGCGGCGTTCGGCCGGCCGCTCGCCTCATCGACCTGCGGGGGCGGCGGGTGGTGACGCTCCCCGACGAGGCGCTGCGCGCCGCGTGGCGGCGGCGCGTGCAGGGGTGAGCGCGCCGCGAGCGGTTCAGCGCCGGGCCGAGCCGACCCGGTCGGGCCCCTCGACCGGACCGGGCGGGGCCGGGCGTTCGGCCGGGCCGCGCGCCGATCGCGTGTACTGCACGGCGTTGCCCGCCTTGCCGACGACGTCGAGGCAGGCGCCCATGCGCAGGCAGTAGACCAGCTTCTGCGCCGTGCTGCGGCTCATCCCGCTGCACGCGGCGAGTTCGGCGGTGCCGAACGGGTCGGCCAGCGCCTCGGGCAGCAGCGCGAGCAGGCCGGCGTGCCCACGCCAGCGGCGGCGTTCGAGGACCGCCACGAGGCGGCGGTCGACGGTCACCCAGCCCCGCCGGCGCCAGGCCACGCCGGTGCGGTGTTCGCGCCACTCTTCCTCCTGGATGAGCACCAGCTCCAACTCGAGTCCGGGGTGCTCGAGCAGGTCGGGAATGCCCACGAGCTCGCGGGCCACGTCGGCCGGATGCCCGCGCTTGGGCGAGCGACGGCGCGTGGGCTGCTCGCCGAGCTTGACGATCCACTTCTCGATGGTCACCGGCAGGACGAGTCGGACGGGGTGCTCGGCGAGCAGCCGCCGGAGCTTGCGCCGCAGCTTGCCGACGCCGCGGGTCTGGACCTCGATGAGGAGGCCGTCGTGCACCGCGTCGATGACGAAGCCGGCGACCGGCACCTCGAAGGTCGCCCCTGCGGGCGCCACCGACCGCTTGAGCGCGTCGTGGAGCGGCGTCTCGTTCAGGGCGCCGATGGTGGGCACGCCCCGAGCGTACCAACTGGCCGCCGCGGCGCCGGCTGAGGCCCAGGATCGCTTGGCATCTGCCCAGTTCCCCGTCGGCGCGTGCCTCGCGTGGGTGCATCCTGACGGCATGGTCAGTGAGCGCGCACCGGTGGTTCGTCTGCAGGGTCTGCCCGGCCTGTTGCGTCGGGTCGTGAGCCGTGAGCCCGCCGGCGAGGTCGGCGTCGACGCCCCGGAGCCGCGGTGGTTGTGGGAGGGCGCGGTGGACGGGCCGGGGCTGGCCGCGCTGCTCCGCTCCATGATGGTGCACGGTCGGGTGCCTTGCGACGTCGATGGCCTGCCGCACCGGGCGCAGGCGATCGGCTGCTGGTACGACGCCGGCCGCGGCACCGTGGTGGTGGAGCTCGCCGGCGGGCCCGAGCCCGTGGCCTGAAGCGGCTGGTAGGCTCGGTCGATCCCCCGAGGAGGTCGCATGCCGCAGCCATCCGGACCCGAAGGAGACGCCCGCCCCACCCCGCCGGCGGTCGTCGACCAGCTCGTCACCCGCCACCACCAGACGACCATCGGCGGCGCCACCGTGCGTTACGCGTCGACGACCGGACGCATCGTTCTGCACCAGGAGAAGCGCAAGGACGGCGACGCCACGGCCACCTGGGAGGGGGCGCGACCGCGGGCCGAGGTCTTCTTCGTGGCGTACGCGCGGGACGGCGCCGGCGACCCCGCGCGGCGGCCGGTGACGTTCTCGTTCAACGGTGGCCCCGGCTCCTCGTCGGTGTGGTTGCACCTCGGCCTGCTGGGCCCCAAGCGCGTGCGCCTGCAGGACGACGGCATGGCGGTCCCGCCGCCGTACGAGCTGGTGGAGAACGACGCCAGCCTGCTCGACGTCAGCGACCTGGTGTTCGTCGATCCCGTCGGCACGGGTTTCAGCCGGGCGGTGACGGGGGAGAAGCCGAAGGACTTCCACGGCTTCGACGGCGACGTCGAGAGCGTCGGTGACTTCATCCGGCTGTGGATCTCCCGCTTCGGCCGCTGGTCGTCGCCGAAGTACCTCATCGGCGAGAGTTACGGCACCACCCGCGCGGCCGCCCTCGCGGGCTACCTCATGGACCGGCACGCCCTGTACCTCAACGGTCTCATGCTGATCTCCAGCGTGCTCGACTTCTCGACCGTCCGCTTCGAGACCGGCAACGACCTCCCGCCACTGCTCTTCCTCCCGACCTACGCCGCCGCGGCCCACTACCACGGTCGGCTCGACGCCGAGCTACAGGCGCGCCCGATCGACGCCCTGCTCTCCGAGGTCGAGGCCTGGACGCTCGACCGCTACGGTCCCGCGCTGTTGCGCGGCGACGCCCTGCCGGCGGAAGAGGCCGACGCGCTCGCGGCCGATCTCGCGCGCTACACCGGCCTCGACGAGGGCTACGTGCGCCGCTGCCGCCTGCGGCTCGACATCCATCGCTTCACCAAGGAGCTGTTGCGCGAGGGCGGGCGCACGGTCGGCCGGATCGACGCGCGCTACACCGGCGTCGATCGCGACGGCGGCGGCGAGAAGCCCGAGTTCGACCCCTCGATGGGCGCCACCATGGGCGCGTACGGCGCCACCGTCAACGATTACCTGCGGCGCGACCTCGGCTTCGACAGCGACCTGCCGTACGAGGTCATCTCGAGCCTCTACGCCATCTGGGACTACGGCAAGTTCCAGAACCGCTTCGTCAACGTGGCCGAGACGCTACGGCGGGCGATCGCGACCCACCCGTACCTGCGGGTGTTCGTCGCCAGCGGCGTCTACGACCTGGCGACGCC
Organism: uncultured bacterium; assembly: GCA_964549045.1. Classification (GTDB taxonomy): domain Bacteria; phylum Deinococcota; class Deinococci; order Deinococcales; family Trueperaceae; genus JAABTL01. The sequence continues at coordinate 14,703 of CAZJUA010000144.1, read as the reverse complement.
GCACTTCGCCACCCGCTACACCCTCGACCACCTCGGCCTACCGCCCGAGCTGCGCGGCAACCTCGAGGAGGTCCGGTACCACGCCGGGCACATGATGTACGTCGACGTCGGCATCCTGCGCAAGATGAAGGACGACCTCGCGCGCTTCGTGCGCACGGCGGCCGATCCGGAGCGCGCGAGCCCGCTGGCCCCCTGAGCATGGCGCGCCGGTGCCGGCGCCGTCGGGCGCCGGCACCCAAGGACGGGGATCAGCCCTCGGCGAGCGCCGCCCGCACCGCGGCCTGCGCCGCGCGCGGGTCCGCGCGGCCCCCGGTCGCGCGCATCACCTGACCCACGAAGAAGCCGGCGAGCGCCTGCTTGCCGCCCCGGTACGCCGCCGCCTCGGCGGGGTGTTCCGCGACCGCCGCGTGGGCCGCCGCCAGCAGCGCGTCCTCGTCGTCGAGACGCGCGAGGCCGCGGCGCTCGACGATCTCGCGCGGGCGCCCCTCGCCGGCGGCCACCGCCGCCCACGCCTCGCGGGCACCGCCCGCGTGCAGCGTCCCGTCGGCGAGCAGCGCAAGCAGCTCCGCCAGCGCCCCACCGGTCAGCTGCGCCGGCAGCTGCCCGCGCCGACGCATCTCGCCGCGCGTCTCCTGTGCCACCCACGGGGCCGCGGCGGCGCTGCTCGCGCCCGCGGCGACCGCGTCGGTGAGGACGCCGGCGAGCGCGGGTTCCGCGGCGATCAGCCCGGCGTGGGCGGGATCGACGCCCGCCGCGATCCAGCTCTCGGCCGCCGCACGCTCCGCCGGCGCGAGGCCGGCGAGCGGATCGGGGGCCTCCGCGACGCCCTCGGCGCCACCGCCGGGCTCGTTCGCGGGCGCGTCGGGGGCGGGTCCGCGTGCCGCGGGCCCGCGTGCCCCGTGACGCCCCGGCGCGGGCGGCTGCGGCCGGGCGCCGCCGCCCGCCGCGCCGCGCCGCGCGTCCTTGAGGGTGACGATGCGGTTCCACGTCAGCGGGTCGCTCGTGCCGAGCGGGTCGCTCGTGCCGAGCGGGCCGCCGGTGCCCGCCGCCGCTGCGGCCCCCGGCCCGAGTTCGGGGCCGGGGTCGCGCCAGAAGTAGCCCTGGCGCTCGAACTGGTAGCGGGTGTCGGCGGCGTCCGCGGCCACCGAGGGCTCGACGAAGCCGCGGTGCACCACGAGCGAGGCGGGGTCGAGGTGCTGCCGAAAGTCGCCGGTGGCGTCCGGATCGGCGGCCGTGAACAGGTCGCCGAAGAGCCGGAACGTCGCCGGCAGCGCGGTGTCGGCGTCGACCCAATGGATCGCGGCCCACACCTTGACGCCGTCCGGGTTGCGGCCGAGGGTGCCGGGGAGTACGCGGGCCTGCACGCGGGCGACGCGGCCGTCGGCGTCCACGTCGACGCCCTCGCAGAGCACCACGACGCCATGGCGCAGGCGCACCGCGCGGCCGGGCGCCATGCGCTTGAAGCCCGGGGGCGGGTCGAGCGCCACGTCGTCGCGCTCGATCCACAGGCGGCGACCGAGCGGGAGCAGCCGCGAGGCGTCGGCCGCCGCGGGCACCACCCCGATCACGTCGTCCGGGAACGACGGCGCGTCGACGCCGTCGATGCCGTCGAGCTCGCCGTCGGGATCCTCGAGGAGCAGCTCGACCGGATCGAGGACCGCCATCACCCGCGGCGCCGTCGTGTTGAGCGCGTCGCGCACCGCGTGGTCGAGGAGCGCCGGGTCCGTCCGGCTGTTCGCCTTCGTGACGCCCACCCGGTCGACGAACGCCCGGATCGCCTCGGGCGGCACCCCGCGGCGGCGGATGCCCGCCAGGGTCGGCATCCGCGGGTCGTCCCAGCCCTCGACGTGGCCCTCGCGCACCAGCGCGATCAGCTTCCGCTTCGACAGCACCGTCCGGTCGAGCACCAGGCGGGCGAACTCGTACTGCCGCGGCCGCGGCTCCGGGAACAGGCGTTCGACGAGCCAGTCGTAGATCGCGCGGTTGTTGTCGAACTCCAGCGTGCACAGCGAGTGGGTGATGCCCTCGATGGCGTCCGAGAGCGGGTGGGCGAAGTCGTACAGCGGGTAGACGCACCAGGCGTCGCCGGTGCGGTAGTGGTGGGCGTGCTTGATCCGGTACAGCACCGGGTCGCGCAGGATCATGTTGGGCGAGGCGAGGTCGATCTTGGCCCGCAGCACGTGGCTGCCGTCCGCGAACTCGCCGGCGCGCATGCGCCGGAAGAGGTCGAGGTTCTCCGCCGGACTGCGGTCGCGGTCGGGGCTCGGGGTGCCGGGCTCGCTGACGCTGCCGCGGGTCGCACGGATGGTGGCCTCGTCGCGGGCGTCGACGTAGGCGTCGCCGCGCTCGATCAGCCGCTCGGCGAGCGCGTAGAGGTCCTCGAAGTAGTCCGATGCGTAGCGCAGCTCGTCCCACGCGAAGCCCAGCCAGCGCACGTCGCGCTCGATGGCGGCGACGAAGGCCGGGTCCTCGGTGGTCGGGTTGGTGTCGTCCATGCGCAGGTGCACGCGCCCGCCGTAGTCGCGGGCGATGCCGAAGTCGAGGCAGATCGCCTTCGCGTGCCCGATGTGCAGGTAGCCGTTGGGCTCGGGCGGGAAGCGCGTCACGACGGTGGTGACGCGCCCCTGGCGGAGGTCGCGGTCGACGACCTCGGTCACGAAGTTGGGTGTGACGCTGCGCGCGTCGTCGCTGGGGACGCGGGCGGCGTCGTCGGTGGGGTGATGGGGTGCGTCGGTCACGCTGGGGCTCCTAGCGACGGCGAGGCTAGCATCCGGGGGACGGGAAGGGCTGCGCGCGCGATTCGGGCTGGCGTCAGAGCAGCAGCAGTTTGACGAGCAGGTAGGTGGCCGGCACCGCGATCAGGGTGCTGTCGATGCGATCGAGGACGCCGCCGTGGCCGGGCAGGAAGACCCCGGTGTCCTTGACGCCGGCCCAACGCTTGACCAGCGACTCGAAGAGATCGCCGGCCAGGGCCGCGAGGGGTACCGCCAGCGCGAACACCAGCAGGTGCACGACGTCGAGCCGGAAGTCGGTCCACAGGGGCAGCAGCGCCATCGTCGTGCCGACCACGACGAGCGCCAGCGCGAGGCCGCCGAGCAGGCCCTCGATCGTCTTCTTGGGGCTGATGCGCGGTGCCAGGAGCCGCCGCCCCCAGAGCGACCCGAAGACGTAGCCGCCGACGTCGGTGGCGATGATCGCCAGCATCGGGAAGGTGAGGTACCACAGACCGATGACGCCGTCGGGCGTGTAGCGCAGCGTGATGATCAGCCCGAACCCCCAGGAGATCCACACGTAGCCGAACAGCGTGAAGACGAGCGAGTGCAGCGAACTGCGGTTCGAGGTGACGACCTCGGCCACCAGCAGGTAGAGCGCGAAGCCGATGAGCAGCAGCTCGCGCCAGGGGACCCCGCCGAGGGCCTCCATCCACGGGTGGCCCGCCGGCAGCGAGGCGGGGAGCGTCAGGGCGCTGACCACCCATAGGCTGCGCCGCCGCACCGGCACGCCGCGCAGCTCCATCATCGCCGCGTACTCCTGGATCGCGATGGCCACCAGGAAGAGGTAGACGGGACCCAGCAGGGGCAGGCCCACCCACAGCACCACGAGGGTGACGAGAAAGGCCACGAAGGCCGACGCGATGCGCGGGATGTGCAAGGGGGCGACGCGTCCGGCCTCAGACGGCCAGGATGTCGTCCTCCTTGGCCTTGGTGCGGTCGTCGATCAGGGCGACGAACTCGTCGGTGACCTTCTGCACCTCGGCCTCACCGGTGTGGGCCTCGTCGTCGGAGAGGAGGTGCTCCTTGTGCATCTCGCGCAGCTCCTCGTTGGCGTCGCGACGGATGTTGCGCACGGCCACCTTGGCCTCCTCGGCCATGTGCTTGACCGTCTTGACCAGGTCGCGGCGGCGCTCGTCGTTGAGCGGCGGGACGGTGATGAAGATCGAGTCGCCCTGGTTGTTCGGGTTGAAGCCGAGGTCGCTCTCGAGGATCGCCTTCTCGATGTTGCGGATCGCGCTCTTGTCGAACGGGGTGACGAGCAGCGTACGCGGGTCGGGCGAACTGACGTTGGCGAGCTGGTTGAGCGGCGTCATGGCGCCGTAGTAGTCGACCATGACGCGGCTGAGCATCTGCGGGTTGGCCCGTCCCGTCCGCACGATCCCGATGTTGCCCTCGAAGGCGTCGAGCGACTTCTGCATGCGCTCGCGCGTCTCCTTGATGACCGTCTTCATGGCGCTCCTCCTGGACGAGGTTGTGGCGCGCAGTCTACCGCGCCGGAGCCCGTCGCGGCGACGGCCCGGACGGGGACCCTCGTCCCGGCCCGGCGTCGTCCTGGTCAGCCCGCGGTCGCCTCGTCGGCGTAGCGCGTGGTGGCGTCGTTGGCGATCCGGGTGCCGACGTGCTCGCCGGCGAGCAGCCGCTGCAGGCTGCCGCCGGTGAAGATGTCGAACACGGCGATCGGCAGGTTGCGGCTCATGCACAGGCTGATGGCGGTCGCGTCCATCACCTTGAGCCCCTGTTGCAGGACGTCCATGGTGGCGAGCGTCGCGAAGCGGCGGGCCTCCGGGTGCTGCCGTGGGTCGGCGTCGTACACGCCATCGACGCCGTTCTTCGCCATCAGCACGAGGTCGGCGTCGATCTCGAGGGCGCGCAGGGCCGCGGTGGTGTCGGTCGTGAAGAACGGGTTGCCGGTGCCCCCGCCGAAGATGACGACCCGGCCCTTCTCGAGGTGACGCAGGGCGCGGCGTCGGATGTAGGGCTCGGCGATGGCCTGCATGGCGATCGCGGTCTGCACCCGGGTGTCGATCCCCTGCTTCTCCAGGGCGTCCTGCAGCGCCATCGCGTTCATCACCGTCCCCAGCATGCCGACGTAGTCGGCGGTGGCGGGGTCCATGTCGCCGCCGTGCTGGGCGCCGCGCCAGAAGTTGCCGCCGCCGACCACCAACGCCAGTTGAACGCCGCGGCCGAGGGCCGCGGCGATCTCACGCGCGAGGGAGCGGGTGGCATCCGGCGCGACCCCGAAGCCGTTCTCGCCGGCGAGGAACTCGCCGGAGAGCTTCAGCAGGGCGCGCTGCACGCCGTCACTCCCCGATGGCGATGCGGGAGAAGCGACCGATCTGGATGTTCTCGCCGATCTTGGCGATCGACTCCTTCACCAGCTGGTCGATCGTCTTCTTGTCGTCCTTGATGTAGGGCTGCTCGAGCAGGCAGGCCTCGGCGAAGAACTTGCCCAGGCGGCCCTCGACCATCTTCTCGATGATCGCCTCGGGCTTGCCCTCCTCGCGCGCCTGGGCGCGCAGGGCGGCGCGCTCGGCCTCGACGGCGTCCTCAGGGACGTCCTCGCGCCGCAGGTACTGCGGGTTGGCCATGGCGATGTGGATCGCGAGGTTCTTGGCGAGCTCCTGGAAGCCCTCGTTGCGGGCGACGAAGTCCGTCTCGCAATTGACCTCGACCAGCACGCCGATCTTGCCGTTGTGGTGAACGTAGGACCCGACCAGGCCCTCCTTGGCCGCGCGGTCGGCCTTCTTGCTCGCCTTGGCGATGCCACGTTCGCGCAGCAGGGCGGCCGCCTTGTCGACGTCGCCGCCGGTCTCGTCCAGGGTCTTCTTGACGTCCATCATGCCGGCGCCGGTCATGGCGCGCAGTTGCTTGATCAGTTCGGTGCTGACGGTCATGCTTCCTCCGCGGGGGTGGGGGTCGCGTCGTCCGCGTCGTCCGCGGCGGCCTCGCCGGGCGTCGCGGCGGCTTCGCTGGGGGCCGCTGCTGGGGGGGTGGCTTCGCTCGCGGGGCCGCTGCCTTCGGCCACGGCCGCCTGGATCGCCTGCTCCGAGGCCGTGGTCGGCAGGGGACGCAGGACCCGCTCGGTGACGGGCGCGGCCTCGGCCGGCGCCGCGACCGGCTCTTCGCCGCCGCCACGGACCTCGATGATCACGTCGGCCAGCGTCGCGGTGACGAGTTGGATCGAGCGGATGGCGTCGTCGTTGCCGGGGATGATGAAGTCGAGGACGTCGGGGTCGCTGTCGGTGTCGGCCAGCGCGACGGCGGGGACGCCGAGCTTGTTGGCCTCCTTGACCGCGATCGCCTCCTTGGTGGGGTCGATGATGAACAGGGCGTCGGGCAGGCGGGTCATGTCGCGGATGCCGCCCAGGTAGCGCTGCAGGCGCTGCAGCTCCTTGCCCATGTCGATCTGTTCCTTCTTGGTGTAGCGCAGGATCGACTCGTCCTCGAACATCGACTCGAGCTCGCGCAGCCGGTCGACGCGCGTGCGGATGGTCTTGAAGTTGGTCAGCAGGCCGCCGAGCCAGCGCTCGTTGATGAACGGCATGCCGCAGCGCTTCGCCTCGGCCGCCAGGATCTCCTGCGCCTGCTTCTTGGTGCCGACGAACAGGATGGTGCCGCCGCGTCCGGCCAGGTCGCGCAGGTAGGTCAGCGCCTTCTCCGACTCGACCAGCGTCTTCTGCAGGTCGATGATGAAGATGCCGTTGCGCTCCGCGAAGATGTAGCGCTTCATCTTCGGGTTCCAGCGCTTCGTCTCGTGCCCGAAGTGCACGCCAGCTTCGAGCAGTTGCTTCATGCCGAGGTAGGACATCAGTTCCTCCGTGTCGGGACGTTGAGGTTGGATTCAGGGGTGATGCCCGTGGCGCCATCCCCTCGGTCTTCACACTGCAGTTTCGGGCGCTCGCGCCCGAAACTGCCTGGTGTTCGCCCCGGCTCCGCCGGGGCCGAACACACGCGGACGATCCCGATGCCGCGTGCCAAACCTCCCGAATCTAGCACGTTCGGCCGCGCGGGGGTGCCGGTCGGCGAGCCACGGGTGCGGTGACGACCGATGGAGAGGGGGTCGAGCGGCGCGCGCCCGACCCCCTCGTGTCGGCCAGCGTGGGGCGCCTACCGCAGCGCGTCCAGTGCGGAGCGCGCCTCCTCGAACGCGGGATCCAGTTCGAGCGCCCGCTCGAACGCCCGCCGGGCGGCGTCGTCGTCGCCCGCCGCGTTGCGGGCGACGTAGGCGCGGCCGAGGTGGAAGTGGGCCTCCGCCGACTCGGGGGGCAGCAGGGCGCCCTGCTGGGCCCGCCGCAGGGCGTCCTCGATGCGCCCCTGCTCGAGGTAGGCGCGCGCGAGGTAGGTGTAGAGCGGCGGCGCGAACACCGCGCCGTCGAGGGTCAGGGCGAGCTCGAAGTGCGGGATCGAGCCCGCGACGTCGCCGCACTCGAACAGCACGATCGCCAGCTGGGAGACCGCGGACAGCGAGGCCGGGGCCAGGCTCACGGCCTGCGACAGCTCGTACTCCGCGGCCGAGCAGTCGCCGAGGCGGAAGTTCACGTGGCCGAGGTTGTTGTGCGCGGAGGCGCTGGCGGGGTCGAGGACGACCGCCCGGCGGAACGCCGTCTGGGCGAGCTCGAGTTCGCCCTGATCGCGGTACGCCCGCCCGAGGTTGACCTGGATGACGGAGCGCTCGCGCTCGCTCAGGTCGCTGGCGGCGGCGAGCTCCACGGCCGCCTCGAGGGCGGCGCGCGCCTGCTCGAGGTCGCCGGCCTCGTAGTAGATGATGCCCTTGGTGTTCTTCACGGTGGCGTCGTCGGGCGCGATGCCCTCGGCCTGCTCGAGCACCTCGATCGCGTCGGCGAGGCGGCTGGCGAACGTCAGCGGGTCGGCCACGTACTGGTTCTGGTACGCCAACGCCAACTGCACGTACCCGGGCACGTGACGCTCGTCGGCGGCGATCGCCTCGCGGAAGGTCTCCACGGCGCTGCCGAAGGCCCCCTGGCACGCGAGGGCACGACCCTTGCCGACCATGGCCACGACGTTCTCGGGGTCGCGCTTGAGCGCCTCTTGGTAGAAGTACTGGGACAGCGCGCAGTCGCCCTGGGCGTAGTAGAAGCTGCCGTCCCTGAGCCAGGTGGAGACGTCCTCGTTCGATTCCTGGCTCCAGGCGTGTCCGGTCAGCAGCAGCGCGCCCAGCACCAATACCGCGAGTCGGCCGAGGCCGAAGCCCGCGCGTGGGCGCCGAACGGTTGAGCGATGCAAGGTGGTGTTCAACGTGTCCTCCGGAGTGCTCGTGGTGGGTCCGCGCGAGTGTAGCATCGCGCCGCCGGTGCCCACCGCCCGCCATCGCAGGCCCTGACGGCATGATGTCGCCAACGCGTGAGAGGGGCGTGTGCGGCCGCCGCGCGCTTCGGAATCCCAGGTCACGTTGCGCGCCGGTCGGGCGGTTAGGATGACGATGCTTCGCCGGCGCCGGCGGCGTCGGATCCTGCTCGCCCGCGACCGGGACCGCTCGACGGCCGGCCGCCCTCGGCGCCCAAGGAAACCTCGTGAACCCAGCCTCCGAACCCCACCTCAAGCGTCCTTCGGACACCGTGCGTCCTTCGGGCGCCGTGCGTCCTGCGGGCGCCGTGCGCCGCGGCATCTCGACCCTGCGGCTCGTCGTGCTGACGATCGCGGCGAACTCCCTGGTGATCATCCAGGGGGCGTTCGTGCGCGCCACCGGCTCGGGCGCCGGTTGCGGCCAGCATTGGCCGCTGTGCAACGGCGAGGTGGTGCCGCTGTCCGGCGGCGTGCACACGGCGATCGAGTTCACCCACCGGCTGCTCTCGCTCGGCGTGCTCATCCTCGGCGTGTGGCTCTTCGCCCGGGTCTGGCGGATGCGGCGGGAGAACCCGGGGCTCTTCGCCTTCACCGTGGCGGCGACCGCCTTCCTCTTCATCGAGGCGGGCCTGGGCGCCCTCACCGTCCTGTGGGGGCTCACGGGCGACAACCAGTCGATCGAGCGGGGGTTGATGGTCGCGACCCACCTCGTCAACTCGTTGCTGCTCGTCGGTTCGCTCGCCGGCGTCTACCTCTACGCGCGACCGCAGCGGCCGGCCTGGCCCCTCAGGCTGCGCGGCCAGGGCCCGCTCGGGACGGTCCTGGCGATCGGCCTGATCGGCATGCTGTTCCTCATGTTCAGTGGCGGCATCGCCGCCATGGGGAACACGATGTTCCCGTCGGCGTCGTTGGCGGAGGGCATCGCCGCCGACTTCGATCCCGCGTCGCACCCGCTGATTCGCCTGCGCATCCTGCACCCGATCATCGGCATCACGGTGGGCATCTACCTCTTCCTGTCGCTGGGCACGGCGTGGTGGATCAAGCCGGCGCCCGAGGGCCGCGTGCTGGCGCAGGGTCTGCTGGGCGTGTACCTGGTGCAGCTGGCCGTCGGCACGCTGAACCTGGCGCTGCTGGCGCCGATCGTGCTGACACTGCTGCACCTGGGGTTGGCGGTGGTGTCGTTCTTCCTGCTGGCGGCCCTGTCCGTCGTGCTGTTGGCCGCGCCGGCGCGGCGGCCGGCGCGGGCGACGGCCGGAGCGCGCGGCGACGCCGCGATGGAGCGTGCCTGAGATGGGAGCAAGCGTGAACGCAACCGGCACGCCGAGGGCGACCTGGCGCGACTACCTGACCCTGACCAAGCCGCGGGTGATCAGCCTGCTGCTGCTGACCACGGTGGGGGCGATGTTCATCGCGGCGGAGGGCTACCCGGGCACCTGGATGCTGCTGGGGCTGCTCGTGGGCGGGTACATGTCGGCGGGCGCCGCCGGGGTCTACAACATGGTGTACGACCGCGACATCGACGGCCGCATGCGGCGCACCGCGATGCGCCCGACGGTGACGAACGTCGTGCCCACGGGCCGAGCGCTGGCGTTCGCGATCGCGCTGACGCTGCTCAGCTTCGCGATCATCTGGGCGTCGAGCAACCTGCTCGCCGCGCTGCTCTCCTGGGCCGGCATCGCGTTCTACGTCATCATCTACACGGTCTGGCTGAAGCGCACCACCTGGCAGAACATCGTCATCGGCGGGGCCGCCGGTGCGATCCCGCCGCTCGTCGGCTGGGCCGCCGTCACCGGCGAGCTCTCCTTGCTGGCGTGGCTGCTGTTCGCGCTGGTCTTCCTGTGGACGCCGGTGCACTTCTGGGCGCTGGCGTTGATGATCCAGCACGATTACGAAGAGGTCGGCATCCCGATGGCCCCCTCCGTGATCGGCGAGCGCGCCACCGTCATGCAGATGGTGATGTACGCCCTGCTGACGATGATGCTGACGGTGATCCCCTTCGCGCTCTCCGAGTTCTCGTGGCTGTACCTCATGGCGGCCCTGGCCCTCAACGTGGTGTTGGCCCTGCGGGTCGCGCGCCTGTTCATGCTCGCGCGGAGCGGCGTGGCGATCGACAAGAAGACGGCGCTGCCGGTCTACAAGTACTCGATGCTGTACCTGGCGCTGCTGTTCCTGTCGATGGCCATCGACCGCGCGCTGTTCGTCTGAGCGCCGTGGACAGGCGCTTGCTCACCCCGAAGTGGCTGTTCGGACACCTGCTCGCGCTGCTCGTGGTGGTGTCGTTCACGCAGTTCGGGTTCTGGCAGCTGCGCCGCCACACCGAGCGTGCGGCCCGCAACGAGGTCATGCTGGCGCGCGCCGCCGCCGCGCCGGTCGCGCTCGACGAGGCGCTGGCGGCCGCCGCGGCGGAGGCGGCCGCGGGGGTGGACCCGGCGTTGGCGCTGCGCGACCGGCGCGTGCGCGTGGCCGGTCGGTTCGAGCCGGAGGACGAGGTGCTGCGCCGGCCCGTCAGCCGCAACGGCCTGCCCGGCTACCACGTGGTCACGCCGCTGCGCCTGGAGGACGACCCCGACGGGCGGCGGCTGTGGGTGGAGCGCGGCTGGGTCTCCGACGACTTCGACCGCGTGCCGGTCGTCGAAGCGCCGCCCCCCGAGGGGCGGGTGGAGGTGATCGGCTGGCTGCGGGCGACGTCGGCCCCGCCCACGGGCTGGGTGGCCGCGATCGCCCCGCGCGATCCCCCGACGGGCCGCCTGACGGCCGTCGCGTACCTCGACCCCGAGCGCCTGGGCGACCAGGTGGGCGGACCGTTGGTGCCCGCGGTGCTGTGGCTCGAGGAGATCGTGGGATGGACGCCCGCCGCCGGCGCCTGGCCGGCGCCGCCCGAGCCCGACGAGGTCACGCTCGGACCGCACCTCGGATACGCCATCCAGTGGTTCGCGTTCGTGGTGGTGACCGTCGTCGGCTATGCGGCGCTGCTGCGGCGGGTGACGCGCGAGGGCTGAGCCACCCCGCGGCCGCGAGCCCGGGTGCCGCGTGGGTGGCCGCGGCGGGTCCCGAGCTCAGCGTCGCTCTTCGGCCAGTGCCCGTTCGAGCGCCTCGAGCAGGGCATCGAACGGCTTGACGAACTTCTCGACACCCTCGGTCTCCAGCTTCTCCGTGACCGCGTCGAGGTCGATGCCCAGCTCCGCGAGCGCGGCCAGGTCGCGCCGGGCGCCCTCGATGTCGTCGGTGAGCCGTGGGGCGGGGTCGCCCTCGGCGCGGTAGGCGTCCATCGTCTCGCGCGGCAGGGTCGTGATGGTCGGCGCCCCGATCAGCGGCTCGACGTACTTCGTCGCCGGGTACGAGGGGTCCTTGGTGCCGGTGGAGGCCCACAGCAGCCACTGGGGCCGCGCCCCCGCCGACGCCAGGCGGGCGAACCGCGCGCCCCCGAAGGCGTCCTGGTAGCGGGGCCAGGCGAGCTTGGCGCTGGCGATCGCGGCGCGGCCCCGCAGGCGTCGCGCCGTCTCCCCGGCGGCGCCGCCGGCGTCCGCCAGCTCGTCGAGCAGCGGGTCGATCGCGACGTCGATGCGCGAGAGGAAGAAGGAGGCCACCGAGGCGATGCCGGCGACCGGCTGGCCGGCCTCCAGCCGCCGTTCCAGCCCGCGCAGGTAGGCGTCGGCGACGGCGGCGTAGCGCTCCAGGCCGAACAGCAGCGTCACGTTGACGTTGACGCCGTCGGCGATGAGCCGCTCGATCGCGGGCAGGCCGGCGGCCGTGCCCGGTACCTTGATGAACACGTTGGGGCGCCCGAGCTGGGCCCACAGCCGCCGGGCCTCCGCCACGGTGCCCTCGGTGTCGTCCGCGAGCCGCGGCGACACCTCGAGCGACACGTAGCCGGCGGCGCCGTGCGAGCCGGCATGGACGTCGGCGAAGAGGTCGGCGGCGGCGCCGATGTCCTCGAGCGCGAGCGTCTCGTAGACCTCCTCGGGGCCCTGGTCGCCGCGCGCGAGCTCGGCGATGGCGGTGTCGTAGGCGTCGGAGCGGGCGATGGCCTTCTCGAAGATGGCCGGGTTCGAGGTGACCCCGTGGATGCCGTCCTCGTCGATCAGGCGCTGCAGGCTGCCGTCACGCAGCATGCCGCGGCTGAGCTCGTCGAGGTAGACCGACTGTCCCAGGGCGGCGAGTCGTCTCAGGGGGTTCATACGCCACCATACCCAAGCCCTCGACGGGCCGGCGTCGTCAGGACGTCCGTTCGAGGCCGTCGCACACGACCCGTGCGTCGCCGCCGAGGTCGCCCTCGAGGCGCAGCCGGGCCCGCGGCAGGGGGCGCACGGCCGGGCCGCTGACCGCGCGACCCGCGCGCAGCGGATCGAACACGCTGAAGTGGCAGGCGCAGGTGAGCGACGGTCGATCGCTGCGGTGGTTGAAGGCGAAGGCGACCGCCTCGACGTCGCGGTTGAGCTCGACGATGCACGACAGGTGCGTGCAGACCCGCGAGAAGGCGACCAGGTGCACGCCGACGCCGAGGTCGAGCCCGCCCGGCACCGGTGCGGGCAGCCGGACGGCGACGCAAGGGACCCCCGCCGCGATGAAGTCGACGCCGTCCCACACCTCGGCGAAGGCCGACAGCGGGGCGACGGTGGCGGCGGCGATCGGATCGAAGCTCGGGTTGGGGTCCGGCGCGTCCTTGGCGAAGTGGATGGCGTAGGCCTGCCACACGCCGTAGGCGGCGCCGCCGGCGGCCGCCAGCACGGGCAGGCGCCACAGCCAGGTGGAGACCGCGCGGCGACCCCGGTCGACCGCCCGCGGGTCGGGCGCGACCGGCGCCGAGGGCTCGCCGGGCGGCGTCACGTCGGCTGGCCGTTCGGTCGCCGTCGAGCCGTCCACGGATGCGGGGCGGGCGGGCTCTTCTCGCTCCATCGGCCTCAGCGCGGCGTCGCCAGTTCCTGACCGACCCAGCGGACGAGGACCTCGATCTCGGCCTCGGACAGCAGCGCGCCGAACCCGGGCATGATGCCGCGGCCGAAACGGATGGTGCTGCGGGTGTTGGCCTCGTTGGCGGCGCGGGTGTTGCCGGCCAGACGCACGCCGGTGCCGCCCTGGCCCTGGGCCCCGTGGCAGACCACGCAGTGGCGGGCATACAGCTCGGCGCCCACCTCGACGAGGAGGGCGGGGTCACTCAGGGCCGCGAGCGCGCGCGCGGCGTCGGCCTCCGCCGCGTCGGCCTCCGCCGCGTCGTCGGCTTCCGGCGCAGCGGTGGGCGCGGCCGATGCGGACGCGCCGCCGGCCTCGGCGCTCGCCGCGTCCAGGCGCAGGCGCGCCCCCTCGATCAGGCCGGTCACGCGTCCGGCGGCCTCGACACCCACGAGCTCAACGTGCGCCTCCCAGGCGCGGATCGCGCTCTCGTCGTCGCCCTGCACGGCGTAGGCGTTCCCCAGGAACAGGCTCGCCTGCGGCTCCAGCTGCGTGAGACCACCGGCGGCGCTCGCCGCCCGCTCCAGGAGGCCGATGGCGTCGTCGCTGCGGCCGCGGGTGAAGAGCAGCTGGCCGACGCGGCTGAGCGCGGTCGGTTCGGACGCGTCGTGTTCGGAGAGGACCTCGAAGTAGACCTCGACCGCCGGGTCGTTGGCGCCGGAGGTCCAGAAGACGTCGGCGAGCGCCATCAGGTTGTCGCGGCTGCGCTCTCGGGCGACGGCTTCCGCCGCCGGACCGATCGCCCGGACGAGCGCCAGGCGCGCCTCGGCGTCGGGATCGCCGGTGCCCTCGGGGGTGGCGAGGTAGGCGCCGAACGCCTCGATGGAGGCGTCGAGCTCGCCCAGGGCGAACGACAGTTCGCCGATCGCGTAGAGCGTCTCGGGGTCGGTCGGGTCGACCGCCCGCGCCTCCTTCAGGAGATCGAGCGCCGCCGGCAGGTCCCGCTGCAGGACCAGCAACGCCAGCCGCTTGTAGGCGATCGGCGGTGCGCCGATCGAGGTGCCGTCGTCGCTGGCGAGCGCGACGACCCGCCGGTAGGTCTCCTCGGCCCCCTCGGCGTCGGCCATCTCCCAGTAGGCTTCGCCGAGCGCCATGAGGTTGGTGGCGTTGGGTTCGCGTTCCGCGGCCCGGATGAGGTCGCGCAGCGCCTCGGCGGTGCGCAGGTCGTCGGCGAAGAACGTGGTGACGGTGTTCTGGCCGACGCGCGGGAGCACGAAGGAACCGAGCGCGGCGGTGGTGACGGCGACCACACCCAGGAGCGCGAGCGCGCCGATGGGCAGGCGTCGCCCCGCGGCGGGCCGCGCGTCGGCGGCCTGGGCGCGCGCCTCGGCGGCGCTGTCGGCCGCGCCGCGCGCCTCGCTGCGCGCCGCTTCCAGCGCCTTGAGCACGGTGGCGGCCTTCGACTCGTAGCGCGCGCGCAGTTCGTCGCGCCGCTCGGCGGGCAGGTCGAGCCGACCGTCGAGCTCGCGGATCGCCCGCAGCAGCGAGTCGCGTTCCTCCTCGAGGTCGACCAGGACCGGGTCCCGCTCGTCGGGCAGGGGATCGACGAGGGAGCGGCGGCCGGTGAGCGGCGCAGCTGCGTAGGCGACCGTGATGAGGGCGAGCAGGACGATGAGGATGGCGGTGAGCAAGGGCGGGACCTCAGGCGCCGTCGGGGCGCGGGGCGGGGGCGGGG
>CAZJUA010000143.1:0-2366 GCA_964549045.1 uncultured bacterium | reverse complement strand
CTCGAGGTCATCATCAGCCCGATCGTCGAGCGCACGCCGGGCGAGCGCAAGGCCGCGATGATGCAGATGCTGCACGCCTTCTACCCCATCGGCAAGGTCATCGTGACGGTGACGACCGCGCTGCTCTTCTTCACCCTGGGGACCGAGCGCTGGCCCTGGATGATGCTCGGCTGGTCGATCGTGCCGGCCCTCAACGCCTTCGCCTTCGCGACCATCCGGCTGCCGCCCATGTTCGAGGTCGGCCGCCGCACGCGGGTGCGCGACCTGCTGCGCACGCGCGCCACCTGGCTGGCCCTGGCCGCCATCCTGCTCGCCGGCGCCACCGAGGTGTCGCTGGCGCAGTGGGCGTCGGCCTTTGCCGAGCGCGGCCTGGGCGTCGACAAGCTGACGGCCGACCTCCTCGGCCTCGGGTCGTTCGGCGTCGGCATGATCGTGGGGCGGCTGTGGTTCGGCTTCCGTGGCAGCGAGGCAGGCCTGGTGCCGCTCATGCGCCGCGGCGCGATCGCCTCCGCGGGTGCGGCGCTCCTGATGGCGTTCGCCGGCAGCGTGTGGCTGTCGCTCGCGGCCGTGGCCGCCGCGGGGCTGGCCACCAGCCTGCTGTGGCCGGGCGTGGTGTCGCTCGCGTCGGCGCGCTTCCCCCTGGCCGGCGCCTCGCTCTTCGCGCTGCTGGCAGCCGCCGGCCACACCGGCGCGGGCTTCATGCCCTGGATGGTGGGCATCGCCGCCGACCAGGTGCGCACGGCGCCCGCCTGGCTGGCCGGCGACCTCACGCCCGAGCAGATCGGGCTGCGGGTGGGGGTGGCGCTGGCGGCGGTGCCGGCCATCGCTATGCTGGGGGTGCTCGCAGCGTGGACCCGCGATGGGAGGCGGAACCGATGAAGCGCATGAGATTCGTTCACTCGCCCGACGACATCCCGGTCTTCGCGAGCGAAGCCGACGAAGCCGCGTTCTGGGCCGAGCACGCGTTCGCCGATGACTGGCCGACGACCTCCGACGACGTCGACCAGAGGCTCGTCGCCGCCAAGCGGGAAGCGGTCACGGTACCCGTGGCATCCCGGCGTCAATGACCGACACCGGCCGCGCCTACGTCCGCTAGGTCAGCCAGGTCTCCCCGCCCGTTGCGGGCTCACGCGTCACGAATCCCAACGTCGTCCCATGACTCGATCTCGTCGTTCTCAGCGATGTCGACGGTTCCACGCAGGGCGATGAGGCGCTGGCTCTTGAGGTGCTTCACGTGCTCGCGGATCGCGACTTCGACGGCCTTCGTGCGGTCGTCGGTGCCGGCGATCTCCATGAGTTCGTCCATGACGTCCGAGGGGATGGCGATGGTGGTGCGCATGCGGTGGTCCTCCTCCTCCGAGATGCCGGCTGGAGCGGCCTGACCCCAGGCTAGTTGGCTTGGTTCATGCTTGCGTTGCATCGGTACGGTCACGCCGGTGGCCCCGGCTACGTCAGGATCCGCGGTCCAACCGCTCCGCGATCCACATCTTGATGACCGACTGGCGCGTGACCCCCAGGCGCCGCGCCTCGCGGTCGAGCGACGCGACCATCCAGGTCGGGAAGTCCACGTTCACGCGCTTGACGTCGCGGTTCGGGCGGGTCACCGTGCTCAGGTCGAGGTGCGCCGTGATGTCCTCGGCGCCCTCGTCGAAGATGCGGTCGAGATCACTGGACTTCATAGAGCGCCACCTCCTCTACCCGCGCTCGACGAACCGAGATCAGGCGAATCGCGCCATGACGGTAGGTGGCAATCGCGGCCCAGACGCGGCCGTCCAGCCGGCCGAGGAAGACGTAGCGCCGCTCGCATTGGGCCCGAGCCTGGACTCGCAGCAGGTCGGGATCGTCCCACAGTTCCTGGGCGCGGACGAAGCTGATTCCGTGCTTCCGCTCGTTCGCACGGCTCTTGGCTGGGTCGAACTCGAACACTGGTCGTTGAGGTGAGAGTAAACCATTTCTGCCCATATTCTATACCGAAACGAGACTGCCGGCACGTCCTCGGTCCGCCGGTCCACGGTGACGGAGCCCGTGAACGTGAACCCGATCGAGGCCCCGCATCAGCCGATGGTAGGTGCCTGCCGCAACGAGATGCCGGTAGCCCGGGCGGATGCCAAGAACCCATCGGTACGTATCCACGACGGACTACGCTCGACGGCCATGGTCTACCATCTCCACGGAGGTCCGCCCGTGCCCAAGACCGTCTCGAAGCCCGAGTTCGCGCGCCGCGCCCTCGCCTACCTGCGCGAGGTCGAGCAGACGGGCGAGCCGCCGATCCTCACAGACCGCGGCCGCGCGGTCCTGCGCGTCGTCCCGCAGGCCACGGCCCACGACGTCCTGGCAACCCTCCACGGCTGCGTCGTCCGTTACGA
>CAZJUA010000142.1:0-4395 GCA_964549045.1 uncultured bacterium | reverse complement strand
CCGCGACCCGGCGTACGCCAGCGAGCAGGGGATGCTCGACACCTACTTCGGCGGCCCCACCGGCCACGTGCTGCGCCGCCTCCGCCGCCGCGGCCTGGTGGAGCGCGTCGAGCACATGCCCGAGGAGGGCGCGCACTGGGTGCTCACCCCCGCCGGCCGGTCGCAGGCGCGCGAGCTGCAGGCGCCCTTCGGCGGGCGCCGCGCCGAGGAGGAAGCCCGATGACGGCCCTCCAGGCCTGGCTCGACACGCCGTCGGTCACGATCGTGGCGGTCGGCGCGCTGGTGGGCGTGGCGGCCACGCTGCTCGGCACCTTCCTGGTGCTGCGCCGCGAGAGCATGCTGTCCGACGCGATCAGTCACTCCGTCCTGCTCGGCATCGTCGGCGCGTACCTGCTCACCGGCACCCTCGACACCCCGCTGCACGTCGTCGGGGCCGCCCTCGCGGGGCTCGCCACCGTCGTCCTCACCGACCTGCTGGTGCGCAGCCGGCGGGTGAAGCAGGACGCCGCCATCGGCCTGGTGTTCCCCGCCCTGTTCGCCGCCGCCGTGCTGCTCATCAACGTCTACGCGCGCGACGTGCATCTCGACGCCGACGCCGTCCTGCTCGGCGAGATCGCCTTCGCCTGGCTCGACGTCGTGCGCGTCGGCGGGCTCGAGGTGGCACGCTCGCTGCTGACCCTGCTGGTGGTCGCGGCCGTCAACCTCGCCTTCGTCGTGCTCGCGTACAAGGAACTGAAGCTGGCGACCTTCGACCCGGCGCTGGCGGTCGCCCTGGGCCTGCGGCCGGGGCTCATCGGGTTGGCGCTGCTGTCGCTCCTCAGCGTCACGGCGGTCGGGGCCTTCGACGCCGTGGGCGCCATCCTGTTCGTCGCGTTCGTCATCGTCCCGCCGACGGCCGCCTACCTGCTCACCGACCGGCTGTGGCGCATGCTCGCCTACGGCAGCGCGATCGCGGTCGCCTCGAGCGTCATCGGGTACCGCGTCGCCGTCGCGCTCGACGTGTCGATCGGCGGCAGCATGGCGAGCGTCACCGGTGGCTTCCTGCTCCTCGCGCTCGCCCTCGGGCCGCGCCACGGGCTGATCGCGCGGGCCCTGCGGCGTCGGGCGCCGCAGCCACCGGCCGGCGCCGGCGCCGGCACCGCCGCGGTGCCCACGGCTGCCCGCGGGGCCGTCGACGCCGGCACACCGGCGCCTGCGTTGGTCGGCCCCGGGAGCCGCCCATGAAGCGCGGCCCCGCCGTCACCCGCGCCATGGAGGATTACCTCAAGGCGCTGTTCGAGCTCGGCGAGCACGACGTCAAGCCCCGCGCGCTCGCGGCCGCCGTCGGCGTCGCGCCGGCCAGTGTGACCGGGATGCTCGACAAGCTGGCGTCGCTGAACCTGGTTCGCTACCGCAAGTACCACGGCGCCAGCCTCACCGCCGCGGGCCGCGCGCTGGCGCTCGAGACGCTGCGGCACCACCGGCTGCTCGAGACCTACCTGGCGCAGGCCCTCGGCTACGCCTGGCACGAGGTGCACGACGAGGCCGACCGCCTCGAGCACGTGATCAGCGAGGACTTCGAGGAGCGTGTCGACGCCCTGCTCGGCAGGCCGACCCACGACCCCCACGGCGACCCCATCCCGCGGCGCGACGGCACGGTGCCCGACAGCCCGGGCGGCCCGCTCAGCGATCTCGAGGCCGGAACCGCTGCCCGGGTCACGCGCATCACCGACCAGGACCGCGAGGTGCTCGCCTACCTGGCCGAGCACGGGCTGGTGCCGGGGGCGACGCTGCGGGTGCTCGAGCGTGCGCCCTTCGACGGGCCGGTGACCGTAGCGGTGGACGACCCGTCGGTGGCCGCGCCGCTGCCGCCCCTGGCCTTGGCCTACCGCATGGCCGGGGCGATCCGGGCGGAGGCGTTGGCGGGTCCGTGAGCGCCGCACACGTGTGAGCGCCGCACACGTGTGAGCGCTGCTTACCTCCACGCCCCTACCCCCACGGCCACGAGCACGGCCGTCATCACCCCGAAGCCGATCTCCCGGAAGCCGACGACCTTGGGCGTCACCGGCGCGCGGTCGGGCGCCAGGCCGCGGGCCGCACGCGCCGTGAGCACCGCGTAGGGCAGCGCCGCCACCCACGACACCGCGCCCAGAGCGGCTGCGAGCGACACCGCACCGACGGCCGCCAGGTGCAGCAGGGCCGACGGGCGCCGATCGAACGCCTGGCCGCGCTCGAGCCGCAGCCGGGCGCGAACGTAGACGATGGCCGGCACCGCCCGCAGCGCCAGCAGTCCCCACAGACCGAGCGCCGGCAGCAGCGACCAGCCGCCGGCCAGCGCCACGCTCGCCGCCAGCGAGCCCATCGCCACCGCGCCGGCCGCCTCGGGCAGCAGCTCCCGCGCACGCCCGCGGGCGTCGAGCCACAACTGCAGGCCCGCGAGTGGGGCCGCGATCGCGACCGGCAGCAGGATGGCCGCGCTACCCGCCAGGATGAGGGCGGCCCAACCAGCCGCGACCAGCAGGGCGCCGTACGCCGCCACGAAGCGCCAGGCGAGAGCCGTGCGCGGGTAACGCCTGCCCCGCCGGCCGTCGGTCAGCGCCAGGCTCAGCGGCGTCTGCAGCAGCAGGGCCGCCAGCGCCGCGAGCACCAGGGCGGCGCCCGCCCAGCTCGCCGCGACGAGCAGGCCCAGCAGCGCCGGCTCGAGCAGGAAGCCCCAGGCGCCGTGCTCGATGGGCAGCGCGACGCTGCGCCAGCGCACGTTGCCTGCGCGGCGTGCGTCCCGTGCGCCACGCGCAGTCCGGGGGGTGCTCACACGAGCCGCTTCACCCGCACGCGCCACACGCGCGGGCCGAACGCCAGGTAGGCCCAGTCGGACTCGCCGGGGCGCCCGACCGCGAAGCGCTGGCGCAGCGGCGCGGGATCGTGGTCGACGACGATCTCCATGACCTCGCCAGGCAGCAGGCGCTCGTAGGCGGCCAGGATGTGCCGCCCGCAGGCGCCGGGCGGCAGGCTGGCGACGTCGATGACCGCGACGACGGCCGCTGCGTCATCGACGTCGGCGACGGGAAAGGCTTGGCGCATGAGGTCCTCCTCGACGGCCCGCGCGGGGCGCGGCCGTTATTCGGACTCGATCATCCTAGATGTGTCGGGCCGCGCGCCAGGACGTTCGTCTGGGCAGGGCAACGGGGCCGCCCAGCACGTCGAGGCGCGCGATGGCCGCGTCTTCGCCGCGCACGACGCGGCCCCGCCAGCGGCGCCCGCAGCGGACGAAAGGGGCCCATCGACGACGGGGACGGCGCGTTCACGCCCGTGTGACGCCCGCTCGGCTACAAGGTCCGTACGTCGTTCGCTGCGCGATGTGCGCCGGATCACCCGCCGGCGGGCGGACGGCGTCCGGAGGTACGGCGTGCTCACGGGAACCACGTTCGCGCTCCTTGCGATCCCACCTGCGCAGCTCCCTGGGCATCGGTATCGACGCCGGCCACGTGAGGTAGCCCATACGCCCCGAGCGGGTGACGCCGAGCGGCGCCACCCACGCCCTCGCCCCCAGCACTGGAGGTCGACACGATGAACCACCCGCGGCTCCTCGGACACCGACACCTCGTCGCGCTCGCCGCCACGGCGCTCATCCTCGCCGCCTGCGAGACGGCGCCCCCGACCGACACGACCCCGCCGGGTCCGGTCACGTCCCTCACGGCTGTGGCCAGTGACGCGGCGGTCACGCTGACGTGGACCGACCCCACCGCCACCGACCTGTCCGTCATCCGCATCACCCGCACACCGGGAGGCACCACCGCCGAGGTCGACGCCGGCGACGAGACCTTCGCGGCGTCGGGGCTGACGAACGGCACCGAGTACAGCTTCTCACTGGTCGCGGTCGACGCGGCCGGCAACGCGTCCACCGCGGTCGTGGCGACGGCGACGCCGCCCGGCACCTCCGCCTCGTGCGCGAACCCGGTCGACCTGCTCGACGCGGACGTCGACGGCGGTGTCACGCTCGTGTCGGGCACGTGCTACCGCGTATCGTCGGCCATCACGGTCTCGGGCGGCACCCTGACGATCCCGAGCGACGTCGTCGTCGAGTTCACCGACACCGGCTGGCTCACGGTCGCCGTCGGCGCCGCGCTCGCGGCCAACGGCACCGCCGGCGCCCCGGTCATCTTCCGCGGGACCGAGGCCATCGAGGGCTTCTGGCGCGGCATCCGCATCCAGTCGGAGTCGCTGAGCAACGTGCTGAACCACGTGGTCGTGCGCGACGCGGGCGCGTCCGCCTGGACGGGGAACGGCAACCACGTCGCCGCCCTGTTCATGTTCGAGGGCCGCGCCGCCATCACCAACAGCACCTTCACGAACAACGCCGGTACCGGCATCCAGGCCTACGGGAACGCGACCCTGGCGGCGTTCTCCGACAACCTC
>CAZJUA010000141.1:0-2526 GCA_964549045.1 uncultured bacterium | reverse complement strand
GCGCTCGAGGATCCGGTCGAGGGTTGGCCGCGCGCCTCCGCGCTGATGCCGGCCCCGACGATGCCACGCTGCCTCGGTTCGTGACAGTACTGCTCGACGACCACCTCCGGACGGCACCGGCCGCGTTGGCCCGGCTCGTGGGGTCCAGCATCCCGAGCGATCACCGCCGAGAAGCTCGAGACGGCGCCGCGGACGGCGCCGCAGTTCTCGCGGCTCCCGCGCGCTGCCAAACCTTCGGGAACCGAGCGCTTCGCGGGTGACGACCTCACACCGTGACGTAGACCTCGTCGAGGCTCCGGGTCAGGACGGGGCCTGGGTGCGCAGCGGCGTCGGGCACGTGCCCGAAGGCCGCCAGCTGTTCCCGCTGATGAGCGTGCGGGAGAACCTCGACGCCGGCGCCAATTACCTGCCGGCGCCCAAGGCGGACGCCGAGCGGGCCCGCAGCTTCGTGTGCGACCCGTTCCCGCGCCTGCGCGAGCGCGAGCGGCTGGTCGCCGCCGCCCACCTGGCGTCCCAACCGCCGCCGCGATCGATGCACGGCTCGCCTGACACCATGGTGACGCCGCGGGACGATGCTCGTGGGGTGATGACCCACGTTGTCGGTTCGGAACGCTCCGGCAGCGGCGACGGGGGAACGCCGCCGCTCGGGGCACCCCGGCGGCCCCCCTGCGCGCCGCCCCGCGCGCGCCGGCGCGGGGCCATCCTGGCCGCACGCCGGCATGCCTGACCTCCCCAGCCTCGCGCAACTCCTCTCGCTGCAGGGCAGGCGCGCCCTCATCACGGGCGCCGCCGCCGGCATCGGCATGGCGATCGCTCGCCGCTACGCCGAGGCGGGGGCCGAACTCGACCTCGTCGACGTCGACGCGGCGGCCCTCAACCGCGCCAGGGACGAGCTGTCCGCGTCCGGGCTGCGGGTTCGGGCCCATGCGATCGACCTGTCGCGCAAGGATGAGATCGATGCGCTGTGGAGCGAGCTCGCCGGTAGCGAGCCCGACATCCTGGTGAACAACGCTGGGATCTACCCCTTCATGCACTTCACGGCCGCCGACGAGGCCTTCTGCCGTCGGGTCATGGAGACCAACCTCTTCTCGGTGCTCTGGATGTGCCAGCACATGATCCGGCAGCGGCGCGATGTGGGTGGCGTCATCATCAACCTCGGTTCGATCGAGGCCATCCTGCCCTTCAAGGAGGACTTGGCGTACTACAGCGTGAGCAAGGCCGGCGTCATCGCCCTCACGCGCGCGCTGGCCAAGGAGCATGCCGGACATGGGTTCCGGGTGAACGCGATCATCCCCGGCGGCATCGTCACGCAGGGAACGATGGCGGCCGCGAAGGGGCTGCTGCACCTTCGCCTCGACCTGTTGAAGACGGCCTTCGACTTCAGGCAGCGCCTGCCGGTGGGCCGCTTCGGTCATGCCGATGAGGTGGCGCGCGTCGCGTTGGTGCTGGCCAGCGACGTGGCCACCTACGTTCACGGCGCAGCCATTCCCGTCGACGGCGGCTTCCTGGCCGCCTGACCGGGGACGCGGCGCGCCATCCGCGGCGGCCGCGCCGGAGCCGTACGGCGACGCGGCTCGCGTCGGGACGGATGGCGGCGGTCCGCGATCGGCCTCCGCCCCCCGCGCCACCATGCCCGCATGCCCCCCCGAGACCACCCCCGCAGCGCCGTCGTCGGCCTCGGCTCCGGCGCCGGCGCACGTGCGCTCACCGCCACCGTGCCGTGGCGACCCCGAAGCTCACCTTCCGGCCCGACCTCGAAGGTCTCCGCGGCATCGCGGTGGTGCTCGTGGTGGCGTACCACGCCGGAACGGCGTTGACCGGCGGGTTCGTCGGCGTCGACGTCTTCTGCGTGCTGCCGGGGTTCCTGATCACGAGCCTGCTCCTCGCCGAACTCGATCGCTTCGGCAGGATCGACCTCGCGAAGTTCTTCGCGCGACGCGGTAACGACGCCGTGCCAGCAACGCGGCCCGCTCGGCATCGCCGTACGGCCGCCGAAGCCAACGTGATGGCAAGCGACCGGCCGGTCGTCCTCCCCTGACCCCATGCACCTCGCCGCCCAGGTCCTACCCCAGCTCGTCCTCCCCGTCGGCCTCACGCTGCTGCTGGCGCTCGCCGGCGTGGCAGTGCGCCGCCGCTGGCTCGTGCTGCTCGCGCTGGCACTGCTGTGGGTCGCCAGCAGCGACCTCACCGCGCGCGCCCTGTGGCGGGGGGTGAGGCGGGCCAGGAGCGGACGCTCGCCTCGGACGCGCCGTCCGCCGACGCCGTCGTCGTCCTGAGCAGCCGCCGCCCCACCGCACCCGGCGACGCCGGCCTGCGCGGCTGGGACACCGCCGAAGAGGCCGAGGCCGTGGCGGAGTCGATGCGCCGGCCCGGGATCGGCGACGCGGACGCCGCCGAAACCGAGACCGCGCTGCGGGAGATGATCGGGCGGGTGGTGGTCCGGGTGGGGTGGTGAGGCTGCCGGACGGGGCCTGGTGCGCCTTCGGCGGCCACGGGGAGACCCGCGGGCCCGCGGGCCGACGGCCT
>CAZJUA010000140.1:0-8274 GCA_964549045.1 uncultured bacterium | reverse complement strand
CCCCGACGGCTACACCTCGATCGTCGTGTCGGGCTCCTCGACGGGCACCTTGGGTGCGCCCGAGGGCACGCCCGAGTACCCGCGCAACCTCGGCCTGGTGTGGACCCAGTACGACGAGTTCTCCGAGCTGATGTGGCTCACGCCCACCGCGCCCGAGGCGCGGGCGGGCGAGAAGATGCGCACCCTGTTCGGCACCGACGCGCCCGTCGAGGTGGGACGGATGTACGGCAGCATCGAGGACGGCACCGCCCGCATGCTCTACAGCCCGGCGGTCACCCACCCGGGCGCCCACATCACCACCGCCGGCGTGGCGCCGGTGATCGACTGGGTGCAGCGCACGACCCAGGCGCCCTTCGCGCTGCCGCCCAGCGACCAGGTGTGGCCGTGGAAGGAGGGCGGCACCGCCGTCGCCCTCATCGGCTTCATCCTCGCGCTCTTCGCGTTCGCCGGCCTGCTCCTCGAGTCGCGCGCCTTCGCGCCGCTGGCGCAGCGCTCCGCGCCGGCCGCCGGCGTGTCGGGGTTCGGCTGGTGGATCGCGGCCCTCATCACGGCGGCCGTGCCAGCCGTCACCTACTTCCGGGTGAACGATGAGACGGCGAACTACATCGCCACCGGCCCCTGGTTCCCACAGAGCATCACCACCGGCCTGATGGGCTGGTCGCTCGTCAACGGGGCGATCTCGCTCGTGCTCCTGCTGCTGTGGTACCTCGTGGGCGGCCGCCGCGGCGGGGCCGGCCTCGACACGCTCGGCCTGCGCGTGGGCGGCTTCCTGCGGGCGATCGGCTTCGCCGTCCTGGTCGTCGGCGCCGGCTACGCCCTGCTGGCGCTGTCGCAGGGCCTCTTCCAGACCGACTTCCGCTTCTGGGTCCTCGCCGTCAAGCTGCTGAGCGCCGAGCAGTTCCGGATCGCGCTCGTCTACCTGCTCCCGTTCACGGCCTTCTTCCTCGTCTTCGGCATGGTGCTGCACGGGCAGCTGCGACCCAAGGGCTCCACCCACGAGGGCGCCGACGCGATGATCGCCAACGCGCTGATCGCCGGCGGCGGCGTCGTCGTGCTGCTGCTGGTCCAGTACCTGGCGCTCTTCTCGGGCCAACCGTTGGTGTTCGCCGAGTGGCCGCTGCTGACGATCGTCGCCTTCCAGGTCGTGTTCCTGCTGCCGGTGGCGGCGCTGCTGTCGACCTACCTGTTCGAGCGCACCGGCAGCGTGTGGCCGGGCGCGTGGGTCAACGGCCTGCTCGTCACCTGGTACATCGTGGCCGGGCAGGCCACGCAGGCGATGCCCTGGAGCCTCCTCTAGCCGATCGCCTGCCCCCGACCCGAGCGGGGGCCCACGACGACGCGGCCCGGCCACCCATGGGGTGCCGGGCCGCGTCCGCGGTGAACGCGGGGTCGCCTCGCGGCGTCAGCGCAGGTCGATGAACGCCCGTTCGTCGCTCCGCAGGAGGCCGGTGCCGCCGGGGGTGCTCCACGACGCGGTGCCGCCGAAGCGCGGCGCGATCGCCTCGAGGTAGGCCTCGAGGGCGTCGGTGGCGCGCTCGACCGCGTCGAAGTCGATGCCGCCGCCGGCGAAGCCCGCCAGCAGCTGCACCTGCTGCTTCAGCGCGTCGCCGGTGGCCGCCAGGCTCGCCCGGTCGTCCGTCAGGCTGAAGGCGGTGGCGCCCGCGGGCACGAGGTCGGCGAGCTCGGCGAAGGTTGCCGACAGCGGCGCGCCGCCGCGGCCCGCGAGCAGGACTCGTTCGAGCCCCGCCTCGTGGGTGCCGATCCACGCCACCCCGTCGGCGACGGCCGTGACCAGCGTCAGCCCGGGCAACACGTCGTAGGCGCGAGCGCTCACGCCGGCCAGCGTCACCTCGCGGACCACCACCACGGCGTTGCCGCCGGGCTCCGCGAACGGGTCGGCGAACAGCGCCGCCCGCTGCACCAGCTCGTCGAGCAGGCGGCGGAGGCCGGCCTCGGCGGCCGCGTCGTCGGTCGTGCGCAGCCCGAACACGGTCTCGCCCAGCAGGTCGCTGGCCGGGGCGCCGAGGGCCGCGGTCTCGCCCAGGCCCGTCTGCACGACGACCAGCCCGGGGGCGCTCCAGCCGACCAGGTCGCGCGCGAGATCGACGCCGAGGACGTCGCCGAGGGTGCGGTTGAGGTCGGGAACGCCGAGCTCGCCCAGGTCGGCCACCAAGTCGCCGAGGTAGGCCCACCAGGCCCGCAGGTCGAGCGCGCTCACCTGCACCGACAGCGCGCCCTCGGGCAGCCAATCGAGCAGCTCTCGCGGGGCAGCATCGGGCGCGTCGAGCAGCGCCAGCAGGGCGGTGTCGCCGCCACTCGGCTCCAGTTGCCGCAGGCTGGTGGTGGCGGTGCCCTCCTCGCTCAGGCGGGTCACGCCGGCGACCGGCCCCAGCGTCTCGAACACGGCCAGCAGCCGCTCGACGCTGGCATCGAAGCCGAGCCCGGCGGCGAGCGGCGCGAGCGAGCGGGCGAGCGGCCCGAGGTCGAGGAAGCCATGGAGCTGCCCCTCGCCCAGCGTGCCCAGCGTGGCGGCCGCGCGCGGCGCGTCGCCGAAGGAGGGCTCCGTGCTGCCCTGGCGTTGGCGCAGGACGCCCCGCAGGACGTCCGGGTTCGACGACAGCGCGAGCAGGTCGCCGTCGCGCGCGGCCGCGAGCGGGAAGCCGCCCCCGTCGATCTCCACCACGATGAAGCCGATGGCGCCCTCGTCGAGCGCGAGGGCGCCGCCGGCGCGTTCGCGGGCGAAGAGCGCGTCGAAGCGTGCGCCGGTCTCGCCGTCGACCCGGGCCAGCAGCGTCACCGCCGGCAGCGGGTTGAAGGGGCTGAGCGACACGCCGAGCCAGGCCTCGCGGCCGAGCAGGTCCCAGATCTCGAGGCCCTCGAGCTCGGGCGGGAGGTCGAGCTCGCCGTCGAGTTCGTCGGCGTCGAGCGGCACGCCCATGAGGCCGGCGGCGTCGATCCCGCCCAGGGCGTCGGCGAGCGCCTCGCCCACCCCGAGCTCGACCCACGGGTCGACGAAGGGCGCGAGCAGGTCGCGGGCGCCGTCCAGCTCGTGCAGCCCGAGGGCGACGGCGGTGTCGGCGGGCAGCAGCCGCTGGAGGTCCTGCGCGCGGGCGGCGGGGGCGAACGCGGCGAGCAGCAGGGCGCTCGCCAGGGCGATGGCTAGGACGGGCGCCGGTCGGGCGGCGCGCGTGCGGGTCGCAGTGGAGGATGGCGTCATGCGCTCCATCATGCGCGCTGCGGCTGGCATGACCGTGAGAGCGGCGTCACGCGGCGTTGGGTCGGTCGGTCCGAGCTCGCTCGACCGGGCCCCGGCGCGATCCTTCGCGGCGCCCGCCGGCGCCCGCCGCGATCGTCAGCCGCGCACGCGCGCCAGCGAGCGCCGCGCGGCTTCCGCGACGTTCTCGGGCGTGAAGCCGAACGCCTCCAGCACCTTCGCGCCGGGGGCGGAGGCGCCGAAGCGGTCGATGCCCACCAGCTCGCCATGCTCGCCGGCGACGCCCTCCCAGCCGAAGGTCGCGCCGGCCTCGATGACCACGCGCGCCCGAAGGGCGCGGGGCAGCACGGACTCGCGGTACGCCTCGTCCTGCAGCGCGAAGCGCTCGCGCGAGGGGAGGCTGACGACGCGCGCCCGCACGCCGTCGCCGGCCAGCAGGTCGCGGGCGGCGAGCGCCACGGCGACCTCGGAGCCGGTGGCGACCAGCAGCACGTCGGCGTCCTCGTCGGCGCCGGCGAGCACGTAGCCGCCGAGCGCGACGGCGCCCGCCGGAACCTCGAGGGTCGGCACGTTCTGGCGCGTCAGCGCCAGCACGGTGGGGCCGTCGGCCCGCCGCAGCGCCTCCACCCACGCCTGGGCGGTCTCGTGGGCGTCGGCCGGCCGGAAGACCTCGAGGTTCGGCATCGCGCGCAGCGACGCCAGCGTCTCGATCGGCTGGTGGGTGGGGCCGTCGCCGCCGAGGCCGATCGAGTCGTGGGTCAGCACGTAGACGACCGGCAGTTCCATCAGCGCGGACAGCCGCAGCGCCGGGCGCAGGTAGTCCGCGAACACCAGGAAGGTCGACACGAAGGGGCGCACGCCGCCGTGCAGCGCCATGCCGTTGGCGATCGCCGCCATCGCGTGCTCGCGGATGCCGAAGTGGATCATGCGTCCGGCGTGGTCGCCGGCGGCCATCGCGCGCTCCTCCGGCAGGTCGGTGAGGTTGGAGCCGGCGAGGTCCGCGCTGCCGCCGACGAGTTCGGGCGCGCGCCGGGCCAGCGCGTGCAGCGCCGCCTGCGACGCCTTGCGGGTGGCGACCCCGCCGCCTGCCTCCCAGGTCGGCAGGTCGTCGGCGACGTCGTCGGGCAGTTCGCCGTGCATGACGCGCGCGAACTCGGCCGCCACCTCGGGGTGGGCGGCCTCGTACGCCGACCAGGTGGCGCGCCACGCCGCGTGCGCCTCCGCGCCCTCGACGGCCGCCTGCCGGTAGTGGCCGAGCACGTCGTCGGGCACGCTGAACGCCGGCCAGTCGATGCCGAGCTCCTCCTTGGCGGCCGCCGCCTCGTCCGCGCCCAGCGGCGAGCCGTGCACCTTGCTGGTACCGGCCAGCTTCGGCGATCCAAACCCGATGGTCGTGCGCACGGCGATGAGCGAGGGCCGGTCGCCGACCGCCTTCGCCTGCGTGATCGCGTGCAGCAGCGCGTCGACGTCGTTGCCGTCGGCGACGGACTGCACGTGCCACCCGTAGGCGCGGTAGCGCGCGGGGACGTCCTCGCTGAAGGTGATCGAGGTGGGGCCGTCGATGCTGATGCCGTTGTCGTCGTACAGGACGATCAGCTTGCCCAGCCCCAGATGGCCCGCCAGGCTGCTCGCCTCGCTCGAGACGCCCTCCATGAGGTCGCCGTCGGAGGCGATGACGTAGGTGAAGTGGTCGACCACCCGCAGGTCGTCGCGGTTGTAGCGCGCGGCGAGGTGCGCCTCGGCCAGCGCCATGCCGACGGCGGTCGAGATGCCCTGGCCGAGCGGTCCGGTGGTCGTCTCGACGCCGGGCGTGTGACCGTACTCCGGGTGGCCGGGCGTGCGGGAGCCCCACTGCCGGTACCCGCGCAGGTCGTCGAGCGACAGGTCGTAGCCGGTGAGGTGCAGGAGGGCGTACTGCAGCATCGAGCCGTGGCCCGCCGACTGGACGTAGCGGTCGCGGTTCCACCAGCCCGGCGCGCTGGGGTCGTGCACCATCGCGTGGCGGAAGAGCGTGTAGCCGACGGCCGCCGCGCCCATCGGCATGCCCGGGTGGCCGTCGCCGGACGCCTGGGTGGCGTCGATCGTCAGGGCGCGGATGGTGTTGACCGCGCGGTCGATGAGGACGGGATCGAGTCGCTCGGCGGTGGTCATGCTTCCTCCAGGGTCTCCGTCGGCTGGTGCTCCGATCGGTGCGCGACGCCACGCGACGCACCGACGCAGAGACCGGGGCGCGGTGGCGGAGGCGGCGGGCGGGGGCGCGCGCACGCGCCCCGACACCGACGATACCGTCCGCCGACCGAGCCCCGGGCGCGAATCAGGCCGCGGCGCCGGTCAGAGCGTCGCGGATCTCCTCCATGACGATGCTCGACGAGGTGGCGCCCGCGTCCGGGTGTCCGCGTGCGCGCTCCCCCAGACGGCTTGCGCGGCCGAGCTTGGGCACCAGGTCCTTGGTGGCTTGGACACCGCCCCAGGCGGCCTCGACAGCGCGATCGAGCGCCGTCGCCAGGTCGGTTCCCTCGTCCGCTGCGTCACGGAGCGCGGCCGCGGCTGGGACCCAGGCGTCGACCATGGTCTTGTCGCCCGGCTTCGCGCCGCCGGTCCGTTGGGCCGCTGTCGCGATCGCCTCGAAGACGGCTGCCCAGGTGGCGGGCTCGTCGTACGCAGTGTGCTCGTCGAGCGTTGTCCCGGCTGCCGACAGGAGTTCCTCGTAGATCGGGCCGATCGCTGCGCCGACGTCGTCGGCGAAGGCCTCGGCGGCCGCACGGAAGGCGTCGCCGGCGGTCGGGCTCTCGAGTTCGTCCAGGTTGCGGCGGATGGCGCGCATCCCGATCGTCATGCTGACGCCGTGGTCGCCGTCGCCGACCGCGGAGTCCAGTTCACAGAGGTGGTCCTTCTCCCGCTCGATGCGCTCGGCGATCGCGTGCAGCATGCGCACGATCGCGGCGTCGTCGATCCTAGCCACGCTGGCCTCCCATCTGGACGAACATCGGGCACTGGGCAGGCGCCGCGAGCAGGTCGTGGAGCTCCTCGTCGAGTTGCATCAGGGTGATCGAGGCGCCGGCCATCTCCAGCGACGTCACGTACTCCCCGACGTAGCTGCGGCGCAGCCTGATGCCGTGGCCGTCGAGGACCTGGCGGGCGCGGCGATACATGATGTAGAGCTCCTCGTACGGCGTCGCGCCGAGGCCGTTGACGAGGACGGCGACGTCCTGGCCACGGTAGTCCTTGTCGGCCAGGATGATCTCGAGGATGTCGTCGACGAGCTCGTCCACCGGCACGACCTTCGAGCGGCGGATGCCCGGTTCGCCGTGTACGCCGAGGCCCAACTCGAGTTCGTCGTCAGGGAGTCCGAACGTCGGCTTGCCGTTGGCCGGGACGGTACAGGCCGAGAGGCCCACACCGACGGTGCGGGTGGCGTCGTTCGCCTTGCGCGTCGTCGCCTCCACGGCGTCGAGGTCGGCCATGGTGTCGGCCTTTGCGGCGAGGATCTTGAACACGAAGAAGTCGCCAGCGATGCCGCGTCGCCGGTGCGCCTCCGCCGAGGGGGCGGATGCGACGTCGTCCGTGACGAGGACGGTGCGGACGGGGATGCCTTGTTCGCCGGCGCGGGCCGCCGCGCGGTCGAAGTTCATGACGTCACCGGCGTAGTTGCCATAGCTGTAGATCACACCGGCGCCGCCGTTGGCCGCGAGCGTGGCCTCCAGGACGGGTTTCGCGGGGGGCGACGCGAAGATGTTGCCGATCGGCGCGGCGTCGGCGCCGCCGGGCCCGACGTACCCCATGAAGGCGGGAAGGTGACCCGAGCCGCCGCCGATCACGACGCCGACCTTCCCCTGAATCGGGGCGTCGACGCGGGCGACGGCGCGCTTTCCGACGCGGCGGATCAGGTGTTCGTGGGCGAGCACGAAGCCGTCGAGGCTCTCCTCCACGAAGTCGAACGGATCGTTGATGAGCTTCTTCATGCCGCGGGCGCCTCCGGCGCCTCGTCGTCCACGTGTGTGGTCGCCGCGCGTGCGGCGTCGTAGGCCGCGATCTTGTCCACCTTTCGGGCGCTGTTGCCGCCCTCGAACTCCGATGCGAGCCAGGTGTCGATGATGGTCTTGGCGAGTTCCGGCGCGATGACCCGGGCGCCCATCGTGACGATTTGGGCGTCATTGGACTTGCGCGCCCGCTGGGCCGAGTAGGCGTCGTGCGCTTGCGCAGCGCGGACGCCAGGCACCTTGTTCGCGGTGATGGCCATCCCGATGCCGGTGCCGCAGATCAGGATGCCGCGCTCCATCTTGTGCGCCGCGACATCCCGCGCCAGGGTGATGGCAATGTCAGGGTAATCGACGGGGTCGGGGGAATCGCAACCGTAGTCCACGACCTCGATTCCTGCGTCCGTCAGGTGCGCCTTGAGCGCCTCCTTGAGGTCGAAGCCGGCCTCGTCGGATCCGATGGCTACCTTGGTTTTCGTCATCTGCCTTGTGGGCTCCGTCCTCTGGCGTGTCCAGCGGCCGTCGCTTGGCAGGATCAGCCCCAGGGAAACCTCGCCCCCGGGGCTGATCGTCAGCGCAGGTCGCTAGCCGTCGCGTCTAGCGGGTCGTGAGTTCTTCGCGCTCTTCGAGCAGTGCGTCGACGTTGTCGAGGGTGATCGGCGTCCAGGGGACGTTGTACTCCTCGCCCATACCGCCGGCCCATTCCATCTCGGGGTAGCGGGTCCAGAGTTCACCGAGCGGCTCGTAGCTCTCGCCGATGATGCGCGCGAGCACGATGTCGAGGGCGCCTTCGGCCTGGGCCTTGGCGTCTTGCAGGATGCTGATGTCGTGCTCGCCGGCCTTCACTGCCAGCATGGCGTCGGTCACGCCGTCGATGCCGCTGGTGGGGATGGTGGCTGGATCGATCCCGGCGGACTTGAGCGCCTCGATCGCGCCGAGCGCCATCTCGTCGTTCTGGCCGACGATGCCGTCGATCTGACCGGGGTAGGTGGTGAGCCAGTTCTCCATGCGCGCAAGAGCTTCGGCACGAGACCAGTTGGCGGGCTGCATGGCGAGCATGTTGATGCCCGGGTACTCCTCGAG
>CAZJUA010000139.1:0-27134 GCA_964549045.1 uncultured bacterium | reverse complement strand
CCCGCGTTCGCCACGAGCAACCACCGCTTCTACGCGGAGAAGTGCGGCTTCCGGAAGGCCTGCGAGAGGGATGACCCCGACGGGGTCGGCACGATGTTCGTGTTCGAGAAGGTGGGCGTCGCGGCCCGCGGGGAAGGCACATGAAGATGACGGTCGCGGAGGCGCTGGCGCGCCTCGAGGCGCACGGCAACGAGAGGGTGCGCGCGCGCAACCGCAGGCTGAGCGCCGAACCGGCGACCCAGTGGACGATGAACAACGCCCTGGCGGCGATCGGCATCCACCACGCCGAGCACCGCGCGCGTGCCGTGGCCATCGGCGAGGCGCTGGGCGTCTACCGCGCCTACCCGGTGTCGGAGGGGTGCACGTCGCCCTTCGCGCCCATCTGGATCGGCGAGATGGTGCGCCGGCAGGGGGGAGGCCGGCCGCGCCCGCGTAGGCTGGTCCCTCATAGGGCCGGCGCGCCGACGCGACGGCCCGGTGAGGAGACGCTCCGCATGATGCGATTCGTGATCGGACCCGACGTCGCCCCGCGCGTCGACGGAGAGGGGTACGGACCGTGTACGGACTGATCGGCAAGATCCTGGCGGTGAGCGGCGCGCGCGACGAACTGGCCGCCATCCTCATCGACGGCGTCGGCGGCATGCCGGGCTGCCTGAGCTACGTCGTCGCCCTCGACCCGGCCGACCCGGACGCCCTGTGGGTGACCGAGGTCTGGACCGGCGAAGACGCCCACCGCGCGTCCCTGTCGCTCCCGTCGGTGCGGGACGCCATCGCGCGCGGCCGCCCGCTCATCGCCGGGTTCGGCGAGCGCTTCGAGACGCGGCCGGTGGGCGGGCACGGCCTCGGGGACGCCGGATGAGCCGCCGCGTTCGGCTGGCGTTCGTCGTGGCGGCGGCCGTGGTCCTGGCGCTCGTGGGCGGCTTCTACGCCTGGACCCGCGTCGCCCGCTACGCGGCGTTCCCCGAGGCGGTGGCCGTCGCCGAGGCCGCCGAGCAGGTGCGCGGCTGGACCGTGTTCGCGCCCGACGGCGAGCCGGCGGCGGGGTTCGTGTTCTATCCGGGCGGGCTGGTCGACCCCCTGGCCTACGCGCCGCTGCTGCAGCGGCTCGCCGACGGCGGCGTCCTCGCCGTGCTCGTGCCGATGCCGCTCGACCTGGCCGTGTTCGGCATCGGGCGCGCGGCCGACGTGACCGCCGCCTTCCCGGAGGTCGACACCTGGGCGATCGGCGGCCACTCCCTCGGCGGCGCGATGGCGGCCGAGTTCGTGAAGGGCGGCTCGACCGGCGTCGACGGGATCGTCTTCCTGGCGTCGTACCCGGCCGCGTCCACCGACCTGTCGGCGTTGCCGATCCGGGCCGTGTCGACCTACGGCAGCGAGAACGGGCAGACGCCGCCCGAGGGCTTCGAGGACGCCATGGTGCGCCTGCCGCCCGGCAGCGACCTCGTCGAGATCGAGGGCGGCAACCACGCGGGCTTCGGGCACTACGGTCCGCAGGCGGGCGACGGGGTGGCCACGATCGACCGGGACGAGCAGCAGCGGCAGGCGGCGGAGACGGTGCTGGGGTTCCTGCGCGGGTTGCGCTGATGCGCCGGTTCGCCCTCCCTGCTGCCCGGGAGAAGCGGCGCGCCGACGCGAAGACCTCGCGTGCTCCGATTGCTACGGAGGCGCCGCCGTGAAGACGATCCCGCACCGCGAGCTCAGGAACCACAGCAGCGACGTGCTGCGCCGCGTGCAGGCCGGCGAGACGATCCAGGTGACGAACCACGGCGAGGTCGTGGCCGTGCTCTCGCCCGCCCGGCCGGGGCTGGCCCCGCGTGTCGTCCTGGCGAAGCATCGGGGCGGGTTCGCCGCGATCCCGCGCGTGCGCTTGCCGGAGACGACGCGGCAGGCGCTCGATGCCCTGCGCGAGGAGTGACGGGTGCGCTGCTACCTCGATACGTCCGCCGCCGCCAAGCTCCTGGTCGAGGAGACCGAGTCCGAGGGCCTGGTGGCCTTCCTCGAGCGCGCGGTGGAAGGTGGCGACGTCCTCGGTTCCAGCCGCCTGCTCGAGACGGAGCTGCGCCGCCTGGCGATCCGCGTCGCGATCCCGCAGGAGCACGTCACCCTCGTGCTCGAGCGCCTGGACCTGCTCGCGCCGAATGACGAGGTCTTCCGCACCGCCGGCCTGCTGCCGGGCGCCTCGCTGAGGAGCCGCGACGCGCTGCACGTCGCGGCGGCGCTGCGCTGGGGGGCCGATGCGGTGGTGACCTACGACGAGCGGCAGGCCCTCGCCGCCCGTGCCGTGGGGCTGGAGGTCGTCGCGCCGACCTGACGGCGATGCTTCGAGCAGGGCCTCGCCGCACCCGCTCGACAGCGGTTGCGCCCCCCGGTGGCGGGTCCTACCGCAACTCGAACCGCACCCGCGCCGAACGCCCCTCGGCGTCCACGACCGACAGCGTCACGAAGCCGGGCCCCTCGAGCCCCAGGCGGGCCTCGCGCTCGCGGCTTCCCGTGAGCACCGGCGCTCCGTCGGCGAGCCAGGTGAAGGGCGCCCGGCCCCGCTCCACGCGGGCCAGGATCCCGCCGGCGAGCGGTGCGAGCGCCGCGCCCTCGGGCGGGAAGGTGAGCTGCGGCGCGTCGTCGGGCTCCGCGAGGCGGGTCCCGAACTGCCGCAGCGGGGCGGGCAGATCGGCGTTCGATGCGATGAGCGTGCCGGGCGGCGCCGGCGGCAGCGCGACCGTCCCTGGACCCAGCCGGGCGAAGGCCTCGAACAGCAGCGGCGCGGCGACCTCGACGCCGAAGGCGCCCGGCATGGGCGCGCCGTCTGCGCGGCCGACCCACGCGGCCACCGCGTGCGCGCCGTCGAAACCGATCGCCAGGGCGTCCCGGTGCCCGTACGAGGTGCCGGTCTTGAACGCGACGCGGGCCTCGGGCCACGGCGCGGGGCGCGGCGCGCCGGCCAGCACGTCGGCGACGTGCCAGGCGGCCTGGGGGGTCATGAGCGGGGCCCGCGGCGCGGGGGCGTCACCCGCGACGACCCGCAGGCCGACGGCCTCCCCACCGCGCGCGATCGCCGCGTACAGCTGCAGCAGCCCCTCGAGGCTGACGCCGACGCCCCCGAGGCTGACGGCCAGGCCCGCGACGTCGCCGGGCACCACGGCCGTGACGCTCGCCTGGGCCAGGGCCGCCACGACCCGCGCGGGCCCCAACGCCTCCGTCAGTTCCACGACCGGCAGGTTCAGCGACGCCTGCAGCGCTTCCCGGGCCGAGACCGGCCCGCGGAAGGCGCCGTCGAAGTTCTGCGGGGCGTAGCCGGCGTAGTCGGCGGGGCGGTCGATCAGCATCGTCTCCGGGTGCGCCAGGCCGTCGGAGAAGGCGAGGCCGTAGACGAGCGGCTTGAGGGTCGAACCGGGCGAGCGCAGCGCCTGGGTCATGTCGACGAAGCCGCGGCGGGCGTCGCTGGTGTAGTCGGCGGAGCCGACGCTGGCGAGGATCCGCCCCGAGTCGACGTCGGCCACCTGCAGCGCCACCGTCGCCTGGGGCGGCAGGTCGCGAAGGGCGTCGGCCGCCAGCGCCTCCAGCGCGGTCTGCAGGTCGAGGTCGAGCGTGGTGCGGTGCACCCGCGCGTCGGGGTCGGCCGCGCGTAGGCGGTCGGCGAGGTGCGGGGCGTGCGCGGGGAAGGGGCGCCGTTCCGCCGGCAGCGGCTCGCGCGTGGCGGCGACGGCGGCCTCGTCGGTGATCGCGCCGACGGCCGCGGCGCGCGCCAGCACCCGGTCGCGGGCGGCGCGCGCCTCCTCCGGGTGGAGGTCCGGGCTGCGCAGGGCGGGCGCCTGGGGCAGCGCGACGAGCAGCGCCGCCTGCGCCTCCGTCAGGCGCCCGGGCTCGCGGCCGAACCACGCCAGGCTGCCGGCGCGCACGCCCTCGAGGTTCCCGCCCATCGGCGCGCGCTGCAGGTAGAGCGCGAGGATCTCGTCCTTGGTCAGCGCCCGCTCGAGGGCCAGCGCCACGCGCACTTGCCGCAGCTTGCCGGCCCAGGTGCCGGTGGCGCCGTCCTCCAGCAGGCGCGCGACTTGCATCGTGAGGGTCGACGCGCCCGACACCCGCCACCCGTGGACGACGGCCTGGAACAGGGCTCGGGCCACCGCGAGCGGGTCCACCCCGGGGTGGGCGTGGAAGCGACGGTCCTCGTAGGCGACGAGCATCGCCAGGTAGGCCGGGTCCACGCCCGCGGGGTCCACGGCCAGGCGCCAGCGGCCGTCGGCGACGGTGAAGGCGCGCAGCAGCCGGCCGTCGTGGGCGAGCACCTCGACCGAGGTCTCGAGCGCCAGCGGCGGCAGGTCGGTGGCCGCCACCCAGCGGTCGAACCCGACCGCGAGCGCCAGCGCGGCGAGCAGCCCGGCGAGCCCGAGGCGGACCGCGCGGCGCGCGCCCGCCGGCCGGGTCTCGGCCGCCGCGCCCGAGCCGCCGCCCCCGCTCACGGCCGGATCGTCACGCGGCCCGTCTCGCCGACCGCGCGGTTCGTCGGGCGGTACATGTCCTCCACCGTCGGCGCCGGGTAGTGGAAGTCGCCGGGCGAGACGGCGCGCGCCACGTACGCCAGCCGCAGCGCGACCTCGGAGGTCCAGTCCACGGCCGCCAGGAAGCGGTCGGCGCGGGCCTCGGTCATCGCTGGCTCGACGGCCGTCGCGAGCCAATCGAGGGCGCGGATGTCCCCCGCGCGCAGGAGGTTGGCGTTGTCGATCTCGAGGCCGGCGGGCAGCGCGTCGTCGACGAGCAGCCGCCCGCCGGGGACGCCGCGGTCGGGGCGCACCTCGAGGAGGACGACCACACGGTCGCCCACCCGCACGTCGCCCAGGTCGGCCTCGCTCCCGTCGACGAGGTAGTGGCTGCGGTGGATCGTGTAGCCGACGCCGCCCGCCGCGGGCGGCTCCTCCAGCACGCCGAAGGCGGTGAGGGTGACGGTGACGTCGGTGGCGCCGGCGTTGCGGACGGTGGTGGGGGTGCCGTCGAAGAGGCGCACGGCGTCACCCGTCACGGGGCTGCCGTCCAGGATCAAGCCCTGCCCGGCGGCGCCCATGGCGACGGCGGCCCGCAGCGACCAGGCGGCCTCCTGCGTGGAGAGGTGGTGGACGGGGCCGCGTCGCGCGAGCAGGCCCGCGAGCTGCAGTCGGTCGACGACGCCGGTGCCCGCCTCGACGGCGAGCGCGAGCACGCCGGCGCGGTCGCGCAGCACGGTGCCGTAGTCGTCGCGCCAGCCATCCGGTCCCGCGCCGGCGATCGCCAGGTCGCGCGCGCGCTCGAACATGTCGTCTGCCCGGGCCCGCTCGCCATAGGCGGCGAGGGCGGCGCCCAGGTGGGCCGCGGCCAGCGGGGTGCCGAAGCGATCGGCGAGCGTGTCGGCGTAGTAGCGCAGGTCGCCGATGGCGGCCTCGCCCGCCTTGGCCAGCACGTAGAAGGCGTAGCCAACGCCGGCGGCGCCGTCGCGGAGCGAGCCCGCCTGCGCCACGTGGTTGCGCAGGGCGTCGAGCGCGAGCCGGAGGGCCAGCGGCGGCACCGCGGCCCCCTGCGCCTCGGCGCGCAGCAGGACGTCGGTGGCGTAGGCGTCGAGCCACGGGTCGAAGCCGTCCGCCGACCAGGACCCGAAGCCGCCCGTGCGGTCCTGGCGCGTGAGCATGCGGTCGACGCCGGCCTGCACGTGCTCGCGCAGCTCTGCCTCGCTCAGCAGGCCGAGCTCGAGGACGGCGCCCGGTGCCCACAGCAGGGGCTGCAGGCTCGAGGCGATCTGTTCGGTGCAGCCGTAGGGGTAGGCGAGCAGGCGCTGGATCAGCCCGGGCAGGTCGAGCGCCGCGCCCGCGCCGGCGACGAGGGTCGCCCGCGCGGTGCCGGGTCGGAAGCCGGCCAGCGCCGCGTCGTCGAAGCGGAAGCTCTCGCCCCGCGCCAGCACGAACTGGCTGGAGCGGGCGACCTCGGGGTCGGTGTGACGCACGCTCAGCCGCAGCTCGCGCACGATGCGTTCGCCGCCGGGCGTGGTGAGCGCGATGCGGTAGGCGTGGTCGCCGATCTCGCTGGGCCGCAGCGGCAGGTCGAGCACGACGCGTTCGCCCTCGCCGAGGGTCACCGTCGCCGGTGCGCCACCGACGCCGTGCCCGTCGACCTCCAGCGCCATGTCGCCGGCGACGCCGGTCAGGTGCGTCAGCTCGAGGCGCAGGCGGCTGGTGTCGCCCGGCGTCATGAAGCGCGGCAGACTGGGCTGCACGACCACCGGGTCGCGCACCAGCACGTCGGCGTGCGCCTGCCCGACGGCGGCCTCGGTCCACACGACCGCCATCACGCGCACGGTGCCCTGGAACGCGGGCAGCTCGAAGGCGACCTGCGCGCGGCCGTCCTCCACCACGACGGGCCCGCGGAAGAGCGCCAGCACGTCCTCGGCCGGCAGCGGGCCGGTGGCCTGGCCCTCCTGCGCGTCCATGCCCCCGCCGGAGCGGACCTCGCCCAGCGCCCCCGTTCGCGCGTCGATCAGGCGGCCGTAGAGGTCGCGGATCGCCACGCCCAAGCGCCGCTGGCCGAAGTAGTGGCCGGTGGGGTCGGGCGGGTCGAAGCCGGTCAGGTTCAGTGCCCCGACGTCGACCGCCGCGACCGCGGCGTAGGCGGCGCCGTCGGGTGCGTCGGGCAGCTCCAGTGTCACGTCGAGCCGCGCGCGCGAGCGCACCTCGGCCGGGACGGTCAGCACCGCCGCGATCGCCCGATCGCCGGGGTCGACGGCGGCGTGGGCCAACCCCAGGCTGCGGGCCGGCAGGTGTTCCGGGCCGTCGCTCGGGCGGAGCAGGCTGGCGGTGACGTAGGCGCCCGCGCCCCAGTCGTCGGTGACGGGGAGCTCGACGACGGTCTCGCCGTCGACCTCCACCAGGCGCGTCTCGATCACGCGGTCGGCGAGCACGCTGACGAGCGCGATCCCGGCGCCGTCGGGGACGATGCGCAGCCGGGCGACGTCGCCCGGCGCGTAGGCGGCGGCGTCGAGCGACACCTCGAGCAGCTCGGGCGTGTCGCGCGCCGCCGCGGCGGCGTACCAGCCGGCCGAGAACGTCATCGAGGCGCTCGCGAAGGCGTCACCCTCGTGGGAGACGCGCAGCTCGTGGCGGCCCCAGGTGACGGGCACGGTGATGCGAGCGCCACCTCCGGTGGCGGCACCACCTCCGGTGGCGGCACCACCTCCGGTGGCGGCACCACCTCCGGTGGCGGCCGGTCCTTCGGTCACGTTGGCGACGCCCTCGGCGACGCGCCGGCGCTGGCTGACGGGCTCCCAGTACCAGCTGCCGCCCTGGCTGTACCACTGGTAGCGCGTCTCGACGCGGTCGACCTGCCAGCGCAGCTCGCCGGGCATGACCTGACCGTCCGGGCCGACCAGCACGAGGTCGAAGGCGGCCTCGGCGTACTCGGGCAGCACCCCGTCGAAGGCGGGGCGGATGCCGACGACGTTCGCCGTCGGGCGCAGCGGGCGCGTGAGGCTCCGCTCCACCGGCCGGGAGGCGCCGTCGAGCAGGGTGGCGTTCACGGTCATGGCGTAGGGCCGGGCGTCGAGCTCGAGCCGCTCGAGCGGCAGGGGCGCCGCGAGGCGACCGTCGGCGTCCGTCGTGGCCGCACCCTCCAGGGCCCGCCGCTGGGCGTCGACCGGCGGGTCGTGGCGGCCGAAGCGGTAGCCCGGCCAGCCGGCGAGTTCGGGCGTCGCGAACACGCGCACGCTGCCCGACAGCGCCAACCCCGCCGCGGGCGGCCCGAAGAGGTGGCGCGCCTCGATGCGCAGCGCCGGCGGCGACGCCGGGTCGACCGGACCCTCGGCGTCGAGCGACAGGTCGAAGTCGATGCGCTCCGGCACGAAGTCCTCGACGAGCACGCTGGCGCTGGCGAGCGCCGGGGCGTCCGGGTCGGCGTGCGCCTCGAGGCGCCAGACGCCGCGCGGCACGTCGCCCCCCAGCGGGAACGACACCACGTGCCCGCCCGCCAGGTCGCGCTGCGACACGACGCGGGCGGCCTCCACCCCGTCGGGCCGCAGCAGCCGCGTGGTGAGCGGCAGGCCGGCGACCGCGTGCGCCCCTGGGTCGCGAACGAGCGCCGTGAGGTGGATCGTCTCGCCGGGGCGGTAGGCGCCGCGGTCGGTGGTGAGGAAGACGTCGAGGGGACCGGGGGCCTCGCGACCCTCGACCCCGCGGTCGGCGAGGTCGAACTCGCTCTCCTCGAGCGAAAGCACGGCCAGGTCGCCGTCACCCTCCACGAGCACCATCGCCGGGGCGGCCGCGCCCGTGCCGCGCGTCAGCGGGGCGGCGAAGCGCGCCCGTCCCTGCGCGTCCGTCTCGGCTTCGCCGAGGACGCGGTTGGAGCGGGCCAGCAGGGTCACCCGCAGGCCCGCGACGGGCCGGGCGTCGGACAGGCGTTGCGCGACCACGTGCACCCCGTCGGCGCCCGACAGCGTCGTGACACCCAGGTCCGACACGAGGAACCACTGGGTGGCCGGCGGGACGTCCCACGGGTCGGTCCCGGGGACGGTCGCGCGCAGCACGTAGACGCCGGGGTCGAGGGCGCCGAGGTCGTCGAGTGGCAGTCGCGAGGTGGTGGCGACGTTGAGCGTCCCGTCGACGCGCGCCTCGCCCTCCCACACGGGCTCGGCGAGCAGCTCCTCGAAGCGCTCGCCCTCCCAGGCGGAGAGCGCCTGGGCGAAATGGCCCTCGCGGATGGCGGCGACCAGGTTGCGGTCGGAGACGCGCAGCAGGCGAAGCTCGAGCAGGTCGGCGTTGACGGTCTCGACGGGCACGGCGCGCGGACCGGCGGCGGGCAGCACGTAGGTGCGGCCCGGGAAGCGCACCGATGGCGCGCGGTCGCGGACGTAGACCTCGAGCGGGACGTCGCGCGGCAGGGCGTCGCCGGTGACGGCGGGCAGGCCGGCGCGCAGGGTCACGGCGTAGCCCTCGCCGTAGGCGACGCCGGTCAGGCACGCCTGCGCGCCGTCGACCTCGAGCCCCAGGCCGCTCGCGTCGGCGCGCACGAAGGGCGCGTAGTCCCGCGTCGGCGAGAGGTCCTCCGAGAAGGTCAGGCAGATGCGGGGTGCGGCGCCGCTGGCGTCGACGTCGTGCCCGAGAAGCCGGAAGCCGAAGCGGTCCCACAGGCGGGCGAGGTCGTCGGGGGCGATGCCCGGGCGGAGCGCGTCGGCGAGGCGCAGGGCGCCCAGCGCGGCGTCGCCGCGGTAGGTGGCCTCGAGCGCGCCGGCCAGGACCACGAGCGCCCG
Organism: uncultured bacterium; assembly: GCA_964549045.1. Classification (GTDB taxonomy): domain Bacteria; phylum Deinococcota; class Deinococci; order Deinococcales; family Trueperaceae; genus JAABTL01. The sequence goes on along the minus strand of CAZJUA010000139.1, from coordinate 17,878 downwards.
CGCCCTCTCGGCCTCGTCGAGCCGCAGGGCGGCGTTGATGGCCGCGAGCGCGGCCCGTCGGTCGAGGTCGTAGCGGCGGTTCTGATCCCGCTCGGCCGCATCGGCCACGGCGCGGGCGTGGGCCAGCCAGGCGCCGCCGCCGTCGGCGACGGTCACGGCCGCGCCGGTCAGGGCGACCGCCTGGGCGGGCGCCCGGCCGCGGGCGGCGTCGAGGAGCTCGGCCTCGCCGCGCCCGTCGGCCGGGTAGCGCTCGGCCATGCCGACGGCCTGCTCGCGGGCGGCGTCGAGGTCGGCGCGGTCCAGGAAGCCGAGCGTGTCCGCCGCCTCCCGCGCCCGGGCGAGTTCGACGTCGGACAGGCGCGTGATCACGCCGGAGAGCGCGCCCACGAAGGGCACGCGTTCGCCCAGGACGCCCTTGGGGAAGCAGGCGCCGTTGCGCTGGTCGAAGGTGAAGGCGACGCAGTCTTCGAGGCGCAGGCAGGTGGCGTGGCACTGCTCCAGGGAGACGTTGAAGAGCGGCGTCAGGTCGCCGCCCGGGAGGTCGGTGTCGCTGAACGTGGTGGCGAAGCGCTCGGGGATGGGGGCGTCCTGCGGCTGGGCCAGCGCGGCGAGCGGCACGAGCGCCAGCGTCAGGGCGAGCGGGCCGAGGCGCGCGAGGAGGCCACGGGCGGCGACGTACCGCCGCCGCCGCGCCGCGCGGGCGGGCGGGGCACCAAGCGGACCGGGACGGGGGGACGAACGACGGCTCATGGCGGGCATGGGGAGCCTCCGACGCGTGCTAGGCGTGAGCAAAGGCTAGCACGGCGACCCGCGGTGCTCGATGGTCGTGTTGGCCCCGGTGCTTCGTATGCTGGTGTATCCGCAGGCGCACGCCCCGCTCGCGCGCCGGACGATACACTCCTGCGTGCCGGGGCCGCGCCTCATGTTGCTGGGCACCCCGACCGTGACGGTCGACGGGGTGGAGACCGCGCTGCCGGCCAACGCGCCGGCGTCCCTGCTCGCGTACCTGGCGCTGGCGCGGGACTGGGTGCCGCGCACGGAGCTCGCCTACCTCTACCGGCCGGACGAGGACGAGGCGCAGGCGCTGCGCTACCTGCGGCTCCAGCTGCACCGCGCCCAACTCATGCCCTGGGCGTCGGGGCTGCGTGTCGAGCCGCAGCGGGTGCGGTTCGACGCCGATCACGACGTCGCGACGTTCGACGCTGCGCTCGCCGCCGGCGACGTCGCGGCGGCGGTGGCGTGCTACCGCGGGCCGCTCCTCGCCGGCTACGCGTTGCGCGGGCGGCCCACCTTCGACACCTGGCTCGAGCTGGAGCGTGCGACGTTCGAGACGCGCTACCGGGGCGCGCTCGAACGGCTCGCGGAGGGGTGCGCCGCCCGCGGCGAGCACGAGGCGGCGGTCGCCGCCCTCGAGCGCCTGTCGGAGCTCGACGACCTCGACGAAGACGCGTTCGGGGCGCTCCTGCGCGCGCTGGTCCTCGCGGGCCGCGTGTCCGAGGCGCGCCGCCGCTTCACCGCGTTCGAGGCGCACCTCCGACGCGAGGTCGGGGCGGAGCCGGCGCCGGGGACGCGCGCCGCGCTCGAGGACGCCGTGGCCGGCGCCCCGGTGCGCGCAGCGCAGGGGGCCGCCCGGCCGGCCCTGCCGGAGCCCGCCACGCGCTTCGTCGGCCGTTCGCGAGAACTCGCCGAGCTCGACGCGCTCTTGGACCGCGGCGACGCGCGGCTCGTCACGCTGCTCGGCCTCGGCGGCGCGGGGAAGACGCGGCTGGCGCTCGAGTTCGCGAGGCGCCGGGCGGCGCGCCACGCCGACGGGGCGGTCTTCGTGTCCCTCTCCGCGGTCACCGACGCCGACCTGCTCTTCGAGCGGATCGCGGAGGCCCTCGGGCTCGAGGTGGAGGCGGGCGCCGCCGGTGACGAGTTCCTGACCGAGGCGCTCGAAGAGCGCGACGTGCTGCTGGTGCTCGACGAGTTCGAGCCGCTCGTCGAGCACGCCGCGCGCCTCGCCGCGTGGCTCGCCGGCGACGGCGCCGCCCGCGTGCTCGTCACGTCGCGGCGCCGTTTGGCGCTGCGCGGCGAGGTGGTGCTCGACCTCGCCGGGTTGCGCACGGACACCCCGGCGGAAGGGGGCCGTAGCGACGCGGTCACGCTCCTCCTGGCGGCCGCACGGCGCGTGGAGCCGCGGCTGCAGGTCGACGCCGGCGCGCTCGACGCGGCCGAGCGCATCGTCCGCGCCGTTGAGGGGTTGCCGCTCGCGCTCGAGCTGGCCGCGACCTGGGTGCGCGCGATGCCGCTCGACGCGGTCGCGGCCGAGCTCGAGGCCGGCTTCCACCTGCTCGAGACCGACCTGGTGGACGTGCCCGAGCGGCATCGGAGCATGCGCGCGGTGCTCGACCGCACCTGGAACGACCTCAGCCCGGCCAAGCGCGAGGCGCTCGCCCGCCTCTCCGTGCTCTCCGGCGGCGGCACCCTCGCCGCCGCGGAGGCCGTGAGCGGCGCGCCGCGGGCGCTCCTGTTGAGTTTGCTGAACCAGTCTCTGCTGCAGCGCCTCGGCCCCGACCGCTTCGGCAGCCACGCGCTCGTGGCGCAGTTCGCCGCCGAGGCGCTGGCGGCCGACCCACTCCTGGAGGCGGCGGCACTCGACGCCCACGCCGAGCACTACGCCGGCCGGCTCGCCGAGGTGGACGCGGGCCCCGAGGTCGGCGCCAGCGAGGCGCTGCTCGCGCTGGCGCCCGACCTCGCCAACCTCGAGCGCGCGTGGCTGCGGCTGCTCGAGGAGGGCGCATGCGCGCGGGCGCTCGACGTCGCCAAGCCGCTCTTCGACTACTACGACCTCTTCGGCCACTACCGCCGCGGCGGCGAGCTGTGCCGGGTCTCGCTCGAGCGGCTCGATCCCGCCGCGGGGATCGACGCGCAGGCGCTGGTCGCCACCGTCGAGGTCGCCGCCGCGACCACCGCCCGCGAGCGCGGCGAGCTCGGCGAGGCCCGCGCGTTCGCGGAGGCCGCCGCCGGACGCGCCCGCGAGGCGCGCCGCGGAGCGCTCGCGGGTCGGGCCGAGCGCTGCCTCGGCGACGTCTTGCAGCTGCAGGGCGAGTTCGAACGCGCGGAGGCGGTGTACGAGCGCGCGGCCGCCGCCTTCGAGGCAGTGGGCGACGAGGCGGAGCTCGCCAACGTGCTCAACTCGCTCGGCAGCATGGAGGCGATGCAGGAGCGGTTCGACGCGGCCGAGGCGCGCTTCGTGCGCTGCGTCTCGCTGTTCGAACGCGTCGGCGACGAGCTCTCACGGGCGACCGCGCTCAACAACCTCGGCTACATCGCCGACGCGCGCGGCGACGCCGAGGAGGCCGCCCGCCGGTACGAGCGCAGCCTGGAGGTGTACGAGCGGCTGGCGTACCCGCGGGGCGTATCGTCGGTGAAGAACAACCTGCTCGTGCTCTACGGCACGCTCGGGCGCCTCGACGAGGCCGAGGCGATGGGGCGCGAGAGCCTGGCGATCAAGGAGGCGGTCGGCGACACGCTCGGCCAGATCGTCACCCTCAAGAACCTCGGCGACCTGCAGGTGCGGCGCGGCGCCCCCGAGCGCGCCGACGCCTACTACCTCCCGGCCCTGCGCATCGCGCACGACGCCGAGGCGCTGCCGCGCACGCTGCAGGTGCTGGTGTCGTACGCCGCGGCCCTCGACGCCACCGGCAGGCAGGAGCTGGCGAGCGCGGCGATCGACGCCGTCCTGCGGCACCCCGTCGCGCCGCCCAGCGTCCTCGAACGGGCGCGCTCGTTGCGGCCCGACGCCGACCGCGCCCCGGCGCCCGACCCGGAGCGCCTCGCGCCCCTGGTGGCCCGGCTGCTGCTCGCGGGCTGAAGCCGTCCGGCCGCCGGCGTCGCGGCACCCCGCGACGCCGAGCCACGATGCTTCGACGAGAAAATGAAACGCGGGTGCAACGCCGCCTCACTAGGGTGGTCCGCATGGCCACGGAGCGGCTCGTCGGGAGCTACCTCATCCGGTTCACCCGGTCGCGAAGCGCCACCCGCGTGGAGGTCCAGGACCTGCACACGCTCGAGGTGCTGCGCTTCGAGACCTGGGTGGCCGCCTGGGCGTTCATCGACGAGACGGTGAACGCCACACAGGCGCCCGCCGACGAACGCCCCTGACCCGGCCTAGCCCCGCGCCCGGGGCGGGAAGAGGACACCATGCACGACCCACGCATCCGCCGTGCCGCCGTGACGCTGGCCGCCGCGCTGCTCTTCGGCGCGCCCGCGCTGGCCCAGGAGTGCACCAAGTACGTCAGCGAGGCGGGCAGCGGCCGCGTCGCCACGCTCGAGCGCCCCGCCCGCGACCTCGGCAACATCGCCGCCGACCTCGAGCCCGGGGACGTCGTGTGCATCACGGGCGGCACGTTCAACGGCCGCGCCGACAGCGGCGCGGACCGCATCACGGTGCCGGTCGAGATCTACGGCGGGTTCGCCCCGGACTTCTCGGGCCGCGACCCGTGGGGCGCGCACGTCACGCTGCTCACCGGCGTCCACAACGCCCAGAACTTCACCACCGACCCGCGCCTGACGATCGACACCAGCGACTTCGCCACGCGGCTCATGCAGGCCCGCGGCGAGCCGACCGAGCACACGGTGGTGGTCGACGGCGTCGTCATCGATCACGGCCCGCGCAACTACTACCCCGACGAGGCGGGGAGCCGCATCATCCGCCAGGGCACCCCGTCGCACACGCCGACGCCCGAGGCCGGCGGCCTGCTCATCCGCACCGGCGTGGACAGCACGATCGTCGTCCGGCACGTGATCGTCACCAATGCCGCCCCCACCCAGGGCGCCTTCGCCTTCTTCCCCGGCGCGGCCGCCGACGTCACGATCGAGCACTCGGTCGCCGTCAACAACACCGGCGCGGGCTTCCACCTCGCCACCGCCATCGCGGCCGACGACCCGAACGACTTCCCTCGCTACCGCTTCGCGCACAACGCCGCCGTGTTCACCCAGAAGCACAGCGCCTTCGGCAGCTTCGGCGGCTCGGCCATCCTGCTCGAGGGCCGCATCGCCGTCGAGATGAGCAACAGCATCTTCGCCTTCAACGATGCCTTCGGGATCGACAACGCCCGCCGCGCCAGCGACCTGGTACTGCTGGACAACGTCTTCGTGGCCAATGCCCAGGGCGATTACCAGGAGTTCGACACGATCATCGACCTGGAGAACATCGCCGATTGGGCGCTCGAGGTCTACGACGCCTTCGGCAACGTGCGTTACGAGCTCGAGTACGACGTCTCGCCGGAGTGGGGCGCCTTCTACGGTGCCCGCAACGTGATCGACCGCAACGCCGCGGAGGAAGAGGTCGAGGTGGTCGAGTCGTGGGCGAACACCGTGCGCGGGTTCTTCGGCTGGAACGTCCGGGGGAGCGACCTCGACGTCGACTCCGACGTGTGGCTGCCGCGCATGTCGCTCGCGGACGCGTTCGCGGTCGCGGTCGGGTTCGAGGGCACGTACGGGCCGGTCGCCCCGTGAGTGGGGTCGGGCGCACCCTGGCACTGCTCCTCGCCGCTGCGCTGACGACCCTGGCCGCGGCGCAGGTCGAGATCGTCGACTCGACCGCCGACCTCGTCGCCGCGCTCGAGACGGGCGGCAGGTACGGCGTCATGCCGGGCGAGTACGCGTTGACGGAGCCGGTGGTCGTGCGCCACGACCTCGAACTGGTAGGGCTCGGACGCGACAGCGTGCACGTCGAAGTCAACGGAGCGCCGGTGGCGGTGCGGATCGAGGGCGACGTGGACGTGACGATCGAGGCGCTGCGCCTCGTGTACGGCGGTGACGTCGGCGCCGACCTGATCGTCGTCAGCGCGGCTCGCCTCACGCTGCGCGAAGTCGACGTCGGCTTCGCGCGGCTGGCCGAACCGAGCGATCCGCCGATGGCGGGCCGCGAGAACGGCCATGGCAGCGGCGTGGCGCTGATCGACGGCGCGACCCTCGTCGGCCACGACCTGCGCGTGGCGCAGAACCAGCTGGCCGGGATCGAGGCGCGCTCCGGCGCGCGCGTCGAGTTGGACGAACCGACCCTGGTCGCCAACTACCGCGGCCTCGTCGCGGTCGGCAGCGACGTGCGCATCGACGTGCGCGGCGGCACCGTCAGCGGCCACTACGCGCACGGTCTCGTGCTCGATGCGCCTGACCTCGTGGCGTCGTTCCAGGACGTGGCGTTCCTCGACAACGGCGTCGTGGACTTCGAGCGCGAGGCGTACTGGCCCGGCGCCGTGATCGGTGGGACGGCGAACGTGACCTTCACCGGCGGCGTCATGCGCGACATGCCCGGCACGGGCATCGTGATCGCCGGCGCCGCCCAGGTGGGCCTGCGCGGCGTGACGATCGAAGGCGTCGGCGGGCACTACGAGGGGATCGACCGGCCCTGGCGGGCCCTGCAGGTCGGGGGGAACGCGCGGCTCACCATCGAGGACGGCGCCCTGCTCGGCAACGCCGGCGGCGCCATGAGCATCGAGGAGAACGCCGCCCTGGTCATGCGCGGGGTTCGCGTCGAGGGCAACGGGGGCTGGTCCCACACGAGCATCCTCGGCTCCGCGACGGCGATCGTCCAGGAGAGCACGTTCGCGGGCAACGACGGGGCGCTGCTCGCGGGCGGCGCTGCGACGCTCGGGCTCATGGCGTCCGAGGTGTCGGGAAGCGCCGGCCACGGCTTGGTGATCGCCGCGGAGGGCGCGGCCTCCGTCATGAACAGCCTCATCGCCGGCAACGCCGAGGACGGCGTCTGGGTCGACGGCTCGTCTGCGCTCGAGATGAACACCTCGCAGGTGGTCGGGAACCGCGTCGGCGTCTTCGTCAGCGGCGAGGCGCTCGCGACCCTCATCGGCAACGAGTTCGTCGACAATCAGCAAGCCGGTGTCGTGCTGACCGCCGGTGGCCGTGCCGACCTGCGGGGGAACACCATCGCGCGCAGCCCCGTGGGCGTGTTCCTTGCCGACGCGTCGGTCGCGCAGGGGGCCGAGAACGTGTTCGCCGAGGTCGGCGAGCAGGTGCAGGACGTGCGGTGATGGTTGGCGTCAGGTTCGTCGCCATCGCGCTGGCGCTGCTGGTGTTCGGCGCCTCCGCCCAGACACCGATCGAGAGCGTCGACGACCTCGTCGCCGCCGTCGCGAGCGGCGGCGAGTACCGGATCGTGGCGGGCACGTACGTCCTCGATGCGTCGCTCGACGTCGCGGGCACGGTGTCCATCGTCGGGGGCGGTCCGGACGACGTGATCATCGAGGCGTCCGGCGGACCGATCGCCGTCCGCGTTGGTGAGGGAGCCCGGCTGCACCTCGAGGGGTTGCGCCTCCTGTGGACCGGCGAGACGCCCGGCGACCTCGTCGTGGTGCGCCACGGCCACGTCACGCTGCGCGGCGTCGACCTCGGCTTCGCCAAGGGCGGCACCGCCCCGACGCCCGACCCCTGGCGACCGGGCGGACACGGGGCAGCGCTCGTGCTGCAGGGTGCATCCGAGGGCGTCGTCGAAGACGCGCGGATCACGCGCAACGAGAACGCCGCGATCCAGGTGCTCGGGTCGAGCTCGCTGCGCCTCGTGGCGTCGCAGGTGGTCGACAACGTCCGTGGGGTCGTCGCGGCCGAGGAGGCTCGGATCGAGGTGCAAGACAGCGCGTTCCTGGACCAGGTCGCCCAGGCGATCGCGCTCATCGACGGCGCGCAGGCCACCTTCGTCGCCACCGGTTTCGGCGGCAACGGTCTCCTGGACGTCGAGCGCGGGCAGTTCCTCGAGGCGATCCGGGTGGTCGATCGCGCGCGAGCGACCTTCGAGGGTGGGGCGCTGCAGGGCGCCCCGACGTCCGGCATCGCGGCCTCCGGCAGTGCCGAGGTGGTCATCGACGGCATGCTGCTCGAGGCCAACGGTGGTGTGCTCGCGGACGGGAGCCGGAGCTGGCCGGCCGTGTTCGTCACCGGCGAGGCGCGTGTGGCGGTGCAGAACGCCACCGTGCGCCGCAACGTCGGTGGGGCGTTCGACGTCCGCGCGTCGGGGGTGCTCGTGGTCGAGGGCACGACCGTGACGGAGAACGGCGCGTTCGGACACACGCGCGTCAGCGACCAGGGCCGCCTGGCGGTTCAGGGCAGCCGCTTCGTCGGCAACGACGGCGCGGTGTTCGTGCACGGCAACGCCCGAGCGGCCATCCACGACTCTGAGCTGCTCGACGGTGGCGCGTCGGGCGTGACCGTGGGGGAGTCGGCCAGCGTCGAGATCGTCGGCAACACCATCGCGGGCCACGCGCAGAGGGGCGTGTGGATCGATGGCGAGGCGAGCGTCGACATGAGCGACAACACCGTCACCGGCAACGAGATGGGGCTGTGGATGACCGCGGCCGCAACGGCCTTGGTCACCGAGAACCGCATCACCGACAACCTCCACTCCGGCGCCGTGCTGCTCGGCACCACCCGCGCGGTGTTCGCGCGCAACGAGATCGCGCGCAACGCCCGCAACGGGGTGGCCCTCGCGGACGACACGGGCGGCGTCCTCGAGGACAACGAACTGGTCGGCAACGGCCTCGTCGGCGTGCTGGTGGTGGGCAACGCCACGGGCACGCTCGAGCGCAACACCATCGCGGGGTCGGAGTCCGGCGTCCGCCTCGAGAACCAGGGCACCGCCCAGGGCGCCGACAACGTGTTCGCCGACAACGGTCAAGACGTCACGGAGGCGCGCTGATGGGCCTGCGGACGGTGCGCGCCCTCCTCGTGGTTTCGCTCGGCCTCGCGTGCCTCGCGCTGCCTCGGCCGGGCTTCGCGCAGGGCGACGGTGGCGTGCGTGTCGCGACGGTGGACGAGCTGCTCGCGGCCGTCGCCGCAGGCGGCCTCGTGACGGTCGAACCGGGCGACTACGTGATCGCCGAGACGCTGCTCGTGGGCGTGGACGTGGAGCTGCGCGGCGTCGAGCCGCTTGCGGCGACGCTCTACCTCCAGGGCGCACCGCTCGGCCTCCGCGTGGAGGGAACTGCGCACGCCCATCTGGTGGGCCTCCGCCTTGCGTACGACGCCGACGCCCCCGGCGACGTCGTCTGGGTCCACGACGCCCGCCTGACGCTCGACGACGTCGCCGTCGGCCTCGCCGTCGGCGTGCCCGACGCCGAGGAGGGCGCGGACGCGTTCGGGCGCGGCCTCGTGCTCACGGGCGCATCGAGGGCGGACGTCCTGGGTGGCGGGCTCGGTCGGCACGAGCGCGCGGCGGTCGAGGTCCGCGATGGGTCGATCCTGCACGTGGCGGGTGCGCTCGTGGTGGGGAACGGCGCGGGCATCGTGGCACTCGACGACGCGTCGGTGACGATGACCGCCACGGAGGTGCGAGACCACGTGGGCTTCGCGGTCGCTGCGCGCGATCGCGCGGTCGTGACCGGTGGCGGCAACCTGTTCGAGGAGAACGGCGTCGCCGAGGACGATCGCCTGATCTCCGTCGCGTACGTGGGCGACGAGGCATCGCTGTCCTTGTCGGGTGGAGACGTGTTCCACGACAACCCGGGCGGCGCGTTCGAGATCGCGGGCGCGGCTCGGGTGACGCTGGTCGACACGACGGTCGAGTCCATCGGGACGTGGGCGCATACCTACGTGGTCGAGCAGGCCACCCTCCTCGTGGAGGGGGGCCGCTTCGCGGGCAACGAGGGCGGCTTCTACGCCGGTGACGGTGCGCGCATCGAGTTGCGCGGTGTGGTGATGACCGGCGGCGCATCCGATGCGGTCTTCGCCGACGGTTACGCGTTGGTCGAGGTCGTCGGCGGACGCATCGACGACCATGTGGCCTTCGGGATCACGCTCGCCGACCACGCGAGAGGCATCGTCGAGGGCGTGACGGTGGCCCGCAACCGGTCCGGCTTGGTGGCCACGGGGGGGTCGACGCTGATCGTGCGCGACGCCGACGTGATCGACCACGAGCGCACCGGCATCGCCTACCTCGACGTTTCGCTGGGTACGGCGAGCGCGAACCGGGTGGTCGGCAACGGCTGGACCGGGTTGGTCGTGGCCGGCGAGGCGACGGCGTCGCTGCTGGGGAACGTGCTCGAGGCGAACGGCGAGCGCGCTGCCTGGTTCGACGAGGCGGGGTCGGGTCGTTTCGCGGGCAACACGGTACGTGGCAGCGTGGTCGGCCTCGAGATCGGCCGCGATGCGTCGGTCGAGGTGGGCGAGAACGCGTTCGAGGACGTGGAGGAGGCCATGGTCGTGCCGGAGTGACCGTGTACGGCCGCGCGCGGAGCCCTCCGAGGTCCGCGTCGTCGGCCCGACGTCCCAGCCTGCGCGGGATCGACCCGCGCACGGACACGACACCGACGGCGGCGCGACCCGACCGGGTGCGCTCGCCACCACGAAACGAGGAGGACGAACCATGCACCACCCCTACGAGCCCGCCCACGACGTATGGCCCAAGGCAGCGTTCCACCGAACGCGCGCGTTCGACCGGACGCGGACGTTCGAGCGAGCGCGCGCGCGGCTGATCCTGACGATCCTCGGCCTGGCGTGCCTCGGCCTAGCGGCGGCGCAGGTTCCGAGCGGCGATCCCTCACCGTTCATCGAGGCGGAGATCGAGATGGAGACGTCGGTCGAGCTGCCGGGCGGCGGGTCCACGGGCGTCAAGTCCAAGATCAACATCAACACCGACGGCCTCGGGACGGTCATCGACGCCGTGATCGGCGCGTTGTGCCGCATCTTCCCCTGCAAGGGCGACGAGGAGCAGGCGCAGGCGCTGCTGAACACGCGGGACCGGACGATCGGCGACGCGCGCACCGGCATCATCCTCGAGGGCGGCGCCGTCGGCATCGGCGACCTCTTCGGCGGCATCGTCACGCAGGAGTCGACCTACGAGTGGGGCTTCAGCGTGCGCTTCGACCGGGACGCCCGCGTGAGGGTCCGTTCGCTGACCTTCGTCCGCGACGCGTTCCTCTCCGACGCGTACCTCGAGACCGTCGGGCTCGCCGGCAAATACTACGTGGCGGCGGGCACCTACTTGGTGGTGGACCACAAGCTGACGGTCCCGGTGCGGCAGCAGCGGGAGTGAGTGGCGGGGTCGCGTTCGGTTGCCGATCGCATCGGCAACCGAACGTCCGGCCGCCACGGGAATCCGTTGCCGATGAAACGATGGTACGGTGTGGATGCCGGTCTCCGCCACGACCGTGACCCCGAGAAGGGAGCCGACGATGAGCGAGAGGGATCAGCAGGAGCTCCGCAAGCAGAAGATGCAGGCCAAGATCGACGAATGGCGCGCCGAGCTCGACAAGCTCGAGGCGCAGGCCAGGGGCGCCTCCGCGGACGCCCGGCTCAAGCTCGACGAGCAGATGACGGACCTCCGGAGCAGGATCTACGAGGGGAAGTCCGCGCTGGCCGCCCTCGCCGAGAAGGGCGAGGAGGCTTGGGCGTCGTTCAAGGAGAGGGCGGCCTCCACCTGGGACGCGACGAAGGCCGCCTACGACGAAGGCGTCAGCGGGTCCGAGCGCGAGAAGTAGTCCGGTAGAGCGTGCCGGACGGCCGGCCCGCGCCCCCCGCTCATTCGCCCTGGCGTTGCGCGTTGGCCCGGACGGCGGCGGCCAGGAACGGCGTGAGGCCGGCCGCGTGCGCGTCGATGCTCTCGGCGAAGCGGGCGTCGGCCTCCCACAGGTCCGCCAGGTTCGTGTGCATGGCGGGGCCGCAGGGGTAGAACCAGCGCTCGATGGACTGCCGGTGGCGCTCGGCGACGTCCATGGCCTCGGCGGTGTCGGGCGCGTGCCCCGCCCGCAGGGCCGCGGCGGCATCGGCGTAGATGGCCGCCTGTTCCTCCTGGATCCGGCGCCAGTCGTCCTTCCCGTAGCGCCGGCTGCGCCTGGCGGACTCCCGGTAGGCGTCGGTGTCGCCCCAGCGATCCTGGACCTCCGCCTCGTGCTGGGCAGGATCGAACCCGTCGAAGAGCTGCTTGGCGTCCATGCTGCCTCCTGAGCCGTCCCCCAGCATCGCGAGGGCGGCGTCGACGGCGCGGATCATCTCGTCCGCGCGCCGTGCGCGTGTCTGGAGTTGCCGCCGCTGCGCCAGCAGGGCCCGGCGGTGGTCGAAACCCGGGTCGTCGAGTGAGCGGCGGATCTCCTCGAGGGCGAGTCCGAGCTCGCGGCCGAGCAGGATCTGCTGCAGGCGCAGGAGGTCGTCCTCGTCGTAGACGCGGTAGCCGGCCTCGGTGCGCTCTCTGGGCACGAGGAGCCCGATGTCGTCGTAGTGGTGGAGCGCGCGCACCGAGACGCCCGCGATCCTGGCGACCTCGCTCACGAGGTAGGTCCGTCGCTCTGCCATGGGGGTCAGTGTGCGGCCTCACGCGGCGTGAGGGTCAAGGGGGCGAGCGCGGCGTCACACCGGAAGCGGTCAGTCCGCGCCGTCCGCCCTCCCCGGCCACGCCCGCCACCACGCCTGGAAACGCTGCAGCTGCGCCTCGACGAACCGTTCTTGGCTCGCGCCGAGTGCGTCGCCCGGATCGACCGGCCGCGCGTAGGCGTCGTCGCCCAGGAGGACCGCCAGGCGCTTGTAGTGCAGCACCAGGTCGGGCCCCTCGTCGAAGGTCGAGAGCACGTGCAGCCCGTCGTCGAGCTCGCGCGCGAGGCGGGTCGCCTCGGGGTCGCCGGCGGCGGCGCGGCGCGCGAGCTCGACCAGCCGCAGGACCTCGGTGGGGAGGCAGTTGCCGACCCCGGTGATCGCGCCGGCGGCGCCGCAGTGCACGAAGCCGTGGAACACCTGGGTGTCGACGCCGACGAGCAGCAGCAGTTCTTCGTCGGCGTGGGTGATGTGCTCGGCCGCGCGGGTGAGCGCGGCGGCGCCGCCGAACTCCTTGAAGCCGACGAGGTTGGGGTGGTCGCGGCGCAGCTCGAAGAACAGCGCGGGCCCGGTCTCGTAGCCGTAGTAGGGGCTGTTGTAGATCACGGCCGGCAGCTCGGCGGCGGCGTCCAGCACGCGGGCGATGTGCTCGCGCTGGGCGCGCTCGGAGGTGCCGCGCGACAGCACCCGCGGGATCACCATGAGGCCGGCGGCGCCGACCTCGCGCGCGTGGGCGGCGTGGGCCGCGGCCGCGGCGGGGCTCTGCGCGCCGGTGCCGACGACGACGGGGACGCCGGCCTCCACCAGCCGCCGCACGCCCTCCTGGCGCTGCGCGTCCGAGAGCAGCGGCCACTCGCCCATGGAGCCGCAGTAGACGACGCCGCTCATGCCGGCGGCCATCAACTCGCGCCCCTTGCGCACCAGGACGTCGTAGGCGGGCGCGCCGTCGGCGGCGACGGGCGTCATCAGGGCGGGCATGCAGCCGCGGAAGATCGTGGTGTCCATGGGGGCGCTCCTTGGTCGGCCGGGGGTCGGAGGCCGCGCGGGCGACGCGTGCCGGCGCGTGTGCACCGCGTTCGACGCGCGCCTCGCCGGCCTGGATGCGACGCTACACCAGGCGGGCACCGCGCGCCGCGTGCCGAAGGAGGAGGTTCATGCAACCGATCACGTTCGACGAGTTCCTGAAGGTGGAGCTGCGCGTGGGGAGGATCGTGCGCGCGGAGGTCTTCGCGGAGGCGCGCAGGCCCGCCTACGTGCTCGAGGTGGACTTCGGCGAGGCCATTGGCGTCCGCCGCTCCAGCGCCCAGATCACCGACCTCTACGCGCCCGACGAACTGGTCGGCAAGCTGGTCGTCGGCGTCGTCAACCTCCCGCCGAAGCGCATCGGCCCGGTGGTGTCGGAGTGCCTGGTCACGGGCTTCCACGACGAGGCGTCGCGCGTCGTGCTGTGCGTGCCGGAGGGGTCGGTGCCGTTGGGGGCGAAGCTGCTGTGAGGTTCGCCGACCTCGGCCGGGCCGAGAGCTCGCGGCCAATCGGCGCGGTGATCCGCCCTATGCTGGGCGCCAGGCGATCGACGCTGCCGGGGCCGTGCCGCCGGCCTCCGCGACGGCGCGACCGGACGCCGGTGACGGGGGGCAGCCGCCGACCTGGGCGGTGGCCGTCGGGTCGCGGTGGGAGGTGCTGTCTTGACGACGAATGGGGCAGGTCCGAAGCGAGGCGAGGCGCTCCTCGAAGTCCTGAAGCGGCGCTTCGAGGAGAACATGGTGCGCCACCCGGGCGTGGCGTGGGACGACGTCGTCGCCCGGCTCGAGGCGCATCCCGAGAGGTTGGCGGCGCTCGAGCGGATGGAGGCGACGGGTGGCGAGCCCGACGTGACCGGGCGCGACGAGGCCACGGGCGAGATCGTCTTCGTGGACTGCTCCGCGCAGAGCCCGGCGGGCCGGCGGAGCCTCTGCTTCGACCCCGAGGCGCTGGCGGGCCGCAAGAAGAACCCGCCTGCGGGCAGCGCGGTCGGGATGGCGCGCGAGATCGGGATCGAGCTGCTGACGGAGGCGCAGTACCGCGCGCTGCAGGAGCTGGGTGACTTCGACACCACGACGTCGAGCTGGGTCGCGACGCCGCCGGACGTCCGTCGCCTGGGCGGGGCGTTGTTCTGCGACCGGCGTTACGGCGCGGTATTCGTCTACCACAATGGGGCCGACTCGTACTACGGCGCGCGGGGGTTCAGGGGCTCGCTGCGGGTGTGAGCGGAGCAGGCGGCGTGGATGGCGACGCGCGGGCGCGCCGGAAGGGTTGGTCGGCCGTGGGGACGGTCGGCCTGGCCGGGCTGGTCATCGTGCCGCTGATCTACCTCGGGACGCCGTTCCGATGGAGATCCCTCGCGTCGTCGGGTTCGGCCGGGCGGTCGTCGGCGCCGCCTGCGGCAGCGCGTTGGCGCTGGGGCTCGCGGTCCTGAGGCGACGTCGTACGTGAGCCGGTAAGGCACCTCACGCGGCGAGCTCCTCGAAGTGCTCCCGCAGCGTGCGCCGGCCGTGGCGGGGCGCGATGAGGTCGTGTTCGGCGGAGGTCGTGAAGAAGCGCCAGAGGTCGACCCGGCCGGGTGCGAACGGTCGCAGGGCGGCGAGAACGGCGCGCACGAGCGGTACTGGCACGGTCACGATGCGCGACCGTCGCCCCAGGACCTCGAAGGCGAGCGCGACGATCTCGCGGTGGGTGAACGCCTGTGGACCGCCGACGTCGACCTCCGCTTCGTCGCCGTGGAGCGCCGCCACGCAGACGGCCGCGAGGTCCTCGCCGTGGATCGGGTTGAGGCGCTTCTCGCCCCGGCCGACGAGCGGCATCCAGCCGGAACGCGCCTGATGGAGGACGCCGCCCATGTCGGAGAAGAAGCCGGTCGGCCGGACCACGACGGAGGAGACCGCAGCCTCGCCGAGCGCGGCCGCGAAGGCCTCGTGGGCGCGGACGATCGGGAGGTCGCGCATGTGCTCGCCCGCGAACACCGAGACGTACAGGAACCGCTCGACGTCGGCGCGGAGTGCCTCGCGCAGCAGGTTGCGGTTGCCCGTGTCGTCCACCGCGTTCCAGCTCGTCGCGCCGCCGGCGCCCGTGTGGCCGACGCACGACGCGACCGCGTCGGCGCCGTCGAGGACGCCTTCGAGGCTGGCTGCGTCGGTGACGTCGACGACGCGGACGTCGGTGACGTGCAAGGCGATCGCCGGCGCGAAGGCCTTGCCTTCCCTGGCCAGCGCCGCCGGATCGCGCACCAGGGCGCGCACGTCGTGACCGGCGCGGGCGAGTCCGGCGACGAGGTAGCGGCCGAGGTACCCGGTCGCTCCCGCGACCGCGACGCGCCATGGTCGACGCGGACCGCGCGCTCGTTGCGCGACCGGCCGGTGCTCGTCGTCGGGTGGGGTCATGGGGCGGCCTCGCGGCGGCCCGCCGGCCGGTAGGGCTCCTCGCGCACGAGGTGGCTCCACAGGAGTTTGACGAGGTAGACGGGTAGGAACCACGCGAAGTGCGCGGGCGCGCTCAGCAGCGTCGTGCCGACGAACAGGGCCGCGGCGAGGCAGGCGCTGGCGACGGGTCGCTGGAGGTAGGGCGGCGCGGCGAGGACGGCGAGCGCGCCGGCGAGCGCGAGCCCGAAGCTGCCGGCGGCGAAGGCGACGTTGCCGGCGTCGAAGAGCGTGACCAGGAGGAGCGGTTGCACGGCGTGCAGGGCGACGAAGCCGAGGTGCTGTGCGAACCCCTGTCCAGGGCGGTGGAAGTAGCGTTTGGCCGCGCCGGTCGCGTTGGTGACGACCCCGCCGATCATGTCGGTGGCGAGCAGCGCCGCGACGAGCGTCTGGAGGAGAGACCAGCCGGCGCCCGTTGCGTGGGCGTGCAGCAGCCAGGCGAGCGTGATGACGACGGTGGGGACGAACTGGATCGCGAGTTCGGCCGGGGTGGCGCCCGGCCCCACCAGCCGATCGAGTGGTCGCTTCGGCGGCGGCACGTGCCAGTCGATAGGGGGAGGATGGTTCACGGCGTGTGGCAAGATGGCCTCCTTGATTGGACCGACCGACCGGTCGGTTCGAGAGCGACGAACGTTCAGGAACTCAGGGCCTCGACGAAGGCGGCGACGCTCACGCCGATGGCGGTGGCCAGGTCGCGGCCCGTCGCTTGCGCCACGAGGGCGGCGCCCTCGACGAGGGCGACGAAGGCGAAGGCGGTGCCCGCTGGATCGGTACGGTCATCGAGCTCGCCGGTCGCGACGCCGCGCGCCACGACCTCCTCGAAGGCGGCGACGTAGCGCTCGTACGCGCGGCCGACGATCTCCTTCAAGGCGGGATCGCGGACCGACCGGGCATGGAACTCGGCGAACACGGGCCCGAGATGGGCGTGGCGTCCGAGCAGCTCGGCGAGGTCGGCGGCGTAGGTGCGCAAGACCGTGCCCGCCGGGGCGGTGGAGGCGCGCAGGCGCGCCAGGGTCTCTGCGTCGTCCTCGAACAACCGCGCCACGAGGGCGGCGACGAGCGCGTCCTTGCCGGCGAAGTAGTGGTAGAGCGCGGGCTTGCTGAGCTTCGCGGCACGGGCGATCTCCAGCATGCTGGCGGCGTCCACGCCGTCGCGGGCGAAGACCCGTGCCGCGGCGTCGAGGATGGCGTGGACGCGGGTTTCGCTGGGCTCCGTGCGGGTCAAGAGGCCTCCTCGAGGTTCCGACCGACCGGTCGGTCAGTCCAATCTAGCGATCGAAGGAGGCCCGCGTCAAGCCCGCGTCCGGGTGGGCGCAGGTGCTCGTGGCGTGGCGGGCTGCTCGGGCGGCAGGCGGGTCGTGGTTGGGTTCGCGACTCCATGCGGGCCATCGCTCATGGATGACGTGGGCGATGCAGCCCATGGCGAAGCCGTGACGTTCCAATGATTCCGTGCTGACACGTTGCGAGTATCCTGCGCAAGTCGGCGGCGCACCGTGCGCCATCGCCCCGGAGGTGAACATGCGATCCACCACGCTCGTCGCCGTTCTCACCCTCGCCCTCACCGCCGTCGTCCTCGCGTCGGACGAAGGCCCGGGTCCTCGTCTCCTCACGGACCCCTTCCTGCAGCTTCCCACCGAGGACGGCGTCCACGTCGTCTGGTTCACGGAGTTCGTCGGCCAGCGCCACTTCGTCACCGTCGGCGAGGGCGCGACCCGCACCGTCGCCGCCGAGACGACGAAGATGAGCCGCCTAGCGGAGGACGCGGCATCGCGCGTCGGCGAGCAGACGGAGAACGGGCAGGTCTACCAGGCGTGGACGCCGCGCGACGTCTGGCGCCACGAGGCGGTCGTCACCGGCCTGGCGCAGGGTGAACGGGTGCCGTACTTCGTCACCAGCGTCGACGACGACGGTGTCGAGGTCAGCAGTCGCGGTTTCACGCTCGCGCCTCTGCCAGCGCCCGGCCAGCCGCTGCGCATCCTGCTGACCTCGGATCATCAGCTCATGCCGATGACGCCCACCAACCTCCAGAAGGTCGAGGAGACGATCGGTCGCGTCGACGCCGTGTTCCTCGCGGGCGACCTGCAGAACATCCCCGACCGCGCCTCGGAGTGGTTCGACGACAACCG
>CAZJUA010000138.1:0-6364 GCA_964549045.1 uncultured bacterium | reverse complement strand
CGGCGAACGCGGCGAGCACGGCCGCCAGCGCCAGCAGGGCGGTACCGAGGACGTACGGCGCGAAGCGGCCGCGCGCTCGGTGGGGTGACACGGCCCGCGTCAGTCCTCTTGGCCGCGCTCCTGGCGTTCCAGCCAGTGCGCGACCTTGTCGACGTTGTCGGGCGTCGTGATCAGGAACAGGTGGTCACCCGGCTGGATGACGGTGTCGCCCCGTGGGATCAGGACCTTCTGCTTTCGCAGGATGGCCCCGATCAGGCTGTTCGGCGGCGATCCCAGCGTGCGTACCGCGCCGGGCGCGGCATCGTAGGGGTAGGTGACCTCCATGACCTCGGCGCGGTCCTCGATCGTGGCGAGGTGGTCGACCTCGTCGATCTTCAGCCAGTTGAGCACCTCCTGCACCGCCGCCGTCCGGGGCGTCAGGGGGGCGTCGATGCCGACCCGCTCGAACAGCCGCCGGTTGCGGGTGCGGCCCACGCGGGTGATCACCTTGGGGATACCGAGCTGCTTGGCGAGCAGCGACACGAGCAGGTTGGTGGCGTCGTCGCTGGTGACGGCCACCATGACGTCGGCATCCTCCAGCCGCTCCTGCTCGAGCAGCTCGAGGTCGGCACCGTCGCCTCGGAGAACGAGCACCTTGGGGAGCAGCGCGGCGAGCTTGTCGGCGCGGGCGTCGTCGTTCTCGACGATCGTGACGTCGACGCCCAGGTCCTGCAGCTGCTCGGCCACCATGAAGCCGACGTTGCCGCCGCCGATGAGCGCCACGCGCAGGCGCCGCCGGCTCGGCGTGAAGCGCGCCTCCAGACGGCGCATGGCCTCCGTCGTGCCCATGAACACGACCTTGTCGCCCTCGTGCAACCGCGTGGCCCCGGAGGGGACGGAGAACGCGTCCTCGCGGATCGCGCCGACCACCAGCACGTCGTCCGGCAGCCGCGCCTCGGTCAGCGACTGGTCGAGGAAGGGGTCGCCGCGCTCGAGGCGGTACTCGACCATGGTGATGCGCCCGGCGGCGAAGTGGCCGGTATCGAGCGCGCGCGGCACCCGCACGATGTCGACGATCTGCTGCGCCAGCGTCCGCTGCGGCCACAGGATGCGGTCGACCGAGAGGCCGATCGACTGCATGGCGCCGCGCTGGCGGAAGGCGTCCACGTAGCGCTGACGGGTGACGAAGGCCATCGTCTCCTTGGCGCCCAGCCCCTTGGCGGCCAGGCAGGAGAGCACGTTGATGTCGTCGTTGAGGGTGCAGGCGACGAACGCGTCGGCCTTGTCGGCGCCCGCCGCGCGCAGGTCGTCCGGGTCGGCGCCGTTGCCACGCACGAAGCGGACGTCCATCGCGTGGAAGGCGTCCTCGCGTTCGCGGTCGACGTCGAGCACGGTGACGTTGTGGCTGCGGTGGAGGGCCTCGGCGATCTGCGCGCCGATCTCGCCGCCGCCGACGAGGACGAGGTTCATCGGGGGGGCATGATAGCCCCGCGGGGCGCGGGCGTCCAGGTGCGGGCCGCCCCCGGGCGCTCGACCGCCCTGCCGGACGGGGCTGCCGTCACCGGCGCGGCCGCCGCGCGATCGCCAGCCCGAGAAGCGAGAGGCCCGCCAGAGCCCACGGGAGCCGCTCCGCGTGGCGAGCGTAGAAGGTGACCGTGTCGTCGGTGCCGAAGCGCGCCGCCAGGGTGGCGGCGACCCGGCGATCGACTTCGGCCACCACCCGGCCGTAGGGGTCGACCACGGCCGTGATGCCGTCGTTGCCGGCCCGCAGCAGCCAGCGACGGGTCTCGATGGCGCGCATGCGCCCCATGTCGAGGTGCTGGCGGGCGCCGTCCCCGCGGGCGAACCACGCGTCGTTGGTGATGATGACGAGCACCTCCGCGCCGTCGCGCACCATCGCCGCCGTGATCGTGGGGAACACGGACTCGTAGCAGATGCCGACGCCGAGCCGCCCGGCGCCGCTGTCGAGCGCGGCGGGCCCCGTTCCGGGGACGGTGTTGGCCAGCAGCGGCAGGCCCAGGAGCCCGAAGACCCAACGGTAGGCCCCCTCCGCCACCCCGATGAGCGGCCAGCGCTCGCCGAAGGGCACGAGGACGTGCTTGTCGTAGCGCCCGAGCGGCTGGGCGTCGGCGATCGAGAAGGCCGCGTTGCTGCTCCCGCCCGGCAGCCGCGCGCGCCCGCCGACCAGGAACGCGCTCGCCGGCGCGCTCGCCTGGATCGCCTCGCGCGCCGCGGCGCCGCGTGCGCCCTCGAGCTCGAAGCCGATCACCGCCCCCTCGGGCCACACGACGAGGTCCGGCGGCGACGCCATGCGGGCGACCCCGAGTCGGGTGAGCTCGAGGTGGACCTCGAGCTCCTGCGACTGGCTGGTCGCGCGGCCGAAGGGGTCGACGTTGCCCTGCACGAGCAGGGCGCCGTGGTCGGTCGGCAGCTCGTGGCGGCCGTAGGAGGCGGCGCCCGCCAGCCACGCGGCGCCCACCAGGGCGACCGCGACCACGGGCGCCACCACGGCGCGCCGGGGCCGCCCGGCTCGCCGCCGCGCGGGGCTGGGCACCCAGGGGGCCGCGAGCAGCGCCGCCACGACCGTGATGAGCAGGCTCAGCCCCTGGACGCCGACGACGTCGGCCAGCTGGCCGACCGGCGCGTCCACCCAGGCGTAGCCGAGCGTGCCCCAGGGGAAGGCGAAGTAGCCGCTGGCGCGCACCACCTCGACGAGCACCCACAGGGGCGCGAGCAGCCACAGGGTGCCGGTCCCGCGCCCGCCGAGGGCGCGGGCGGCGGCCGTCGTGAGCCCCCACGTCGCCGCCAGGATGGCGAGGAGCAGCGGGTGCAGCGCCCAGAACCAGGGCCCCAGCAGGCCCGGCTCGGCGAAGCTCAGCGGCAGCCACGCGACGTAGATCGTGAAGAAGCCGAGCGCGAAGGCCGCCCCCACCCAGAAGGCCTCGCGGACGGTCTCGGCGCGGGCCGCGAGGGCGAACGGGATCGCCAGCGCGGCCAGCAGCGGCCACCAGCCGGATGGCGGCAGGGCGGAGGCGAGCAGCAGGCCCGCGGTGGCCGCCAGGAGGGACCCGATCACGCCGGCGCCAGGCCGCCCAGCAGCGCGGCCAGCAGTGCCACGCGCGTCAGCGTGTCGCCGATGCGCACGTGCTCGCCCCGCGCGTGCGCGCCCGCACCGCAGGCACCGAGGCCGTCGAGCGTCGGGACCCCCAGGGCGGAGGTGAAGTTGCCGTCGGAGCCACCGCCGACGACGGCGGAATCCAGCTCCAGACCCCAGCTGGACGCGACGCGGCGGGCCTCGTCGAACAGGGCCAGGTTGGCGGGGGTCGGCTCCATCGGGGGCCGGTTGAGGCCGCCGTGCACGGTGACCGTCACCCGCGGGTCGCGCGGCCGCCAGCCGCGCAGGGCGCCGTCGATGCGCTCGGCCTCGTCCTGGCGCAGCACGCGGACGTCCACGTCGAGCCGGGCGTGTTCCGTGATCACGTTCACGGCGCCGCCCGCCCGCGCGACGGTGGGGTGCGCCGTGGTGCCGGCGGCACGGTCGTCGAGCGTGCGGACGAAGAGCGCCATGTGCGCCAGTTCGATCAGGGCGCTCGCTCCCTGGTCGGGGTAGTTCCCGGCATGGGCGGGGATGCCCGTGAACTCGAGGTGGACGCCCGCCACGCCCTTGCGCCCGACCTTGAGCGCGCCGTCGTCACGGGCGCCCTCGACCACCAGGACCCGGTCGTGGCCGCGCGCCTCGGCCTCGATGCGCTCGCGGCTGGCCGCCGAGCCCACCTCCTCGTCCGAGGTGATCAGCAGGGTGACGGGGCCGGGCGGCGTGACGCCGAGCTCGCGCAGCCAGCGGGCCGCGAGCAGCGTGCCGGCGATCCCGGCCTTCATGTCGAGGGTGCCCGGCCCGTACGCGCGGTCCTCTGCATCGTCGACGCGCCACGGCATCTCGCTCAGCGTGCCGAGGGGCCAGACGGTGTCGTAGTGCGCGAGGACGAGCGTGGCCGGACCGTCGCCGGTGCCGGGCAGCGTGGCGGCGAGGACGTCGCCGGCGCCGCTTCGCGGGTCGCGCTCCACGCGCCAACCGTCGGCCGCGAGCGTCGCGAAGAGGAGATCGGCCATGCGGTCGCAGGCGGCCTCGTCGCGGGTCGGCGACTCGACCTCGACGAGCCGCTGCAGCAGATCGAGGAACGCCTGGCGCCGTTGCCGGGCGAGGGGGAGGAGGCGGTGGAGGGGCATGGCGTCAGTGTAGGCCGCTTCAGCGCCGCTCGCCGCCCGCGCCCTTGCCGCCGCGCCGCTTGCTGCGCCCGCCGCGCCCGCGCCCCTCGCGCTGGCCCTGGCCATCGCCGTCCTCACGCGGCTTGCGGTCGCGGCGGACGGCCGCCGCGGCGCGGGCGGGGGCGCGATGCCGCCCGCTGGCCACGGCCTCCGCCCACAGGCGTTCGGCGATCGCGCGCACGTTCGGCTCGGCGGTGGTACGGGCGTAGGCGTAGCCGAGCCTCAGGTCGGCGGCGGCTTCGGCGGCGTCGGGGTCGAGCTGGTGGCGCGACAGGTAGACCTGCGCGAGCAGGACGTCGCGCATCCGCTGCGGGCGGACGGCCTGCAGCTCGCGCAGCGCCTCCTCGAAGGCGACCCCGGCGCCCCGCGTGTCGCCCCGCTCCGCGAGCGACTTCCCGCGGCGGTAGTGTTTGGCGGCTTCGTACAGCAGTTCGCGCATGCGCCCCGATGCTACCCCGCGGACGGCGCCTTGCCCGCAGCGGCCGCCAGCGCCGCCTGCGCCGCCGCGTGCCGCTCGCGGGTGATCGGGTAGGTCCACACCCAGGCGGCGGCGACCAGGAAGATCCCCGCGGCCACCGGGCCGGTCATGAGGCGGATGCCGGCGACGGTCTCGGGGGCCTGCAGGGCCGAGCCCTGCACGTACCCGAACCAGGCCGCCGCCAGCGCGTTGGCGAACACCCCGAGCGAGCCGGCCGCCTTCTGGCCGAACGTGAACAGCGCGTACAGCAGGCCCTCGCGCCGCTCGCCGTGGGCCAGGGCGTCGAACTCGACGACGTCGGGCAGCATCGCCCACGGCAGCATCATCACGGCCGCCAAACCGACGCCGGCGAGCGCCGTCAGCGCCAGCAGCAGCGGGCCGACCTCGCCCGGCGGGGCGACGTTCACCAGCGTCAGCGTCGCGCCGGCGAGCAGCACCAGGCCGGCCGTCAGCGCCCCGCGCTTGCCGAGGCGGGCGCTGAGCGTGCCCCACAGCGGGAAGCTGAGGACCGCGACGCCGAACAGGGTGCCCAGCACCAGCGTCTGTGCCTCGCCCGGCAGCGCCAGCGCCGACTCGAGGAAGAACGGCAGCATCGAGTTGAGGGTCATGATGCCGAGCGTCACCAGCAGGAACAGCGTCCACACCGACGCGTAGCCCGGGGCGCGGAAGGCGGTCCACCAGGGCGCGTGGACCACGGGCCCTGGCGGCTTCGGCGGGCGTACGGGCTCGCGCACGACGGTGGCCGTCGTCAGGTAGGCGAGGGCCGCGACGAGGCCGAACACCACCCCGAGCACGCGCCAGCCGGCGGGCCCGGCGGCCGCCAGGTCGCCGCCGCCGACGACGGCCAGCACCACCATGGGCGGGGCCGCGACGGCGAGCATCGAGGCGACGACGCCGAAGCCGATGCGCCAGCCGGTCAGGGCCGTGCGCTCGTCGTAGTCCGGGGCGAGCTCGGGCGTCAGCGCCATCGTCGGCACCTGCACCACCGTGTAGGCGATGCCGAAGAGGACGAAGGTGACGAGGGCGTAGGCCACCGCGCCCCCGGGCCCCAGGTCGGGCGCCCACCAGACGGCGGCGAAGGTGACGGCGAGCGGCAAGGCGCCCCAGCGGAGGAACGGCAGGCGGCCGACGGTGTCGCGCCAGCGGTCGCCGAGCACGCCCATGATCGGGTCCGTGAACGCGTCGACCAGGCGGCCCGCGACGAAGACGGCGCCGGCCCACAGCGGCGGCACGCCGGCCACGTTGACCAGCGCGTACAGCAGCCAGGTGTTGATCGCCACGAAGGTCAGCGACGCCCCCATGTCGGAGGCTCCGTACGCGATCCGTTGCGGCAGCGGCAGCTTCATGCGGTCCCTCCTGGGGACGCGGCGGCGGCGCGGGCGTAGAGCGCCACGCCCACGGCCACCGCCAGGTTGTGCGACTCGAGCGCCGGGTCCTGCGGGATGGTGACGGCGACGGCGCCGTCGAGCGCCTCGTTCGGCAGGACGCCGCCCTCGGGGCCGAAGGTCCAGGCCGCCAACGGCGGCGGCACCAGCGCCGGGAGCGGCAGGGGCGCGCCGGTGGCGGGCGGCACCAACGCGACCACCGCGTGCGCCGCGTGGCCCCACTGGCGGGCCCGCAGCGCGAAGCGGGCGCCCTGCG
>CAZJUA010000137.1:0-4431 GCA_964549045.1 uncultured bacterium | reverse complement strand
GCGATCGACTGGATCGCCGTCCGTGAGGATGGCCATGGAGGTCGCCGCCCATGCCCATATGTGATACAGTGTCATACATGAAGACGTCGGTGCTGACGCTGCGCTTGGACCCGGAGCTCGAGCGCGACCTCGACGCCCTGGCGACGGCCACGGGCCAGTCGCGCAGCGAGATCGTCCGCGAGGCGTTGCGGCGCCGGGTGGCGGTGCTGCGCTTCGAGCAGGCGCGACGCGCGGTGCTGCCGTTCGCGGAGGCGCGCGGGTACCTGACCGACGACGACGTCTTCCGCGACGTCACCTGAGGGCGCGTGCGGGTCTGTCTCGACACCAACGTCCTGTTCGCCGCTTTCGCCACCCGGGGACTCTGCGCCGACGTGCTCCGCGCCGTGCTCGCGGACCACGAGCTGGTCGTCGGTGAGGTGCTCTTCGGCGAGCTCGAGCGGGCGTTGCGCGCGAAGCTGTCGCTCCCCGAGGCCCAGATCGCCGCGGTCCTCGCGGCGCTCGGCACGCCGGATCCGGTGCCTCGGCCGCTCGAACCGGACCCTCTGGTGGTGTCCGATCCGGACGATGCGTGGGTGGTCGCGACGGCCGTGGCGGGGCGTGCCGACGTGCTCGTGACCGGCGACGCGGCGCTCCTGGCGGCCGCGCCGGCCGCCGCGGCGGGCGCAACGCTGCCGATCTTGTCGCCCCGGGGGTTCTGGGCGTGGCTGCGCGGCGGGGTGCGCGAGCGATGAGCGGCGGCCTGGCCGACGTGGCATAGGCCGCGGCATATACTGTCGTCGAAGGGAGGAGGCGATCGCCATGCCCGAGGAGCGTCGCGTCCATCTGTTCCGCAACGGTCGCAACCAGGCGGTGCGGATTCCGCGCGAGTGGGAGCTCGAGGCCGACGAAGCACTGCTGCGCCGCGAGGACGGTGTGATCACCCTCGTCCCGGTGCCGCGCGAGGGGCTGCTCCCGTGGTTGGCGACCCTCGGGCCGCTGGACGTCCCGTTCCCCGACGTCGGCGACGACGACCTCCTACCGCTCGACGAGCCCGTCGTGTGACGTGACCCGCTACCTGCTCGACACCGACACGCTCTCGTGGCTGGTCCGCGACCCGGCGGGCGCGGTCGCGGGGCACGCTGCCACGGTCGGCGCGGGGGCCTTGGCGACCTCACCGATCGTCGCGGGCGAGCTGCGGTTCGGCGCAGCCAGGTCGGGCTGCGCGGCGCTGGTCGAGCGCGTGGACGAACTGCTCGCGCGCCTCCCGGTCCTGCCGCTCGACGAGCGGGCGGCCCGGGCGTACGGCGAGGTGCGTCGCGCCCTCGAACGCGCAGGGACCCCCATCGGGCCCAACGACCTGTGGATCGCGGCCCATGCGCTCTCCGAGGCGCGCGTGGTGGTGACGGGCAACGCGCGGGAGTTCCGGCGCGTCGCCGGGTTGGGCGTCGAGGACTGGCGCGAGGGCTGAGCGATCGGAGATGGCAAAGCGGTACGGCGGTGATGCGCTCGCCGCCGTGCACGTGACGCCGAGCGCTGCGAGCTAGTGGGAGCGCGGTGAGGCGCAGGTGGCAGGCGGCCGCGCGGTATCCGTGGGTCGGCATGATGGGATCGGCGTAGGACTGGCGGCGAAGACGACGGTGTCCGTGCCGGCCTGGGGCGTCCCCATGCGCGCCGCAAGGCTGCCGCGGTTCCCGTCGATCGGCCCACGATGGCGGCGCATGGCCCAGCCCCGCTCGGCAGCGGCCGAGGTTTCGCGCGTCCTACGAACGTGCGGGGGCACGATCGAGTCATGCAGCCAACCGATCGCCCATCGTTCCGGCGCCAGCACGATCACTTGGACGGGTCCGCCCACGTGAGCGCAGCGCGAGAGCCTGGGCCGTGCCTCGGAATCTGAGGCAGCGCGCCCGGTCGGTTGAATGTGGGCCATCGAGCCGGTTGGCATTCCGTGCACAGAATACTGAAGTACAGGAGCGAACCCGTGCTGCGTGACCTCAAGCGCGCTCAGCGCGGTCCTCGGCTTCATCGACCGGCATGGCGCCAGGAGGCTCCTCAGCGTGACGCACGTCGATGGAGAGGCCACCCCGACGACGGAGAAGGTGAAGACGGCCAAGGGGCCCTTGATCGAACTCAAGATCACCAGCGCCCGCAACAACCCACGCTTCCTGTTCGTCGTATGCAACGACGTCGCCGTCTTCTTGACGGCGTTCGCGAAGAAGACGCAGAGGCTGCCCCGCACGGACATCGCGCGGGCCGACGACCGCTACCTGAACATGAAGGGCGGATGCTCATGAGCGAGCGCCCCGCCAACCATGTCACCAGCGCACCCAAGAGCGCGGAGTTCGAGGCCGGCGCGCGGCTCACCCGCTTGCGTCTCGAGCTCGCCCTGGCCATGCAGACGGTGCGCGCAAGCGTCGGCCTCACCCAGAAGGAGCTCGCGGACCGCCTTGGGGTCAACCAGCCCGCGATCGCTAAGCTCGAGCGCGTCGGCGACCACAAGATCGAGAGCATCGTGCGCTATCTTGGCGAGCTCGACGCGGAGCTGATGGTCGCCGTCCGCCAGGGCGACGACGCCGTCCAGGTCAGCGACGACCGCGTGCGGCTCCTCGTGGCGCTCCCGCGGGAGGTCGACGACTGGGCCGCGGCGGCCGGCATGGATCTGGACGCGTTCGTCATGCAGGCGCTGCGCGAGGCCCGTGCCAAAACGCTGCGGCGCGATGCCCGACGCGGGGAGGTCCAGCCGGCCGACCCGGTTTGACGAAGGTAGTGCAAACGCATGACCCTGACGTGGAAGGAGCGACGCCATGGCGACCCCTTGCGCGCGCAAAGCGAAAGAGGTCTTGAGCGTCGAGAGCACGCTCACGAGTCGCGGCCAGACCACGATCCCGCGTTCCATTCGCCGAGCGCTGAACTTGAGCTCGAGTGACAAGGTTCGGTTCTCCCTGCGCGGTGACGGCACCGTCGTCATCTCGCGGGTCTCGGTCGAGCAGCGCGATCTCATGGTCGCGGCGTTCCTCGACTTCATCGAGGCCGACGCCCTCCAACACCCGCAGCGGGTCCGTGCGATCCCCGTCGACGTTATCGACCGCGGGCGCGAGTTGTCCGCCGGCGTCGAGGACGACCTCGACGCCCCGCTCGACGCGGATGAGGGATGACCGGCGCAGATGACGCTCCGCCCGTCGTCCACGGTTGGAGGCTGTACGCCCACTCGCTGTTCCTCGACCAACTCGAGACGCGCGTCGGTGAGGTCGAACGGGGGCGCCGGCGCGATCCTGAGCGCCCGTAGTTCGGACCGCTCAGGCCGGAGAAGGTGCTGGGTCGAGACCGCAGTGTCGAGTACTGGCGGAAGGCAGCGACCCGCTGAACCCCGCGCTCAGCCGCCATCGATGCCGCGCACCGTGGGGCCTGTGCCGAGGGCGGCGACATCGACGCACGCGGTGCCGCTACGCTCCAGAGATGACGAGGAACCACATCCGCGGGGTACGAAGCCAACGATTCGGGAGTCCGGATTCCGGAGGGCCGGAACCTGCTAGGCTGGACGACGTGAACGTCGTCAAGCTCGGGAAGAAGGGGCAGGTCTCCATCCCCAAGGCGGTGCTGGACGCGTTGCACCTCGAGGGGGAGCAGTGGCTCATCGTGGACACGACCGAGGACGGGGCCATCGTCCTTCGGCCCGCCGGCGTCGCTCCGATCGAGCTGTACGACGACGCGCGCATCGCGGCGTTCCTGGAAGAGGACGAGTTGACGCCCGAGCTGGCGGCGCGCGTCGAGACGGCGTTGGCGGCGCTCCGGCGCGGTTGAGGGTCGATGCGACTGTTCCTCGATGCCAACGTGCTCTTCAGCGCTGCGCTGAGCCCCGAGGGCGCCGCCTCCAGCCTGTTCGCGTTCGCGGACGCCGGGGCGTGCGAACTCGTGACCTCGGCCTTCGTCGTCGCCGAGGTCACGCGCAACCTCCGGGTCAAGGCGCCCGATTCCGTGGATCGTGGGGAGCGCCTGATCGCCGGGGTGGGCATCGTCGTGGAGGCCGACGCGCGGCTGGTCGAGCGGATCGACGTGCCGCTCCCCGCCAAGGACCGCCCCATCCTGGCCGCGGCCGTCGGGTGCCGGGCGAACGTCCTGGTCACGGGCGACCGCAGGCACTTCGGGCCGCTGTTCGGACGCCGCTTCGGCGGCACCGTGGTCCTGTCGCCACGCGAGGCGCTGGAGTTCTTGGTCGAGGCGAGCGGGGACCCGCGCTCCGGTTCCGACGTGCGCTGACGGTTCGGTCCGGGTTCGGGCTGCGGTGGCCGTGGGGTTGGGGACGGGTTGGAGGCACGTGCCGTATGAGCATCGGCAGAGGATGAGGTGGCGGCCGCGTCGCGTCGTTCGCGGCGGCATGCTGGGCGCAGGACGCCCGACTGTATGGACAAACGGCACACGCTGTCATACGATCGAACCGTGAAGCCGTTCCGCTGG
>CAZJUA010000136.1:0-1721 GCA_964549045.1 uncultured bacterium | reverse complement strand
ATCCGGATGGGTGGCATCGGCGCGGATTGAAGCACAGGCTGACCCCGTGCCGAAGCCGACGCGGAGGTCGCCGTTTGCCGCCGTCACCCCGCGGCCGGCCTCTCGGGTCGGAACACCGCATGAGCGCGCCGGCCGACCGCGTTGCAGTACAGCGCGTCGATGCCGCCACCCACGACGCCTCCGGCCACCGGCACGGCCTTCGCCAAGTTGACGACGCCGCGTTCGCCGGCCTTCGTGATCAGGCGCATCCCCACGCGCTTGTTGATCTCCGCGATGAGGCGGGCGGGGATCGCTTCGACGCTGCGCAAGGCCATCCGGTTGGCGACGGTGATGCCGGCGTTGCGCAGGACGTTCTTCCCGGAGTCGCCGAGCAGGGTGAGCACGACGAACGTCTGGACGCGCTCGTCGTCGATGTCGTGCCCGTGTAGCGTCGCGATCGCGCCCGACAGCCGCGTGTGGATCACCCACGACGCCGTCATGGCCGCCGGGAGCGACACCGGGAGCGTGACGAGCCCGCCGAGGCCGGTGACGAACCCCGTGCCGAAGTTCATCAGCGTGTGCGATCGGATCATCGCGCGGACCCGTGCGTCGTTGCTCGCGAACCTGGGGTCCGACGCGTACTTGCCCGCGAACGCCCGGCTGCCGTCGAGGCGCCCATGGCCGCGTAGGCCGTAGCGAAGGAGGCGGTCGACCAGGCGGTTGGCGTCGCGCGGGGTGACGCGCGCCAGCCGCGCGTCCGGTCCGTTCCCGGCACCGTCAGGGGTGGTCGCCATGCTTCCCTCCTCGCACGAATGGTAGGCGGTCGCGGGACCGAGCGCAATCCGAGGGGCGGACCGACACGCCGACCGCGCGCAGGATCGGCTCACGCCAACGGACCGCCGCCCCCCCACCCCCGCGCCCACCGTTTCGTCCACTCGCTCATGACCCACTCCATCGGCCCCTGCCGGAAGCGCCCGAGGACGAGCCGCGCGAGGCCCGCCAGCGCGAGGTAGGTCACAGCCGCGACGAGCACGGCGACGCCGTAGTCGAGGCGCTGGAAGAGGCCGAGGCCCCACGGCCCGAAGACCGTCGCCAGCACCGCCGATTGCAGGAGGTAGGTGGTGAGTGACATGCGGCCGGGATGGCGCATCCAGGCGATCCACGAGGGGCGCCGCTCCAGGAGGTGCAGGATGGCGCCGACGTAGCCGGCGGAGAGCAGCGGCGCGGTGGTGAGGTTGAGCGCGATGGCGCCCACCGCGACGGTCTCGCTGTAGACGCCGCCCAGCTCGTTGGCGATCGCCGCCCAGGCGGTGAGCGCCTGGATGGGCAGGCCGAGGCCGAAGCCCCAGGCCATGAGGCGTCGCGGCCCGAGCGGGCCGCCGACGCGCAGCGCGTGAGCGCGGGCGGCGACGAGGCCGAGCAGGAACATGGCGAAGGCGTAGCCGCCCTGCAGCACCATGCTGGAAGGGAAGGTCGCGGCCCACACCTCGATGCGGGCGGGGATCGACGCGAGGTAGGTGCCGTCGCGAAGGACGTCGACCAGCGCGGTCGGTCCGCCCATGGCGTCGAGGGGCTCGCCGGCGCGCTCGGCCAGCCACAGGCCGGCCACCAGCAGCGCCTGCAGGGCGGCGAACGCGAGGTACGTGCCCCACGCCCAGCGCCACAGCGTGGCGTCGCGGCGGAACAACAGCGCCGCGAACGGCAGCGCCAGCAGGCCGTAGCCGAAGAGGATGTCGCCGTGC
>CAZJUA010000135.1:0-2391 GCA_964549045.1 uncultured bacterium | reverse complement strand
CGCGCGGACCTGCCGCGGGAGGTAGGCGCTGACGTCGACGACCGCGTCCCATTCGCCGTCGAGCCCGGACAGGTCGCCGTCGCGGTCGCCCTGCAGGTGGCGCGTGCCGGGCGGGATCGGCGAGCTGCCGCGGGAGAAGACGTCGACCCGGTGGCCGGCGGCCAGGGCCGCCTCCACCACGTGCAGACCTACGAAACGCGTGCCGCCTAGGACGAGGATGTGCATGCGGGGACCCCCTTGGGGCGCGCGTGCGCCCGGTTCGCGGTGCTCAGGAGGGTAACCCGGCCTCGCTCAGCGGCTGTGGCGCGGGTGCACCGCTTCGACGCTTCGCCTCATAGGATGGCAACGAGTTCCCGAAGGACCCGTTCACGCAACTGCGGGTGAAGCGAGCCGGGTGTCGCCACGTCGACGTCGCGTCCGAAGGCTTCGCACAGGTCCAGACGAAGACCCGAGAGATCCAACAGCGTCCGGCCCGGTTCGAACTCCACCAGGAAGTCGATGTCGCTGGATTCCGTTGCATCGCCACGAGCGAACGACCCAAAGACGCTTGCGCGGACGACACCACGACGCGCCATGGGGAGCGCGACGGTACGGCGGATGTCGTCGACGGTGGGTCCCATGCGTCCAATGTACGGCCTGTCGATGCCTGGCTCAACGCCCTGCGAACCGGCCCTCAGCCCCCGGCCTCCCGCAGCAGCCGCTCCACCATTCCCCGGTAGGAACCCCCGAACAGCAACAGGTGCACGATCGCAGGCCACAGCTGGTAGATCGGGCTCCGCTCGCGCCAGTCCGCCGCGACCGGGTAGGCGTCGAAGAAGGGGGCGTCGGGTCGGTCGAACAGGGTGAGCATGGCCAGGTCGACCTCGGCGTGGCCGCGGTAGCAGGCCGGGTCGATGAGGGCGCTCACGCGGTCGCCGTCGACCAGCACGTTGCCGCCCCACAGGTCGCCGTGCAGCAGCGAGGGCCGCGGGTGCGCCGGCAGCCGCGACGGGAGCTCGGCGGCCAGCGCGGCCAAGCGGCGCGCGAGATCGGCCGGCAGCGCGTCGGCGTGGGCCAGCAGTCGGCGTTCCGCCCAGAACGCGGGCCAGTCGTCGGTCGGGGCGTTGGGGAGGGCGACGGGGCCATAGGCGTAGTCGGCATGCCAGCCGTAGCGATCGCCCTCGGACGCGTGCAGCGTGGCGAGCACGCGCCCCAGGTCGCCCCAGGCGTCGGCGAGCACGCCCCGCCGCGGGCGCTCCTCCATGACCAGCAGCGCATCGTCGACCGCCAACACGGTCGGTGCCGGCGCCCCCGCGGCGCGCATCGCGTCGAGCATGGCCGCCTCGACGCGCGGCGCCGGCCCGCCCTTCGCCACCGCCCGGCGGCCGTCGCGCAGCGTCACGCGGTTGACCTGCTCCAGGCAGCCGCCGCCGAGCGGCTCGGCGCGGACGGCCTCGCCGCCGAGCAGGGCGGCGACCGCACGGGCGACGCGCTCGCTCAGCCCGATCGCCCCATCCGGCCTGCGCGCCGGGTCACGGCGCGCGCCGCTGCATCTGGAGCGCCAGCAGGCGCCACGAGCCCTCGCGGCGGACGTAGGTCGACGTGTACCTGAGCCGGGACTGGGTCTCGGGCTCACCGGGGGCGGCGAACCGCATCTCCGTCGTGCCGAAGACGAGGGCGACGTGGTCCTCGACGAGCACGGAGCGCTCGCTGATCGTCTGCCCGACCATGTTCATCGCCAGGACGCCCTCGATCAGCGCCTGCTTGTCGGAGGTGGTGCCGTCACCCGCGTTGAAGACGAAGCGGTCGTCGACCAGTCGGTGCAGTGCGGCCCCGTCGCGGGCGAGTTCGGCGGCGACGTAGGCATCCTCGACCGCGAGGACGCGCAGCGCTTCGGTCTGCTCGATCGGGGTGGCAGGCATGCACGGAGGTTAGCGCGTGGGAACGCCGCGATGCGCGCGATGCCGGCGCCCGCGCCCGGGTATCCTCGGCCCCACCCCATGCCGCAGGAGGAGCGTCATGATCGCATTTCTCGTCACCCTGGCCCGCTTCTTCCGCGCGATCGCCCACGCGTGGGACGACCCGCTCTTCCGCTCGACGCTGGCGCTGACGGCCGTGCTGCTGGTCGCAGGCACGGCCTTCTACACGACCGTGGAGCGCCTCGCGCCGCTCGACGCCCTCTACCTCAGCGTGATGACGCTCGCCACGGTCGGCTACGGCGACTTCCATCCGGTCACCGCCGCCGGCAAGGTCTTCACGATCGTCTACGTCTTCCTCGGCGTCGGCGTGCTGGTGGCGTTCGTGACGCGCCTGGCGCAGGCGCTGGCGCGGGAGGGCGGGGCGACGGGGGCGAAGTGAGGAGGCGGCCGCCCTACCTCACGGGTCCCACCGGAAGCGCCAGGCCGCGAAGGC
>CAZJUA010000134.1:0-27247 GCA_964549045.1 uncultured bacterium | reverse complement strand
ATACGCCTCGGCGTCGTCCGGGTTGAAGTGGATCGCCCGGCCGTAGTCGTCGATGGCCGCGTCCAGCTTGCCCGCCCGGTGCCGCGCCACGGCCCGGTTGTAATAGGCCCCCGCGTCGTCGGGCGCCAGCTCGATCACCCTGGTGAAGTCGGCGAGCGCTGTCTCCAGGTCCCCCTTGCGCTCGTAGGCCACGCCGCGGTTGAAATAGCCGGTCGGACTCTCCGGCACCAGGCGGATCACCTCGCTGTAGTCGGCGATCGCGTCGTCGAACTTCCGCTGGCGCAGGTGGAGATTGCCCCGGGCGTTGAATGCCTCGGCGTCCCGCGGACCGATCAGCACCGCGCGGCTGAGGTCGTTGGCGGCCTCGCCCAACTCCCCCGAGCGGACCGCGTCGGCGAGGCGGGCCGTGGCCGGGAGCGGCTCGAGGGACAGCTCGTCGGCGAGGCGCGCGCGGAAGGCCTCGAAGGCCTGCAGCGCGGCGTCACGGCGGCCCGCCCGCGCCTCGCAGCGGATCAACCCCTGGACGGCCTCCTCCAGCAGCTCGTCGGCCGCGAGAAGCCGCCGCAGCAGGCGGGCGGCCTCCTGCCAACGCGCCTCGGCGGCGAGGCCGGACGCGTGGCCGAAGAGCGCGTCGCGCCAGCTCTCGCGCAGGTCCTCCCGCTCGGTCAGGAGCCAGGCGTCGAAGGCGGGTGAGGTGGAAGGTCCGGTGCCCTCGAGCAGCTCGCCGGCGTAGAGCTCGGTCGCCCGTGCCCAGTCGCCGTCGCCGGCCGCTTGCCGGAAGCCGGCGACGTCGCACGGGACCGGCCAGCGGACGCGGGCCGCCTCGGCCTCGATGTCGTGGCCCCAGGCGCTGCGGCGCATGGCGTAGAGGAGCTGGCTGAGGTTGTGGCGGGCACGCCTGGGCTCCGCGTCCGGCCAGAAGGTGGCGACGAGGTCGTCGCGCGCCACCCAGTCGCCGCGGACCGCGAGCAGGGTGGCCAGCTGGGTCGCCTGCCCCGGCGGCAGGAGCACGTCGCCGTCGGGGCCGCGTCGGCGCGGCACGCCGAGGAGGGCCAGCGTGTCTTCCACGCGGCATGATACGGGACCTCCGTGGGCGGGCCGGTGGCGGGTGCCACCGGCCCGCGGTCGGGCGAGAGGAGGGTTCGGCCGTTGCGGCCGCGTCGGGGTGGGTCAGCGCCCGCTTCCCGGCGTCGACCCGTTCACTCGACCCAGTAGTTGATCACCTTGAACTCCTGGCCGCCGAGGCCCTGCACGTAGGTGAAGATCCCCCAGGCGTAAGCGTTCTCGGCGAAATCGCTCGCGGAGATGCTGCCCACGATGCCCGTGTAGGTCGTCTGCGAGCCGCTGGTGATCGACAGCGCCGCTTCGGCGCCGTAGCCGACGCTGAAGCCACCGACCACGCCGAAGGCCGTCGTCTCGACGTTCTTCTCGTACTCGATGCCCAGCGAGCCACCGGCGCTGATCTCGTTCGACACGGCGATCTGGAGTTCGGTGTCGCCGCTGCCCTGGCCGACGCCCGTGGGGCCGAACTCGATGAAGCCCAAGCCCGCGAAGCCGCCGTACTGCGAGCGGAGCGCGTTCTTGCGGCTCGCGCTCGGGTAGCTGCTCACGTCGCCCGGCTCGTGGTCGAAGACGTTGGCGCCGATCGGCGTCGCGTCGCTCGGCAGGGCAGCGTTGAAGAAGGTGCGCTCGGCGATCATCGTCACGGGTTCGCGCGGTACGCGGATCACGACCTGCTTCCCGACGAGCTCGGGGTCGGGGTGCGAGACGATGTCGTAGCGGTAGACGTCGTAGGGGATCGAGGTGAAGACGACCGCTTCCTCCAGCGAACCCGAGGTGTAGGTGACGGTCTTCTCCACCGTGTAGGCGGTGCCCGCCCAGGCGCTCGCCGCGGCGGTCACGGTCTGGGTCACCCGGGCCGAGCCGATCTCGCCGATGATGGGCACGTTGAGGCCCGCCTCGAGACCGGCGGTCACACTCGCCTTGACGGTGACCGTGAGCGAGGCGTCGACCGTGGTGCTCGTTCCCTGGCCGAAGCGCGTGACGCAGGCGCCGAGGTTCTGCTCGATGCCCTCCTGGCAGGGCGGGGCGGCCATCGCGGCGATGATCAGCGGCTCCGTGAAGACGAGTTCGTAGCTGCCGGCACCGTACTTCAGGACCGGGCCGTCCTCGTCGACGTTGGCCGGCACCACGATGGGCCGCGCGGTGCCCTGCCCGTTCGAGGTACCCGGCATGGCGACCTCGCCGAGCTGGGCCCAGCCGTTCACACCGATCGACGAGATCGCCGAGATGCCCCAGACGGGCATCGTGGTCCGGTTCTGGTGGTAGAGCAGCACGTTCTGGCGACCGTCGCCGGTGACGTCGGCGGCGATCATCTCCATCGCCGCGACACTCAGGTACTGGCCACGGTCGGTGTTGTTGTCCAGGAACGCGGCCGACGGCAGTTCGACATTGGCGAGGCGCGTGAACGCAGCAGCGTTGGCGAAGTTGTCGAACACGAGCTGGTTCGCGACGATCTCGTGGACGCCGTCGCCGTCGAGGTCGGGGGTGGCCAGGAACACGAACAGGCGCCTCCAGTCGCCGCCAGCGGAACTGCAGTTTCGGTAGAGGAGTCTCTCTACCGTCGCGCCGAGTGGCGTGAAGTCGCTGGGCTCGTCGTCCAGCGCGATCATGAGCGCAGAGAAGTCGTTGTCGCTGCACCCCCAGGCGAGGTCGGTCGCGCCGGCGAGGATCACCTCGTCGAGCCCATCGCCGTCGACGTCGGCGAGCTTGATGTCGGCGGCTTCGGCGGCGACGATGCCGGTGACGTTCGCCTGCACCGAGCCCGAACGGAGGTTCGCGCGACCGGCGTTGGCGTCGTCGAAGAGATGGTAGGTCGCCAGGCCGCTCAGGCCGCTCGACGAGCCGGTCACCTCGTTGACGACCACGCCGAGCTCGAGCCCTGGGTCGTAGTCGAGCTGGCCGGCGGACGTGCGCACGTACAGTCTCGAGCCGGCGACCTGCTGATCGAGGGTGATGGTGGCGGAGGCGTCGATGGCGAACGAGGTCGACACGCTTCCATTGACGGCGATCAGTTCGACGCGGTCGGCGTACGCGATCGCCGCCACCAGGCCGTCGCTCCCGTCGCCGTTCGCGTCGTAGGCGATCAGCGCGACGCCGCGCACGTCCGCCCCGGACGCGAGCGAGGAGGTCCGTGCGGTGAAGCTGTCGCCGGCGTCCTCGAACACCCGCAGTTTCAAGACGTTGTCGTTCTCGTCGACGAAGATCGCGGCGATCTCGTCGAAGCCGTCGCCGTCGAGGTCGCCCGCGGCCACCGCGCGCAGCGTCTGGAACTGGTTCCCCTCGTTGCCGTCCGGCAGTGCCCAGTCGTTGCCGTCGCTCAGATCGGCCAGGACCGTCTCGGAGCCGTACTCGATCGTGCCGGCCGGCGTGACCGCGGCGTTCACGAGCTTGCGCACCTCGAAGGTGGTGCCGACCGGGGTGCTGCCGGCGATGTCCGGGTTCGCGATGACGAGCTCCATGTGCGGGTTCGCCGCGCTCTCGTCGGTGAAATCCTCGGGCTCGCCGAGCGAGGCGGACGGGCCCAGCGGGGCGTCGTCCTCACCGAGCTCGCTGCCGTCGGGCGCCAGGCGCGGGCTGGGGGTGGTGTCGACGCCGAGGGCGTCGAGCGCCGAGGCCACGGGGTCGTCCGTCGGCGTCGGGTTGGGGTTCGGGTTGCCGCTGCCGGGCGGCCCCCCGGAGCACGCCGCCAGCAGGACGGCGAGCGCGAGGGCGAGGGCAGGGCGCGCGAGGCGCGGCATGCGGGTCCACCGGGAGCGGGTGGGCACGGTTTCCTCCTCCGCCGTTCCGGGCGTGCGAACGGGCGTGCGAGGAGGTTAGCGGCGGGGTCTCAGTCGGCTCTCAGGCGGGCGGTCGCCGGTCGCACCGCGAGCGCCCCGCCGCTCGGGGGTCCGAGGGGCGGGGCGCCGTCGTGCGGGGTTGGCCGGGTCAGTCGAGCGCTTCGACCACCAGCGTGTAGTCCTGCAGGAAGTGCGGGGGGATCTCCGTGTCGGTGTTGCTGGTGAGGCTGGAACGCCGGAAGTCGGAGGGGCTCAGTGCGACGTCCGTGCGGACTCGGTACCAGCCCGCGGGCAGGGCGCCTTCGGACTCGTACACGGCGTTCGCACCGGCGGCCGGCGCGAGGGCGCTGGAGCCGACCGCGCTGCCGCCTTCGTCGTACACGATGAGGCGCGGACGCACCTCGTCCGCGACGTCCGACAGGGTGATGCGTACGGCGCTCGGCGCGTGCAGCTCGAAGCGGTAGAAGTCGAGCGTGGGTTCCGAGGTGGCCGGGATCGAGTTGCTGTCGCGGAACCCGGCGATGAAGGTCGCGTGGATCGGGTTCTCCATCGGGATCGCGGTGGCGGTCGCGAGGGTGTCGTTCGGCTCGTAGCAGTCGACGCGGCTGGTGAACGACCAGCTGGCGGTGAAGGCCTGAGGGTAGGTGATGCTCGCACCGATGCGATTGAGGCCGCGCAGCGTGAGGCGGTACTCGCGTTCCGGCGCGACCTCGAACACCGCCTCCACCAGGCTGGGGTCCGGGTCGATGGCGGGGTCGGTCACCGATTGCCCAGGAAGGCTGATGCTGGCTGATGCTTCCGGGATTACTTCGGCGAAGATCTGTGATCGCATCGAACCGGTGTCCGATTGGATCCGAACGGTGACGTAGCCGCCGCCGGCGTCGTCCGGCACGGTGATGGTCTCGACCACCTGGCCGGCTTCACCGGACGTGTTCCACGCGCCGCTGATGTCGACCGGGATCGTCGGCGTCGGCTCGTACATGACGCACTCGTGCAGGTCGTATTCGACGGTGACGTCGGTGGTCGTGTCGGCGACGACGGCCGCGCTCTGGCTGGGCACGACGGGGTCGTAGGTGGCGCCGGCCGGGACGGGGGCGTCGACCGGCAGGGCCGCCACCGCGTAGGTGCCGACGGTCAGGTCGGTGAGTACCTCGCTGCCGGACAACGCGTCGGCGAAGCCGCCGGGACCGGTGACCGCGACGGCGGCCGCCGTGCCGCCGGGCAGCCCGGTGACGTCGACGTCGAGCGTGCCGGTGGCCGTGCCACCGCCGCCGGGTCCGCCCCCGCCACCGCAGGCGGCGAGCGTCAGGAGGAGCGTGGCCGCGAGCGCGATCGCGGCGGGGCGAACCGTGAGTCGGAGGATCGGATCATCGTGCTTCACATTCGGGCTCCTTGGATCGATGCATCGATGCGACCGCAATGTCGCGCACGACCCATCAACGGACCATCAATGGCGCGTCGCGGCGGGCTATGTTGCGTTTCGGGATGGACGTCCTCGAGGTGGTCCTGCTCGGGTCTGCGGCGCTCTCACGTGGCGCTGTCGCCGTGCGCCTGCCGGCCAAGCTCACCGCGCTGGCCGCCTACGTCGCGATGCGTGGCGGCGCCGAGCGCGCGGAGCTCGCGGAACTGCTGTGGGGCGGCGGCGCGCGGCACAACCTGCGCGTCGCGCTGCACCAGCTGCGCCGATCGCTGCCCGACGCCGACGCGCTCGATGCCCCCGCAGGCCGGCAGCGCGTCGCCTTGGCGGCCGGCTGCGACGCCGTCCGCTTCGAGCGTGCCGTCATGGACGGTCGGCTGGCGGAGGCGGCCGAGGCCTGGCGGCGGGCCGCGGGCGGGCGGCACCACCGCGAGGTCTTCATGACCGGCTTCGACCTGCCGGCGGCGGTTGGCTTCCAGGATTGGCTGGAGCAGGAGCGCGGGCGCCTCGGCGGCCTCTACCTGCGGGCGTTGTGGCGGCTCGCCGAGTCGGCGGAGGCCGCGCACGAGCCCGACGCGGCCGTCGCCTGGCTGCGCACCCTGCTCGAGGAGGACCCGCTCGACGAGCGCGCGCACCGGCGGTTGATGCGCATCGCCCTCGCGGGTGGCGACGCGGCGACAGCGCTCGACCAGTACGACGTCTGTCGGCGTGTGCTGCGCGCCGAGCTCGGCGTCGAGCCATCGCCGGCGACGACCGCCGTCGCGGAGCAGGCCCGGGGGTCGTCCGGGCACGTGCAGGCGCCCCGCATCGCCGCCCCGGATCCCGCACCCGCGTTCGTGGCGTCCGCCCGTCCGATCGGCCGCGAGGAGGACCTGCAGCGACTCAGCGTGCTGCTTCCCGAGGCCTCGCCCCTGTCGATCGTCGGGCCCGGGGGCGTGGGCAAGAGCCTCGTCGCGTCGGCGTTGGCCGCCCGCGTGCGGCATCGGTACGAAGCGGTCGTGCTGGCGCCCGTGGACGGGGTGGCGGACGAGGCGGGGGTGCTCTTCGCGGTGGCTGCCGCGCTCGGCGTCACGGGGGGCAGCGAGGACCGGGTCGTCGACGCGGTCCGGGATCGCCTCCTGCGCCGGCGGCAGCTGCTGGTGCTCGACGGCATCGAGCCCCGTCACCGCGCCACGGACCTGCTGGTGAGGCTGTTGGCGGGGTTGCCCGCGGGCCGGTGCCTGCTGACGAGCCGTGAACCGGTGGGCGTCGCCGGCGAGGTCGGCGTCCGGCTCGCGGGGCTGGGGGTGCCCACCGGTCGGGGCTGGCGCGCCGCGCCGGCCGCGCGGCTGTTCGTCGACGCCGCGCGGCGAGCGGACGCCCGCTATGCGCTCGCGCCCGCGGACCGCGCGCCGCTGGCCGACCTGGTGGCGGCGGTCGAGGGCCTGCCGCTGGGCCTGGTGCTGGCCGCCAGCCTGCTGCCCGCGTTCTCGCTCGGCGAGATCGCGCGCATCGCCCGCGAGCGCCCCGATGCGATCGGTGGCGATGCCGCGCTCGGGCTTCCCGAGCGTCACCGCAGCCTCGATCGCGTGCTCGAGGCGTCGATCGAGGGCATGGCCCCCGATCGGATCGAGCGGCTGGTGACCTGCAGCGTCTTCGCGGCGGCCTTCGACCGCCACGCCGCGGCGGCGGTCGCGGGCGCGACCGTGCCCGATCTCGCCGGCTGGGCGCGTGCCGGTTGGCTCCAGGCCGAAGGCGGGGATCGCTGGACGATGCACGCGCGCGTCCGTGGCTTCCTCGCCCGTCACGCCCGTCCCGAGGCCCTGGACGCGGCGCGCACGCGCCACGCGCGGCACTACCTGGGCGCGTTGCGGCGCGGCGCGGCGGGGTTGCGCGCGGCGAGCGGTCCGGGCGGCGTGGAGCGGTGGGTACGTGACCTCCCCGAGCTGCACGCGGCCTGGCGGGCCGTCGAGCCCGACGCGGTCGCGGGTGCCGTCGAGCCGATGGCCCTGCTGCTGGACGTGCGCGGCCGGCATGCGGAGGCGATCGAGCTGTTCGGGCGCTGCCTGGCGCGGCGCCCCCGCGACCCGGGCGTGCGGGCCGCCCTGCACACGGCGCTCGCGGCCGCCGAGAACCGCGTGGGGCGCCGTCGCCGCGCGCTGCGGCGGGCGCGCCTGGGGCGGTGGCTGGCGGACCGCGTCGGCGACGTCGTGGCGTCCGGTCGCGCCGGCTGGCAGGTGGCCGAGGTGCTCTACGATTTCGGTCGCTACGACGAGGCCGAATCCGTGCTGGACGGCATCGGCGGCGGTTGGACGGCGGCCGATCCGTTCGCCCGCGGCGCCGTGTTGCGCCTGCGCGCGCTGGTCGCGCTGGGCCGCTCGCGCGCTTTCGGCGGGCCACTGGCGCCTTCGCCGGCCTACGTCGCGCGCGTCGCCGCCGCTCGCGCCGGCTTCGAGCGCTGCCTGGCGCTGGCGCGTGAGGTCGGCGACGCGCTGGCGGAGGGCGAGGCGCTGCACGACCTGGGCTACTGCAGCTACGCGGTCGGCGACTTCGGCGCGGCGCTGGCCGCGTTCCGGCTGGCCGAACGCCGCCATCGGGCAGCGGGCGCACGCCGGCGCCGCAACATCGAGGTGTACTGGATCGGCGTGGCGTCCACCATGACCGGCGACTTCGCGGCGGCCGACCGTGCGCTGCGGGCGGCGCTGCGAGCGCTGGACGAGGCCGGCGAGACCCCCAAGACGCTCGAGGTGGTGCAGGCGATCGGCCTAGCGTGGCACGGCCGCGGCGATCCGCTGCGCGCGGCCGCGTGCTACCTGGCGGCGATCGCCACGCCGGGCCTGGACGCCCGCGTGCGGCAGGGGATCGAAGCCTGGTACCTGCCGCCGCTCCGCGCAGCGATCGACCCCGACACCTGGTCCAGGCTCGAGGCGCAGGCGCTCGCGCTCGGGTACCGCGACACGGTCACCGCGTTGCTGCGGCGCGGATCGCTGCCGCTGCCGGGTGAGGGGTGATGGAGGCGGCGCCGCGGTCCGCGGGCCCGGGTCAGGGGACCAGCAGGACCTTCCCCGGCACCCGCGCCTCGACGGCCTCGAAGGCCTGCTCCCAGTCGCGCAGGGGGTACGTGGCGCCGACGATGGCCGCCAGCGAGACCGCGCCGGATCCCGCCAACGCCAGCGCGCGGTACCACGAGCTCGGGGTGGTGGCGAAGCTGCCGCTGACCTGCAGCTCCTTGTAGCAGACCTGGTCCATGTCGAGCGCGATGGGCTGGCCGTAGAGCCCGACCTGGACGAAGCGGCCCGCCTTCTTGACCAGCCGCAGCAGCAGGCCGGCGGCGGGGGCGGCGCCGGAGCACTCGACCACGACGTTGGCCTGGCCGCCGAGGGCGTCTTGCACGGCGTCGTCGAGCCCGTCGCTGGCCTCGACCGTCAGGACGCCGTCGGCGCCGAGCTTCGCAGCCAACTCCAGGCGGGCGGCGTCGGCGGCGGTGCCGAGCATGACCGCGCGCGTGCCCGCGGCCTTGGCGACCTGCAGCGCGAGCAGGCCGATGGGTCCCGGACCCGTGATCGCGACCCGGTCGCCGGCATCGAGCCGGTTCAGTTCGAGCAGGCCGCGCACGACGCAGGCGAGCGGCTCCACGAGGGCGGCCTCGGGGAAGGCGAGCGCGTCGGGGAGCGCGTGCAGGTTGGTGGCGGGCACCAGCAGGCGCGGCGCGAAGCCGCCGTCCTCGAACGAGCCGATGGAGCGCCGCTGGGCACACAGGTTGGGTCGGCCCGTGCGGCAGTGCTCGCAGCGGCCGCAGACGGAGAAGTAGGTCTCGGTGGTGACGCGTTGGCCGATCCGCCAGCCCTCGACGCCGAGACCGATCGCGGCGATCGTGCCGGCGATCTCGTGCCCCAGCGTGACGGGCGGCTCGCAGCGGTACTCGTCGCGGCGGATGTGCACGTCGGTGCCGCAGATGCCCGCGGCGGCGACGGCGAGCACGACGTGGCCGGGCCGAGCCTCGGGCTCGGGGACCTCCTGCAGGACGAGTCGGGTCTCGCCGAGGGCGAGCTTGCGCAGCGCGAGCATGCGGTTCAACCTTTCACGGCGCCCATCGTCAGGCCGGTGACGATCCAGCGCTGGATGATGAGCGTCAGGATGACGACGGGCAGGGTGATGAGCACGGCGGCGGCGCCGAGCCCGCCGAAGTCGATCTGCCCGTAGGAGATGAAGTTGAACACCGCCACCGGCACCGGTCGGGTGTTGGGGCCGGAGAGCACGAGGCTGAACAGGAACTGGTTCCAACTGAAGATGAAGGCCAGGATGCTGGCGGCGACGATGCCCGGCGTCGACAGCGGCAGGATGACCCGCATGAACGCGCCGATGCGGGTGGCGCCGTCGACGAAGGCGGCCTCCTCCAGGTCCTGCGGCACGCCTTCGAAGAAGCTGATCATGATCCACACGATCAGCGGCATGCCGACGATGAGGTGCGTCAGCGTCAGGGCGAGGAAGGTGTCGATCAGGCCCAGCGCGCGGAACGCGAGGTACCAGGGCACCAGGTAGGTGATGTAGGGGGTCAGGCGCGCGATGAGGATGGCGACCGCCAGTCCCTCCTGCTTGAAGCGCGCGATGGAGTAGGCGGCGGGGAGGCCGAGCACCAGGCCGATCCCGGTGGAGAGCGCGGCGACGACGAAGGAGTTCCAGGTGAAGGTGAGGAAGTTGTTGCGCGCGATGACGTTCTGGTAGTTCTCCCAGGTGGGCGTGAACCACCACACGGGGACGCGACTGACGTTGTCGACCTGGCTGCGCAGGCTGGTGAGCACCATCCAGTAGAAGGGGAAGAGCATGATCGCCAGGACGACGGCGATCAGCAGGTAGATGCCGATCGTCTTGACCAGCTTCACGCGGCGGGCCCGTCGCGCAGCCTGCGCGGCGGCCAGGGCAGACGGCGAGCTGGTCACGTCCGCCGCCGTACCGCGTTGAGCAAGACCGCGATGCCGAGCACCAGGAACATGAGGAAGATCAGCAGCGTCGCCGCGTAGCCGGCGTGGAAGAACTGGAAGCCGGTCTTGAAGGCGAGCACGTTGAGCGTCTCCGAGGCCGTGCCCGGGCCACCCTCGGTGATGACGTAGATGATGTCGAAGGTCTTCAGCGCGTCGACCGCGCGCAGGATGAGCGCGACGACGATGGCCGAGCGGATGCCGGGGATCGTGATGTGCCAGAACGACTGCCAGCCGCTGGCCCCGTCGATGCGCGCCGCCTCGTAGTGCTCGGCCGGCACGCCCTGCATGGCGGCCAGCAGGATGAGGGCGATCATCGGCGACCACTGCCAGGTGTCGACCAGCACCAGCGAGGGGATGGCCAGGTTCGACTGGGCCACCCACAGGGAGCGTTCGAGGCCCAGGCTCTCGAGGAAGTAGTTCATGACGCCGAGGCTGGGGTTGAACATCAGCGCCCAGATGA
The DNA here is from genome assembly GCA_964549045.1 of uncultured bacterium. GTDB lineage: Bacteria > Deinococcota > Deinococci > Deinococcales > Trueperaceae > JAABTL01. Next base: position 16,570 of record CAZJUA010000134.1, on the reverse strand, counting down.
GGGCGATGGCGACGGGCGTCGCCACCATCGGCAGCAAGATGATCGTGCGCGCGAGCCCCTTGCCGGGGAAGTCACGGTTGAAGAGCACCGCGATGCCCATGCCCACGAGCAGCTGCAGCGGCACGGCGGTGAAGGTGAAATAGAAGGTGTTCTTGATGCCGTTCCAGACGCGCGGATCGGTCGCGGCGCGCTGGTAGTTCTCGAGGCCGACGAAGAAGGCGCGGCCGCCGACGAAGTAGTCGTAGAGCGAGAGGACGAAGTTCGTCACGACCGGCGCGACGATGAGCACGACGATCGCGAGGATCGCCGGCAGCGGGAACAGGAGGCGGGCGTGGCGGTCGATCCAACTGCTGGCCGTCTTCACCAGGGGGCTCCGCGCGTTCGGTCGGGGTGAGGGGAGAGGGGCGGGTCGGGCCCGCCCCTCCGGTCGTGAGACTTGGACTCAGCGGGTGCGTTCGACGATGCGGTCCATCTCGTCGGCCGCCCGCTCCAGCGCCGGCGCGACGTCGCGGCCCTCTAGGATGGCGACGATCGCCTGACCGTACGCGTCGCGGACCTCGGCGACGGGGATGATGGGCGGGTTCCAGTACGGCTGACCGTTCTCGAACGAGGTCATCGAAGCCTCGATCCAGTCGGCCGGGGCGAGCTCCTGGAACGCCTCGTCGGCCCACGCTGAGCCACGGGCCGCGGGCACGCCGAAGAGCGCCAGACGAACCTGGTTCTCCTTCGAGAGCGCCCACTGGATGAAGTACCACGAGGCCTCGGGGTTCTCGCTCGCGTGGTTGATGCTCAAGCCCCACACCAGCACGCCGGGGACGCTGCCGGCCGGGCCGGCGGGGAGCGGCGCGTAGCGGGTGTTCTCGCGCACGACGTCGATCGCCTGCGCCGGGTCTTCCATGATCGGGCGGAAGACGTTGGCGTCGAAGATCATCGCCGCCTGGCCCTGGGCGAAGAGGCTGGTGACCTCGGCCCAGTGCAGGTTGGCGGGTCCGGGAGGGCCGTAGTTGCGCATGAGCTCGGCGTAGAACTCGTGCGCCGCGATGCTCTCGGGCGAGTCGAGGGCCGACTTGCCCTCGTCGTCGAGCCACTCGCCGCCGAACGAGTACAGCAGGTTCACCGTCTGGCTGGTCGCCGCGGCGCCGCGGCCGCGCATGGCGAAGCCCGCGACGAACTCGCTGGAGAGCTGGGCCGCGTAGTCCATCAGCTCGTCCGTCGTCTCGGGCGGGCCCTCGAGGCCGGCGGCCGCGAAGAGGTCCTCGCGGTAGAACAGCACGCTGGACTCGATCTGCAGCGGCAGGCCGAACAGTCTGCCGTCGTCCTCGAAGGTGCCGATGGCGCCGCCGAAGAAGTCGGCGAGGTCGAGGTCGGGCATGGTCAGGCTGGGATCGGCGACCAGGTCGTCGATGTAGCGCACCCAGCCCGCGCCGAGGTACTGCGCGCTCACCTGGCCGGGCATGATCATGTAGCCGTCGAGGGTGGCCGCGCCGCTGCCGGCCTCGAGCAGCCGCACCTGGCGGAACTGGTCCTCGGGGAAGACCTCGAGGTTGACCTCGATGCCGGTGAGCGCCTCGAACTCGGGCACCAGCGGCTCGAGCCAGTTGGTGAACGGGTGGCGGTTCATCATGAAGCGGATCTCGCTGCCTTCGAAGCGCCGCCAATCGAATTCCTGTGCGGTGGCCGCGGCGAACGACGCCAGCAGCACCAGCAGGACGAAGAGCCTGAGTGGACGGACATGCATGGTGGACCTCCTCAGGTCGTGGGGGTACGTCGCGTCTCGTGGCGATTCGGTTGTCAGACGCCTGAACATACCATCGGGCGGAGGGCGGCGCCGATCTTCCGGAGCGTCGTCGGGACTCAGATGCGGGGGATGTGGCGCCTCGCAAGCGTTGGGCGCGATGCCCGCCGGCGAGCGTCAGCGCCAGCCGCTCAGGTCCTCGCCGGCGGGGTCCGGCCCCGCGGCGTCCAGCAGTTCCGCCGCGATCCAGCCGGCCACCTCGGGCGCCCACTGCAGGTCGACGTGGTGGAGGTAGGTCCACGGGAGTTCGGCGTCGGGGTCGGCGAGGTCGGGGCGGTACCAGCTGCCGGGCAGCGTCTCGCCGCCGATCGTCCAGTCGCGGCCGGCCGCCAGGTAAGGGCCGTCGTCCGCGCCGAGGAGGTACCCGAGCGCGGAGTGCACGGGCACCGCCCCGTCGGCATCGATCTCGCCGTCGCCGACGCGCCCCGCCGGTTGCCCGATGGGTGGCGCGTCGCCCGGCGGTTCGCGCCCGAGCAGGCGATCGCGCACGACGCTCACGGTCGGCGCCTCGACGTCGCTCAGGTCGACGTCGGCGACGGAGCCCGTGTCGATGACGCCGGGCGCCTCGCCGCAGCGCACCACCAGGCACCAGAGGCGGCCGAGCCAACCGCGCGTCTCGACCTCGCCGGCGTACGGGCCCCGCAGGAAGTCGACGCGCGAGGCGAACTCGATCGCCACGCGGGCGTCCTCTGGGCCGAACACGATCCGCTCGGGCGCCGTCGGGACGCGCGTCACGCGGTCGAGCACCTCGTCCGGCGCGGGGTGATCAGCCGCCCGGCCCCAGCCTCGCTCCGTGACACCGAGCGCATGGACGGTCGGGTCCGCGAGCAGCATCTGCAGGAGGAACTCGCGATAGACGTCCGGCGCCAGGTCCAGCCGCTCGGCGTACCAGGCCGCCAGCTCCAGCTCGATGCGGTCGCTGACCATCGGATCGACGAAGAACTGGCCGCCCGGGCTCCGCGCGGCCAGCGCGTAGACGGGCACCGGGCTGCCGTCGTTGCGGCGGGCGCGGTGGGCGGCGAGGAGGCCGTCGTCGGGGTCGTTGAGCGCGGCCCACACGTCGGTGCGCAGGTGTTCGGTGACCGGGTCCTCGAGCCGCAGCAGCGTAGCCCCCTCGTCGAGGAGGGGCGTGAGCCAGCGGCGGGTGAACGCGTTCGGGCGCCCGAGCTCTTCGCGCAGCAGCTCGTCGACCCCGGCCAGCAGGACCGCGCGGTCGGCCGCTACCGACCCCTCGTGCGGGGTGCCGAGGGTGACGAGGTAGAGGGTGCGGTCGCGGATCGCGTCGGCGCGCGCCCGCGTCGCCGCGTCGGTGCCGAAAGCGCCGCCGTCGAGCGGGGGGTTGGTCAGCAGGTAGCGAGCGACCAGACCGCCGAAGCTGTGGGCGACGAGGACGAGCTGCGGCTCCAGCTCGGTCTCGTCGGCATCAGGTCTGGCGGCCGCCAGCGCCTGGCGATAGCGCTCGACGCCCGCCGCGATCTGCGCCGCCGCCGCGACGACCTGCTCGCCGAGGCCGCGGGCGCCGTTGCGGGCGTCCACGAACACCGCCCGGTCGAGGTCGCCGTCGGCGCGCAGCAGCAGCCCGTGGCGGGGGTCGTCGTTGGCGGGCGCCTGGCTCCGCCAGGTCTCGGGGTCCAGCGCCGGCTCGCCGGCTTCGCGCGGCGGGTCGCCGAGCAGCGACCGGACGAAGTGGTACCCCCAGTAGCGCCGCGTGTAGGCGTGGGTGCCGACCTCGTCGTCGAGTTCGAGGTTCGGCGTCATCCCGTGAAGGAGGACGATCAGCGTCGGTCGGCCGGGGTCGAAGGGGAAGGGCTCGGCGTCGGGGCGAAGCGACGCGGGCTCGTCCAGGGGCCACGCGGGTACTTGGGGGGCTGCCGGTAGCTCGGCCGCGGCCTGCGTCAGCAGCCGGGCGGCGAGATGGGCGGCCTGGCGCTGTCCCCACCACGTCGCGATGCCGCCCGCGACCAGGATGGCCAGGCCCGCCCACAACAGCCACGGCACCCATTTCGCCATGCCTCAGGGTAGCGCTAGCGCGGGCGGGGTTCGCCGCAGGTGAGCGTTACGTGCTCGGGCGCGGTTCCTGTTGCGGAGGCGCAGTTCGCGGAAGGCGTCGGTTGGTTTTCTGGGCGCGGGTCTTCCTACTGAGGCGCAGTTCGCGGAAGGCGTCGGTTGGTTTTCTGGGCGCGGGTCTTCCTACTGAGGCGCAGTTCGCCGAAGGCGAACTGCAGCCTGCTCGTGGGGGCTGACGGAGTCAGCCCCCACGAGCAGGCAGTTTCTTGCCCGGGTTCATGATCCCCCCAGGATCCAGCGCGTCCTTGATCGCCCACATGAGGTCGACGGCGTCGCCGTGCTCGGCGCGGACGTAGGGGAGCTTGCGCAGGCCGACGCCGTGTTCGCCGGTGCTGGTGCCGCCGGCGGCGAGGGCGAGCTCGACCATCTCGCCGTAGGCGGCCTCCACGCGGGCGCGGGCGGCGGCGTCGTCGGCAGGGAAGAACAGGTTGAGGTGGAAGTTGCCGTCGCCCACGTGGCCGATGAGGTAGGTGGGCGCGCCGGTCCGCTCGGCAGCGGCGAGCGAGCTCTCGATCACCTCCGCGAGCCGCGACACGGGCACGGCGAGGTCGGTGATGACGTTGGCCATCCCCGGGTTGACGGCGACGGTGGCGTAGTAGGCCTGGTGGCGCGCGCGCCACAGGGCCGACAGCGCCTCCGGATCGGTCGCGCTCGCCGCCTCGCTGGCCCCGTGTTCCTCCGCCAGCGCGAGCGCTAGCTCGCTGGCGGAACGCACGGAGGCGCCGTCGCCGTGGAACTCGAGGAACACGGTGGGGAGGGGAGGGAGTTCGAGGCCCAGGTGCTGCCGGATCGCGTCGATGGTGGCGGCATCGACGAGTTCGCAGCGGGCGACCGGCATGCCCGACTGGATGACGTCGGTGACGAAACCGACGCAGCCGCGGACGTCGGCGAAGGCCGCCCGTGCGCCCATGACGGCCTCCGGGCGTGGGACGAGGCGCACGGTGAGTTCGGTGATCACGCCGAGCGTCCCCTCGGCCCCGCAGAAGAGCTGGGTGAGCGCATAGCCGGACGAGGACTTGGGGGCGCGGCCGCCGGTGCGGATCACCCGGCCGCTGGGCGTGACCACCTCGAGCCCGAGCAGGAGGTCGCGGGTCACGCCGTAGCGGACGGCCAGCGTGCCCGACGCGTTGGTCGACGCCATCCCGCCGAGGCTGGCCTCGGCGCCGGGGTCCACCGGGAAGAACAGGCCGGTCGCGCGTAGCGCCTCGTTCAGGCGCGGGTAGGTGACGGCGGGCTGGACCACGGCGAGGAAGTCCTCGGCGGCGATCTCGACGATGCGGTCCATGCGTGTGAGATCGAGCGAGATGCCGCCGAGGATCGGGATCGTGTGGCCCCCTAGGCTGGAGTTGACGGCGACGGGGGTGACGGGCGTGCGGGTCTGTTGGGCGAGCGCCATCACGCGACGAACGTCCTCGGTCGACTCGGGGTAGACGACGACGGCCGGCGTGTGGATGGCGTCCCAGGACTCGCCGCGGGCGTGCAGGTCGAGCGCGCTCGGGGACGTGTCGATCTGGTCGGGACGGAGGCGTGCGGCGAGCCCGTCGAGGAGGCTTGCGCCCGCGCTGGGGTCGGCGTGGTCGCTCATGGCGGGGAGCATACCGAGTCCCGCCGCCCGCGCCGGCGCGGGCCGTCAGCGGGTGGCCAGGTAGCTGCGGGCGAAGCCCGCCAGGACGGCGGCCCCGAGTGGCAGGGCGTCCTCGTCGAGGTCGAAGCGGGGGTGGTGCAGCGGGTGCACGAGGCCGCGGGCCTCGTTGCGGACGCCGAGACGTGCCATGAGCCCGGGCACCCGCTCGGCGTAGTACGCGAAGTCCTCGCCGCCCATCGACGGGCCGCCGGCGGCGAGGCGGTCCTCGCCGAGCAGCTTGCCGACGACGTCCGAGAGCGTCGGGATGAGCGCCGCATCGTTGCGCAGCGACGGGTAGCCGAGGCGGTAGGTCAGTTCGTGGCGCGCGCCGAAGGCCTGTGTGACGCCCGCGACCGTGCGCTCGAGCAACGAGGGCAGCCGTTCGCGCAGGGCCGGGTCGAACGAGCGGACCGTCCCCTCGAGGCGCACGCTGGGCGCGATGACGTTGCGGGCAAAGCCGCCCTCGATCTTCCCGAGGGTGATCACCAGGGGCTGGAGCGGGTCGGTGTGGCGGCTGACCAGCTGCTGGATGGCGACGACCACCTGGGCGGCCACGGCGATCGCGTCGATCGCCTGGTGGGGCCTCGCGGCGTGACCACCCTCGCCGATGACCTCGATGTCGAGCCCGTCGCTGGCGGCGGTGGCCGGGCCCGGCGTGGCGCTCAGGGCGCCGACGCTCTGGTTCGGGTCGACGTGGAGGCCGAAGATGGCGGACACGGTGGGGGCCTCGAGAGCGCCGTCCTCGATCATGCGCGCGGCGCCGGCGCCGCCCTCTTCGGCGGGTTGGAAGAGCAGCTTGACGTGGCCCCGTTCGGGGCGCCGCCGGGCGAGCAGTGCCGCGGCGCCGAGCAGCATCGTCGTGTGGGCATCGTGGCCGCAGAGGTGGGCGACGCCGGGCACGGTGGAGGCGTAGTCGGCGCCGGTCGCCTCCTGGATCGGCAGCGCGTCCATGTCGGCGCGCAGGGCGACGGTGGGACCGTCGGCGTCGCCCGCGATCAGGCAGGTGAGGCCGGTGCCGCCGGCCAGGGGCGGCGACGGGTGCAGGCCCAGGAACTCGAGGCGCTCGCGCACGAAGGCGGCGGTGGCGTGCTCCTGGTACGCGAGCTCGGGGCGGGCATGCAGGTGCCGGCGCCAGGCGACGAGGTCGGGGCGCAGGTCGTGGGCGGCGCTCAGGTCCATGGGTCCTCCCGGAAGCGGGTTCGGTCGACGGCCGCACGCTACCACCGCCCTGCGAGGGGCCCGCCCCGATAATGGAGCGACGGCGTGAACGCGCGCGGTTGACCGGCGCGCGTGCGGACGGCTACCGTGAACCGTCGACGGGGCCGTAGGGACATCGTCGGACGTGTGCGCCGAAGGGGCGCACCGCCGGTGCTGTCGCCCGTGGATGCGTAGGACGGACACGTGGAGGATCGCATGAGACGACATCTGAGGTTCCTGGGTGCGCTGGTTCTGGCGGTCACGGCCACCGGCTGGCTGAGCTTGGCCGCGGCGCAGTCCGCGGGCGAGCTCGTCATCGCGCAGGGCATCGACCACGAGGGCTGGGACATCCACGACCACAACACGACGGCCATCGAGGCCATCCACGTCAACATCTTCGACTACCTGGTGTTCAAGGACGCCGACGGCGTACTTCAGCCCGCGCTGGCCACCTCGTGGGAGCGGATCGACGACCTGTCGATGCGCTTCCTGTTGCGCGAGGGCGTGCTGTGGCACGACGGCGAGACCTTCACGGCCGAGGACGTCAAGTTCACCCTGGAGCGGGTCGCTACCGACTCGTCGCTGCAGGAGTACGGCCAGTACCGCCAGATCCGCGAGGTGGAGATCGTCGGCCCCTACGAGATCATCATCCACACGCACGCGCCCGAGCCGGTGCTCCTCAGCCGACTGAGCCGCATCGGGTCGGGGATCCTGGCCAAGCACCACATCGAGGCCATCGGTGGCTGGGAGAACATCAGCGAGCACCTGCCCGTGGGCACCGGTCCGTTCAAGGTGACCGAGTGGCGGCGTGACGAACGCATCGTCATGGAGGCGTTCGACGACCACTGGCGCGGCCGGCCGGTGTGGGATCGCCTGATCCACCGCACCATCCCCGAGGCCTCCACCCGCGTGGCCGAACTGATCACCGGCGGGGTGCAGATCGCCACCAACATCCCACCGGCGGACAAGTCGCGCGTCGAATCGGCTGCGAACGTCCGCATCGAGCCCTGGCCCACCCCGCGCGTGATGATGTTCATCATGAACACCCAGGGGGAAGGCACCAGCGACGTGCGGGTGCGCGAGGCGATCGAGTACGCCATCGACAACCAGCTCCTCGTCGACGCGCTGTTCGACGGCCTGGGCGCCCCGGTGCGCGGCCGCGCGAGCCCCGGCATCACGGCCGCGCCGATGGAGTTCCACGACACCTACCTCTACGACCCCGAGCGCGCCGTGGAGCTGCTCGCCGAGGCCGGTTACGGTCCGGGCGAGCTGACGATCCACATCCAGGGCCCGGCGGGCCGCTACCCGCTCGACACGGAGATCGCCGAACTCACCAGTGTGATGCTGGAGGCGGTGGGGATCAACACCACCCTGGAGATCCTCGAGTGGAGCGCATACCTGAGCCGCGTCTGGACGCAGGTCGACGCCGTGCGGCACATGGCGCTGATCGGTCTGGGGAACTCCCTCGGCGACGCGGCGCTAACTTACAACGCGGTCATGTGCGACGGCTCCTACGCCATGATGTCCCAGTGGTGCGACCCAAGCTTCGATGAGATCTACGCCCAGGCGCTTTCCGAGATGGACGACGCTCGCCGGGCGGAGCTGTTCCGCGAGATCTTCACCATCGTGGCCGACGAGCGGGTCTACATCCACCTGTTCCAGCTCGAGAACATGGCGGGCGTGACGAACGCCATCGAGTGGTCGCCGCGGCCGGACGAGTACCTGTGGATGTTCGACGCGAAGCCGGTGAACTGAGCCGACGAACCGCATCGCTCCCGATCGGGCGATGAGCTGAGATGGGCGCCGCGAAACCCGCGGCGCCCGTTCCCTGGCGTGTCGGCGTGGCGTCCGTTCAGCGGCCGCGGAGGCGCGGGTCGAGCACGTCGCGCAGTCGGTCTCCGAGGAAGATGAGCGACAGGCACAGGAAGGTGATGAAGACGCCGGGGAAGGTGGCCAGCCACCAGGCGGTGGCCACGTAGTTGCGGCCGTCGGCCAGCATCCGGCCCCAGGTGACCGTGGGCGGCTGCACCCCGAAGCCGAGGAACGACAGCGACGCCTCGAGGATGATGACGGTGGCGACGTTCAGGGTGGCGACCACGATGATCGGCGCCATGATCGCCGGCAGGACGTGGCGTAAGAGGATGATGGGCGTGAACTGGCCCAGCGCGCGGGCGGCCTCGACGAACTCGCGGTTGCGGACCGACAGCGTCTCGGCGCGAACGACGCGCGCGAACGTGGTCCAGCCGATGAAGCCGATCACGAGCACCAGCCCGACGAGGCTGGGGCCGAACACCCCCAGCACGGTGAGGTACAGGATCGTGTTCGGGATGGCGATCAGGGTGTCGATCAGGCGCGAGATGGCGACGTCGAGCCGGCCGCCGAAGTATCCGGCCAGGATGCCCAGCGTGATGCCCAGCAGCGCCTGCAGCGTCACGCCGGCCACGCCGACGAGGAGGGCGATGCGGCTGCCGTAGATGAGGCGGCTGAGGATGTCGCGGCCCAGGTGGTCGGTGCCGAGGAGGTGTTGCTCGGGGCCGCCGGCCCAGGCGGGCGGCGCCAGCCGGGCCCGCAGGTTCGGGGCGGTGGGGTCGAATGGCGCCAGCTGCGGCGCGAACAGCGCCATCACCACGAAAGTGACGAGCACGAGCGCGCCTAGCGCGGCGATCGGGCTCGCCAGCAGTCGCCGCAGGAACGTCCAGAGGGCGCTCACGTGTAGGAGATCCTCGGGTCGATGAGGGCGTAGAGGACGTCCACGATCAGGTTGGCGCTCATGACGATCAGGGCGGCGACCACCACCACGCCCTGGATGATCGGCATGTCGCGCGAGTTGATCGCCTGGATGGCCAGGAGGCCGATGCCGGGCCAGGCGAAGACCTGCTCGGTGACCACGGCGCCCGCCATCAGCGAGGCGACCTGCAGTCCTAGCACGGTGACGTAGGCGAGCAGGGCGTTGCGCACGGCGTGCTTGAGCAGCACCAGCCGCCGCTGGAGGCCCTTGGCGGTCGCCGTGCGTACGTAGTCCTGGCCCAAGACCTCGAGCAGGCTCGAGCGCATGAGGCGCGTGAGCAGGGCGGCGAGCGCGGTGCCGAGGGTGATGGCGGGAAGTACCATCGAGGTCAGACCGCTGCGTCCCGAGACCGGCAGCCAGCCCAGGGTGACGGAGAACAGCAGGATCAGCATGATGCCGAGCCAGAAGTTGGGCATCGCCTGGCCGAGCACGGCGAAGCTGGTGGCGGTGACGTCGGGCCAGCGGTTGCGGTAGACCGCCGCGATGATGCCGAGCGGGAAGGAGATGACCACCGCCACCAGCAGCGCCGCGAGGGTGAGTTGCAGGGTGGCCGGCAGCCGCTCGAGGACGATCGGCAGGGCGTCTTGGTTGGTGTAGCGCAGCGACGTGCCGAAGTCGCCGCGCAGCAGGTCGCGCAGGAACAAGGCGTACTGCACCGGGATGGGACGGTCGAGTCCGAGTGCCTCGCGCAGCGCCTCGACCTGCCACTGCTCGGCGTCCTCGGGCAGCATGAGGACCACCGGGTCGCCCGAGATCCGCACGAGCACGAACACGATCAGGGTGATCCCGAGGATGACGGGGATCATCTGGAGGAGCCGACGGAGGATGTAGGCGGTCACGTCAGATGGGGGTGGCGCACGGTCCGCCGTGCGGCGTCGAAAGGCGTTGGGGTGGCGTTCGGCCGAGTATACGGAATGCGCGGCCCGCAGGGGGGCCTGCCCCTGCGGGTCGCGCACGGGGACTCAGCGGGACTTCAGTTCGCCGGTTGCGCCGCGAACATCCACAGCAGTTCGTCCTGCCGCGGCTGCCACGCGACGTTCGCGGAGGTGCCGACCAGCACCTGGCTCTGGAACAGGGTGATCCAGGGGCGTTCCTCGGTTACGATGTACGTCGCCTCGATCAGGTACTCGGTGCGGCGCTCGAGGTCGACCTCGTTCTGGGCCAGGGCCATGAGCTCGTCGAAACGTTCGTTGCACCAGTGGACGCGGTTGCGGTACGCGCCGCCGCACTGGATGGCGCGCATGCTGAACCAGTTGTCGAACATCGAGTTCGCGAGGCCCATGATGGCGAAGTGGGTGATGTTGTCGGCGTTCCAGATGCGGCTCTGGAAGGCGCTCCACTCCAGCACCTCGATCTCGGTCTTCACGCCGATCTCGTTCAGCATGACCGCGATCACCTCGGCCAGCTCGGTGTCGAGTGGGTAGCGGCCAGCGGGGCCCTCGATCTTGATGGTGATGTCGCCCGGCTCGTAGCCGGCCTCGCGGATCAGTTCGATGGCCCGCTCGGGGTCGTACGTGTAGGTGTTCCACAGTTCGAGCGGCGAGCCGCCGATGCCGGGGCTGACGCGCGCGAGGGTGGGGACGCCGAGACCGTCCATCACGGCGTCGATGAGCAGCTGGTTGTCGATCGCCAGCTCGAGGGCCTCGCGGATGCGCGGGTCGCCCGTCAGGGCGTCCTCGTGGGTGTTCATGATCAGCATCATCACGCGGGTGGTGGGCTGCAGCTCGACGTTGGCGGCGCCGGAGGCGAGGACGCGGTCGACGTCCTGCGGGGGCACGTTGGTGGCGATGTGCACCCCGCCCGAGATGAGTTCGGCCACGCGGGTACTGGTCTCGGGGATGGTGCGGTGCACGACGCGGTCGAACGCTGGCCGACCGCGCCAGTGGTCGTCGAACGCCTCGAGGATGACGCGATCGTCGCGTCGCCACTCGACGAAGCGGTAGGGGCCGGTGCCGATGGGGGCCTCGTTGAAGCCGTCCCAGCCGATCGCCTCGACCACGTGCTTGGGCACGATGCCCGAGCTGAGGCGGCCGACGCGGTTGATCAGCAGCGGGTCGGGGCCGTGGGTGTGGATGATGATTTCAAACGGGCCGACGACCTCGACCTCGCGGATGATGCGGTACGAGTCGTACGGCTGCAGCGAGGAGTCGAAGGCGACGCGCTCGAGGGTGAACTTGACGTCCGCGGCCGTGAACGGGGTGCCGTCGTGCCACAGCACGCCCTGGCGCAGCTCGAAGCGCCAGGCGTCCTCGGCGACCGGCTCCCAGGCGACGGCCAGGCCTGGCTCCTGCACGCCGTCGGCGTCGCGCCAGACCAGGTAGTCGAAGAGGTTGACGTGGACGGCCTCGACCGCGGTCGTGTGGTGCCCGTGCGGGTCGAAGCCGGTCACGTCGACGCCTTGGGCGATGACGATCTCGGTCTGGGCGGCGCCCATGCCGAGCATCAGCACGGCGAGCAGGGCGGCGGCCCTTCGGGCCAGGCGGTGGGACGCGGTCATGCGGTACCTCCAGCAGGGTTGGGTGCGCCGAAGTCGGCGCGGGCGGTGGCGAGCAGTTCCGGGTCGGCGAGGAGATCGGCTGCGGTGGCGGCGAGGCAGGTGGCGGCGAGGCGGAGCCCGCGGAGGCCCTCGGGGCTGGCGGCCGCGGCCGCGAACTCCGGCGTGTGGGCGGAGACCCCCTCCGGGACGATGGCCACGTAGGGGTGGATGGCGGGCAGTACCTGGCTGACGTTGCCGAAGTCGGAGGAGCCGACGCGGCCGACCGCGGGCGCCGGCAGCACGCTCTCGCCCATGGCTTCGAGGTGCTCGGCGAAACGGTTCGCCATCGGCACGTTCACCTTGCGCTCGGCGTAGAGGAGGCCCTCGTGGAACTCGACGCGGGCGCCCACAGCTGCCGCGGCGCCGCGCGCCGCGGCGAGCACGCGCTCCTTGAGCGCCGCGACCTCCTCGGTGCGGCGGTGCCGGATCAGGAACTTCGCCTCGGCGAAGTCCGGCACGATGTTCGGCGCGCTGCCCCCGTGCGTGATGATCCCGTGGATGCGGGTCTCGTCCAGCACGTGCTGGCGCAGCGAGTTGATGGCGTTGAAGGTGAGGATGCAGGCGTCGAGCGCGTTGATGCCGAGCTCGGGGCTGCCGGCCGCGTGCGCGGCCTTGCCGTAGAAGCGCATGGTGACGCGGGCCGCAGCGAGCGCGCCGCGGATCGTCATGGTGCGCGAGCCCGGATGGAACATCAGGGCCGCATCGATGCCGTCGAACACGCCGGCGCGCAGCAGCAGGATCTTGCCGCCACCGCCCTCCTCGGCAGGGCACCCGATCAACAGCAGTTCGCCGCCGTCGGCGGTGAGCACGCCGCGAAGGGCGCGGGCCGCACCGAGGGCGGCCGTGGCGATCAGGTTGTGGCCGCACGCGTGACCCATCTCGGGCAGGGCGTCGTACTCGGCCATCAGGGCGATGCGTGGGCCGCCCGTTCCGAAGCGGTGGCGGGCCACGAACGCGGTGTCGAGTCCACCGACCGGTGCCTCGACCTCGAAGCCGGCCTCCCGCAGGGAGCCGATGAGCTTGCCGGCGCTGCGGTGCTCCTCGAACATGAGTTCGGGGTGCGCGTGGAGGTCGAGCGCGAAGTCCTCGAGGTAGGACCAGTCGGCGTCGATCGCGGCGGCGAGCCGCGTGCGGCGCGCGTCGCTGGCGGAGGTGTCGCGTGCAGCGGCGGTCATGCGGCCGTCTGCCACGCCGGTGGGGGCGTTCGGCTGGGGTCCGCGCCGTGGATGGTCCGTGCGGTCATCGGGGCCTCCTGTCGGGCGTTGCGTACAGCGCAACGACGTTGCATATGATGGTACGCTCAGTCAACACCATGCGCGCCGTCCCCGTCAACCCGGGGCCGGACGCGACGGGAGGATCCATGGCGCACCGGGACGGCGTGGCCGCCGTCGATCGCGCGATCGACGTGCTCGAGGCGTTCGAGCGCGCGGGCCCGAGCCTCACGCTCAGCGAACTCGCGCACCACACCGGCCTGGTGAAGAGCACGGTCCTGCGACTGGCGGCGTCACTGGTGCGCCGCGGCCTGCTGCGCCGCTCGATGGGGGGAAGCTACCGTCTCGGGCCGTCCCTCATCCGCCTTGGGGCTCGCTACCAGGCGGCCTTCGAACTCGGCGACCACGTGATGCCGGTGCTCGAGGAGCTGGCGCACGTGACGGGGGAGAGCGCCTCGTTCTACGTCCGCGAGGACGATCGGCGGGTGTGCCTCTACCGCGTCAACGCCCGCCGGCACCACGTCCTGCACTTCGTCCAGGTGGGTACGCAGTTCCCCTACGGCACCGGGGCCTCGGGGCGGGTGATCCGAGCGTTCACCGACGCCGATGCGCTCGATCCCGCCGGGACCAGGGAGGCGCTGGTGGCGGTGTCGACGAGCGATCGGACCATCTCCGACACCGGCGCGGTCGCCGCGGCCGTGCTCGGCGCCGGGGGCGCGTTCGTGGGCGCCGTGAGCCTGGCCGGGCCGACGACGCGCTTCGGGGCCGATGCCCTGCCGCGCCTGCGGCGCGCCGTTCTGCGGGCCGCGGCCGAGATCGGCGGCGCGCTGGGCGGCCCGGCGAGCCTCTATCGGCGCGCGCTCGACGACGCCGAGCGTGACGCGGGCCCTACGGGCTAGACACTGGACGACCCCGGTTCGCCGAACGCGCCCCAGGTAGCGTGACCCCCCCGGCGGTCAGTTCTTCTGCGCGCTGGACCGATCGATGAGGTCCTGCACGGACGGCACCTGCCCGCCGCGGGCCGCGTCGAACATCGGACCGGCCGCCAGGTACGCCTTGAGCAGCTCGAAGGCGTGCAGCACGACCTCGGGGTCCTCGTCGTCGAACATGATGACCTCGTCGCCCGAGCCGAGGTGGGCGACCAGCTCGGCGTAGGCCGGCGCCACGGTGCCCGCCTCGACGTCGGCCGGGTCGGCGTCGTCAGGGAAGACGTCGATCACGTCCAGGTACTCGACCGCGTCGAGGTTGAGCAGCTGTTGGTCGGCGGAGAGCATCCAGGTGGCCATGCGCCGATGCTACACCCCGCCGGCTCGCCCCCCGCGGGCGCGATGCGCGCGCCACGCCTGCGACAGGCCGGCCCAGGTGGCCGCCGTCAGGTCGCGGACGACGTCGTCCTCCTCAGGCGGGTGATCGGACGCGGCCTGGCCCAGCCGTCGCTCGAGCCGCAGTCCAACGGTCGACCTCGGCGGGTAGCCGGGCCACGGCTCGCCGGCCGGCGCCGCCAGCGCTCCCTCGAGGTAGTCGTCGAGCGGCTGACCGCGCAAGCGCGCCCCTAGGAAGGCGGTCAGGTGGTGTTGCAACACGCTGACGACGCGGCGCGTGTCCCACACAGGATCGGCGTAACGCCACCAGCTCTCGTGCGAGGCGGTCAGCAGGGCCTCGGGCGGGGGGTTGCAGCCGACGTTGTGGCGGGCGTTCTGGAACGTCAGCAGCCAGCGGTCGGTCGAGGCCGCGCCCTCGAAGATCCGCCGGATCGCCGGGTAGAGGGCGATGTCGTCCTCGCTGCCGGCGGCGATGAAGAGGGGTACCCGCAGCCGGGCCAGCGCGGCGTCGGTCCACACCTGGGATCCGCCCCAGGGTGACAGCAGGACGGCGCAGCGCACCCTGGACGTCACGGCGTCGACGAGGTCGTCGTAGAGGGGCTGGCCGAGCGTCAGGTCGTCGAGCAGTTCGCGCCACAGCGGTTGTTCGAACGACGGATGGGCGAGCGCCGCGGCGTCGTACCCCGCGCCGAGCGCCAGCAGGGCACCGTAACCGCCCATCGAGAACCCGACGAGCGCCGTCCGGTCCGCGTCCCAGACGTGGTGCAGCAGCGGATGGTGGCGCTCGAGGTCGGCGGCGACGCGCAGTGCCAGCGCGATGTCGAGCGGCCGGTTGCGCAGCGACGACAGCACGTCGCCGCGGTCGGCGTGCGTGCTGTCGGTGTGGTCGAGCGCCACCACCGCGTAGCCCTTGCTGGCGAGGTTCTCGCCCAGCCACGAGAGGAGCACCCGCGACCCTGGGTAGCCGTGCGACACGACCACCAGCGGCGCCGGGCCCAACGTCCGGTCGGGCTCCGCGTCGCGCGCGGCGCGTCCGGCGAAGCGGAAGGTCCGTGGGGCGGTCTCCGCGTCTTGGGCGGTCGGCGGGATGTGGTCGAGGTAGGTGGTCCGGCCGTCGTGCACCGACGGGTACCAGACCTCGGCAGATAGCGTCCGGCTGGCGCGGATCGGTTCGCCGGCGGCCAGCGAGCCGAGCACGTCGATCTGTTGCGGGTGGCTGAGGGCGAGGGTGGTGACCCCCACCGAGCGGGGTCCGCGGGCGGCCAGCGCAGGCGCCGCGGGCAGCGCGTCGCCCGGTACGAAGGCGGGTGCATCCATGGGGCCAGGCTACCGCGGCTTCGTCACCGACGGGTCAGCACCCACCGACGAGCGTCGAAGCGGCGGCTGCGCGCGCGTTCGCGCGCAGGCACCAACCACCGGTCAGGATGCCGTGACATCCTCGTGAGCGTGCCGATAGTGTCGCCGACTAAGCTGATCCCATGAACCGCTGGCTCCAATCGGTCGCCGTCGTCTTGGTGTGGGGCGCCGCGTTGGTCGTCAACGCGCGCATCGGAAGCGAACTCGGCGCGTACGCCTCGTTGACGTGGGCCGTGGCCGTTGGCGCCACCGGCGTCGCCGTCGGAGCCTGGATCGCGGCACTGCTGGGGGTCGTCGTCGGCACCCTGGTGGGTTTCGGCGTGTCCTTCGACGGTGCTTCCCCCGATTGGCGGGTGGCCATGCAAGAGGGCGCGCTGCTCATGCCGCTGGCACTCGGCGCCGTGGGCGGCGGCGCGGCGGCGACCCGCATCCTGATGACGCAGTTGCGCCACCATCGCGGCGTCTCCGACCGAGCCCAGTACGACGTGCTCACGGGCGCCCTCAACCGGCGCGCGTTCGAGCGGCGGCTCGACGACTGGATCCGCAAGCCCCGCGGCGGCCAGCCCGGCTTCGCTCTGCTGTTCGTCGATCTCGACCGCTTCAAGTTCGTCAATGACACCTTCGGCCACGCCGTGGGCGACCAGATGCTCATCACCGTTGCCCGCCAGCTCATG
>CAZJUA010000133.1:0-19452 GCA_964549045.1 uncultured bacterium | reverse complement strand
CGAACTGCAACGCATCGGTTCCTGAACTCCGCTCCGTCTACAAGCGGCAGTTTGCGGGCGCCCTTTCGGGCGCCCGCAAACTGCAATGCTTCGGTTCCTGAGCTCCGCTCAGGAACCGAAGCGCATGATCTTCATGTACTTCTCGATCGCCTTCTGCGTGCGCACGACGTCCTTGTCGGTCAGCTTGTAGCGACCGTCGGCGAGGCCGCGTTCGATGACCTCGCGGCTGCGCGCGAGGGTCTCGGCGCCGGCGTCGGTCAGGGTGAGGCGGCGCTTGCGGCCGTCGTCGTCGGCGCGCGAGCGCTCGATGAGGCCGCGGGCGACGAGCCGGCTGATCACGTGCGACACCGTCGGCGAGGCCTGGTTGAGGCGCACGGCGATGTCGGTGGGGAAGGCGACGCCGACGTCGATCGCGTGGAGGACGGAGAGGTCCTGGACCGTCAGGCGAGCCTCCGTCTCGAGCCACTCGTTGAGCAGCCGATCGGTGTCGCGGGCGGACTGGAGGACCAGGCGGAAGAGCTCGAGGAGGTCTGAGGTAGCAGCCATCAGGAATCCACCTTACACGTGACGCGCCAACGAATAGGTGTTATACGACCTCGTCATCGTGAGTTCAGGTTACATCCTGGAGCGGTTCCATCGGTTGTGTACTTGACGAAGGGACCATTCCGTGACAACGGAATGGCTCACGCGCCACCACCGCCAAGCGACGGCGACGTCCACCCCCTACCTACGGTTCGGACGTGACCGTATCGATCGCGAGCACCGGGGGGTCAGGTGGCTTCGCGTGGTCGGCAAGCGCGGCGACCGCTCACGCGACGAACGCCGGGTTGCGCCACACGATCAGCGTGGCGCAGTCGCCGGTGGCGTGGTCCTCGAGGTAGCCGCGCAGCAGGCCCTCGACGGCGAAGCCGTTGCGCAGCTGCACCGTGAGCGTGGGATCGAAGAGCTCGCCCGCGACGACCCGCGCCACGTACTCCTCGATGGCGAGCGCGTCGCGGTAGCGCGGGTAGCCGGGGAGGGCGCCGCCGGCGACGATGCCGCGCTTGCCGTGGCGCCGGACCAGGGCCTTGCGCGCGTCGTAGAGGCGGCGGGCGAGCCCCAGGCCGCGGTAGCCGGGGTGCACCGAGACGTCCGCGCCGTAGTACCAGGCGCCGTCGGGGTCGTGGCGTCCGAACCAGCCGCCGTCGATCATGTCGCGGAAGGTGTGGTCGGGGTGCTCGAAGTCGAAGTCGGTGAAGAAGCCGGAACCGAGGCCGACCACCCGCGGGGCGGCGGGCGGGGCGCCTGCGGCGGCGCCCGCGGGCGCGACGCCGGCGTGAGCGCCGCCGGCGTGAGCGCCGCCGGCCTCGGCCACGAGGTCGGCCTCGGCGAAGACCTGCCGGTGGCGCAGGAAGTGCTCGGCGCGCATGAGCTCCTGCG
This sequence comes from uncultured bacterium, assembly GCA_964549045.1. GTDB lineage: Bacteria > Deinococcota > Deinococci > Deinococcales > Trueperaceae > JAABTL01. The sequence goes on along the minus strand of CAZJUA010000133.1, from coordinate 18,033 downwards.
GGCCCAGGTTCGGGAAGCACGTCACCTGCAGCGCCTCCAGGTGGGGCGCGTGCCAGGCCTCCGAGGGGACGATGCGGACGCCCGCGGCGGCGGCGCGGCGGTCGCCGGACGGCGGCGGGCCGTGGGGCGCTTCGCTCATGCGGGGAGCGCCACGCGGACGTACGGCGACTGGCTGGGGAGCCCGCGCACGGCCCAGAAGTCGCGGGTGGCGGGGCGCATGACCACCGCACCGCAGGTCGCGACGTGGCGCGGCGGCACCCCGCGGTAGCAGATCGCCTCGTCGTCGCGGGTCACGGCTTGCAGGTCCTCCGGCGTGAGACCGTCGCGGTCGAGCAGCGCGACGCCGCGGTCGAGCCGCCTGGCGCTGCTGGCGACCGCGGCGGCGTCGCGCGGCCGCTCCAGGGCGATCGTCTCGCCGATGAGGCAGTGGTTGGCGTGCACCAGCGCGTCGCCCGCAAGGGGCGTCACCACCGTGCGGGTCGTCGTCGCCTCGACGTTGGCGCCGCGGCCGTGGCGGTCGAGCAACAGGTAGTTGTGGGCGCCCGCGAGGCGCGCCTCGGTCAGGCAGCGCAGCGCGCCGTCGAGGTCGCGTTGCTGGAGCACCTTGCGCACGACGAAGGGCCAGGTGACCCCGACGTCGCCGTCGCCGGCCGAGAGGTTGTTGATCCCGATGCAGACGCCGTACTCGTTCATGCCGATCATGCCGACGCAGCCGACGGTGGTGAACGCGACGAAGGCGGGCGCGTGCGCGGGCGCGCCGCGCAGGACGATCACGTGCTCGGTCGCCGTCTCGTGCATGTCCCAGGTCTGGCCGAGCATCGCGTGGCCGTCCGCGCTGCGCTGTCCCGGCACCAGGAAGGCGGTGCAGTCCATCGCCTCCTCGGGCGTCGGGGCCGCGGCCGGCGGCGCGGACGCCCCGGTCGGCGACCCGCCTCCGACGGCGTACACGGTGTCGACGAAGTCGGTGAAGCCGTTGGCGATCAGCACCTCGGCGGGCGTGAGGCCGGCGGCCTCGGCCATCGCGGCGATCTCGGCCGCGAGATCGGGGGCGTAGGCGCGGTGGGCGTCGAGACAGCGTTCGCCCAGGGCGAGCACCTGGGCGCGGTCGAGCTCGCGGCCGGTCCACGCGGTCGTGCCGGCGAGGCGCACGCGCTCCTCGGCGAACGCGCGCAGTGGCGCTCGGGCGACGCGGCCGTGCTCGGCGCCCATGGCCTCCGGGCTGCCGGCGACGTCGAGGACGGGGAGGGTCGTCACTGGCCCCCAGGGTGTTGCCACGGCATCGTCCTCGGGCGCCCTCACGCCAGCACCGACGCGTGGTCGATCCGCCAGCGCGCCACGACCTCGGTGCCGCGCGGCAGCATCCCCTCGTAGCCCGCGAGCTGGTTCTGCACCCGCACGACGAGCCGGATGCCGTCGCCGACGTCGATCCGGTAGCGGGTGTCGGTACCGATGTAGTGGGCCTCGACGACGTGGCCCCGCAGTTCGCTCATGCGCAGGCCCGCCTCGAGGTCGTGGCGGGTCGCCGCCGCGGGGCCGGAGGTCGGGGTCAGGTCGATCTTCTCGGGTCGGACGGCGACGGCGACGGCGCCCGCGACCGCGGCATCCGGGTCGCGCAGCGGGGCGCGCAGCGTCCGCCCGTCCGGCAGCCGCACGATCCCCAGTGCCCCCTCCCGGGCCTCGAGCACGCCGTCGATGAAGTTGGTCTCGCCGATGAAGTCGGCGACGAAGCGGCTGGAGGGGCGCTCGTACACCTCGTCCGGGGGCCCGACCTGCAGCGCCTTGCCGGCCGACATCACGGCGATCCGGTCGGCCATCGTCAGCGCCTCCTCCTGGTCGTGGGTGACGTAGACGAAGGTGATGCCGACCTGCTGCTGCAGTTGCTTGAGCTCGTACTGCATCGCCTTGCGCAGCTTGAGGTCGAGGGCGCCGAGCGGTTCGTCGAGAAGCAGGACCGCCGGGCGGTTGACGAGCGCGCGCGCCAGCGCCACGCGCTGCCGCTGTCCGCCGGACAGCTGGCCGGGGCGGCGCTCGCCGACGCCGGGCAGGCGCACGAGCGCGAGCGCCTCGTCGGCCCGGCGGCGCGCCTCGTCCGCGGCGACGCGGGCCATGCGCAGGCCGAACATGACGTTCTGCCGCACGGTCATGTGCGGGAACAGGGCGTAGTCCTGGAAGACGGTGTTGACCGGCCGGTGGAAGGGTGGCACGCCCCGCACGTGCCGGCCGCGCAGCAGGACGTCGCCGGAGGTGGGGTCCTCGAAGCCGGCGATCGAGCGCAGGGTGGTCGTCTTGCCGCAGCCCGAGGGACCCAACAGGGCGAAGAACTCGCCCTCGTGCACGGCGAGCGAGACGTCGTCGACGGCGCGCACCACCTGGCCCCGGCGGTCCACGAACTCCTTGACGAGACGACGTACCTCGACGGCGGGGGTCGCCATGCTGGGCACGAGTCTACCGCCCGGCCGCGGGGAACGCCCCGCGGGGCTGGGCGTGGGTTCGCGAGCGCGCACGCATGCGTGCACCCAGCACGCGCACTTGCGCGCGCTCGCGACGACCCGTCACCGCCCGATGAAGATCTTCAGCTCGTCCCAGGCGTCGTTGTAACGCTGCTCGAGCGCGCTGTCCTGGACCACGCGGAACAGCCGCTCCTCGGTCTCCGCATCGGGGTAGATGCCGGGGTTCGCCAGCAGCTCCTCGTCGATCAGGCCCGCGTCCACGGCCGCCTGGTTGGGGCTGCCGTAGGCGGTGTAGTTGGCGATGTCGGCGGCCACCACCGGGTCGAGCAGGTAGTCGAGGAAGACGTGGGCCAGCGGGACGTTGCTGGCGCCGACCGGGACGACCAGGTTGTCGACCCAGAAGTTGGCGCCCTCCGAGGGGATGACGAAGGCGAAGTCGTCGCACTCGCACTCGTCGATGATCTGGAAGATGTCACCGGAGTACTCGACCACGATGTCGACCTCGCCGCGCAACAGCAACTCCTGGCCGTCGTCCTGGTTGATGTACACCACGTTGCCGCCGTTGTCGATCATGAAGCGCTGGATGGCGTCGATCTCCTCGGGGTCGCCGGTGTTGGGGTCGAGGCCCATCGCGACGGCGGCGGAGCCCATCATCGCGCGGATGTCCTCGATCCAGCTGACGGGGCCGTCGTAGGTGAACATGTCCATCCAGCTGGTCAGCTCGAAGCCGACCCGGCCGACGTGGTAACCGATGCCGAGGGTGCCCCACTGGTAGGGCACCGAGTAGCGGTTGCCGGGGTCGAAGTCGAGGTCGAGGAACGTCGGGTCGAGGTTGCCCCAGTTGGGGATCAGATCGAGGTCCACCGGGACGAGCAGGTCCTCCTCGACCATGATGGCGACGACCCGGTCGGAGGGCACCGCGATGTCGTAACCGGGGTTCCCCTGCCGCATGCGGGCGAGCATGTCGTCCTCGCTGGGGTAGGTGTCGTAGATGACGCGAACGCCGCAGGCGGCCTCGAAGTTGGCCACGGTGTCGTCGGCGATGTAGGTGGTCCAGTTGTAGACGGACAGCGTCTGGCCGGCGTAACCGTCGGGGCAGACCCACTCGGACTCGGCGTGGGCCGCGGCGCCGAGCACGAAGACGGCGGCGACGATGGCGTTCAGCAGGGCACGTGGCGACATGGCGCTCCTCTCGACCGGGGGCGTTCCGCGTCGGGCGACGCGGCCTCCGGGTCGGCGGGACCCGGCCGGCTCCGGAGGACCCGGCCGGGTCCGATGGACCTGGGTTCCGGTTCCCCACGAATTGAGCATGATAGCAGCCCCGCCGGCGGACGCTGGGTCCGAGGCGGGGCCGCGTGCGAGGCGGGGATCAGCGCTTCGTCGGGACCGGGCAGGTCGAGATGCCGAGCACCCGGTAGAGCGGGCAGAAGCCGACGATCGCCGTGGCCACCAGCACGAGCCCGACGATGCCGAGGACGACGGCCAGGGCGCCGCTGAGCCAGCCGGCGATCCAGGCGATGAGGAGCGCGGCGCCGACGATGGCGCGCAGGATTCGGTCGGTGTTGCTCTCGTTGCGGACCATGAATACCTCCGAAGCCCAGCGTAGCGCCCCTTTATCACCATGTCGATGGTAAGAATGGTGCCAACCATGGAGACCCGAGACCGCGTCCTCCGCCACCTGAAGCGCAACGGCCCGACGACGGTGGCCGAACTCGCCGCCGCCCTCGACCTCAGCGCCAACGCCGCCCGCCACCACCTGCGGCGCCTGGCCCGCGAGGGGGCGTCGACCGGTGAGCCCGACGGGCGCCACCGCGGTCCGGGGCGGCCGGCGATCCGCTACGCCCTGACGCTGGCGGCCGAGGGGGCCTTCCCCAAGCGCTACCCGCAACTGCTGGCCGCCCTGCTCGACCAGGCCGAGCGGCACGCCCTGCTCGACCGTCTCCTCGACGGCGTGGTCGAGGCCTGGGCGGCACCGCAGCGGGCGGCGTTGGGTCGGTTGCCGCCGCGCGAGAGGCTGCGTGCCCTCCTCGAGGGGCTCGACTACGGCGACATGCTGCCCGTGTGGACCCAGGAGGTCGCCGGTTGGCGGCTGGTCGCGCACAACTGCGTCTACCGCGACGCCGGCTGCCAGGCGGCCGGGGTGTGCGACCTCCTGCCGCGGGTGATCGAATCGGCGACGGGGCTGCCCGCCGAGCGGCTCGAGTGCCAGCGCGACGGGCGCCCCGCATGCATCTTCACAGGCGGTTGGCGCGCACGCCCGTAGGATGCGCGGATGGATCCGCCGCAGGGCGCGACGCGCGCCCGCGCGCATCGTGCCCGCACCCCACGGCCCGGCGTCATCGCGCTGGTCTTCCTGCTGGCGTCGGTGCCCTACATCCTCTTCTCGGATCGGCTGCTGCTGGCGGTCGTGCATGATGCCGCCGCCCTGACGGCCTGGCAGACGGTCAAGGGCTGGGGCTACGTCTTCGTGGCGGCGGGCGTGGTCTACCTGCTCGAGCGGCGCATCGCGCGGCGGCACCGGCGGGCGCTGGCGCAGCAGCGAGCGGCGTACGACGCAGCGATCGAGGGCTGGGCACGGGCCCTCGACCTGCGCGAGCACGAGACCGGCGGGCACGCGCGGCGGGTGACCGAGCTCGCGGAACGGCTCGGGCGGCGGCTCGGCCTCGACCGCGACGAGCTGGAAGAGCTGCGGCACGGCGCGCTGCTGCACGACGTCGGTAAGATCGGCGTGCGCGATGCCGTGCTGAGCAAGCCCGGGCCGCTCGACGAGGACGAATGGGCGGAGATGCGGCACCACACCGTGCTGGGCCACGAACTCCTGCTCGGGCTGCCGGAACTGCACGAGGCGACGACCGTCGTGCGCTCGCACCACGAACGCTGGGACGGTGGCGGCTACCCGGACGGCCTGGCCGGCGAGGCGATCCCCCGACTCGCGCGCATCTTCGCGGTCGTCGACGTGTACGACGCCCTGCGCAACGACCGGCCGTACCGCCGCGCCTGGACCGACGAGGAGGTGGCCACCCACCTGCGCGCGGAGCGGGGCCGCCAGTTCGACCCCGAGGCGGTGGACGCCTTCCTGGCCATGCTCGGCGAGGACGGCGCCTGAGCAGCCGTGTCGATCGTCGCGTCGGCACGCGCTGCCCGCCGCCCCGCCGCCCCGCCGCCCGGGGATCGTCACGCCAGGTTCGGCACGACCTCGGTGACCACGCCCCAGGCGGCGATGGCCAGCAGGAGCACGCCCGAGACGCGGGTGAGCAGGCGGTGGCGACGGTTCAACCAGCCCGTCCAGCGGCGCTGGCGCGCGCCCGTCAACCACGGCAGCAGGACCAGCGGCCAGCCGAAGCCGATGCCGAAGGCCAGCACGTAGCCGAGCTCGATGCCTAGGGCGCGCGGGTCGCCGGCCCCCAGCACGAAGGCAGCCACGACGACGGGGCCGGTGCAGGGCAGCGTCATCGGGGCGAGCATGAGACCGTAGGCGAACGCGGCCGCGCGCGGGTCGCGCAGGGCCGGGCTGCGCCCCGCGGCCAGCCGGGCGAACGGGTTGCGGCCCGCCAGCAGCGTGAGCCCTAGGGCGGCGACCAGGGCGTAAGTCAGCGGGAGCAGCCACGGGAGCCAGGCGGCCACCGCGGCCCGGGTCGCCATGAGGACGGCGCCGAGCAGCAGCATGAGCACGAGCACGCCCGCCAGGACGAAGAGGCCCAGCCAGCGCGCGTCCGTGGTGCGCGCGCCCCCCGCCGGCGCCCGTTGGGCGGCGAGGAAGGCGATCAGGCCCGGGTAGAGCGGCAGCAGGCAGACGTTCGTCAGGATGGCGCCGTTGCCGAGCACGAATCCATGTAGCAGGAGTTCCATCGCCTCAGCCTCCGCGCGCTCGGCCGGCGGTCGCGCTCAGGGTGCCGCCACGGCCGTCAGGCGCGCGACGAGCTCGTCCGGCGACGAGAAGCCGGTCGTCAGTGGGCCGACGGCGCCCGTCGGCGACACGATCACGTGGGGCGTCGACGGTGGGTTGAGCACCGCCCGCCCGAAGCGCTCCGCGAGCAGGCGCAGGAGCGCGTCGTCGGCGACGGCGAAGCGGAAGGGCAGGCCGTGCCGCTCGGCGTAGGCGGTCAGGGCGCCGGGGTCGAGGCCGCGCTCGACGCTGACGATGAGGTAGGCGACCGGGACGCCGGGGGCGGCCTCGCCGCCGAGGGTTGCCGCCGCCTCGGCGAGATGGCCGAGCTGGCGCCGGCAGTTGCTGCACCAGGTGGCCATCGTCTCGATCAGCACGACCGACCCCTCGAGGCCGCGGACGGTGAACGACTCGCCGGTGGCTACGTCGACCAGCGGATGGTCGAGCCACGCGTCGGCGCCCGCCTGCGCCGCGGTGTCCGCCTGGCCGGCGGCGGCGCCGAGGCAGGCGATGAGCACGAGGAGGGCGATGAGGCGGGGGACCGTGCTTCGGGATCGGCGCATCGCCCCATCGTGCCGATCCCGCGGACCGGCCGTCGGTCTTCCATCTGACACGCGGCGCGCGCTGCGCGCGCGGCGCCCGCGGAGCGGCCGGGGTTACCGTGGCGCGATGCCCGAGCCGACCCTCCGCTCCCGCACGATCGAACGGTCCCCGGTCCACTACGGCTGGGTGATCCTCGTCGTCGGGACCTTGGGCCTCATGATGACGACCCCGGGCCAGACGGTCGGCGTCTCCGTCTTCCTCGATCCGATCATCGACGAGCTCGGCACGACGCGCCGGACGGTCTCGCTGATGTACACGCTGGGCACGCTGGCCGGGGCGCTCGCGCTGCCCTTCGTGGGTCGCTCGATCGACCGCCGCGGCCCGCGGCTGGCCGTCGGCTGGATCGCCGCCGGCCTGGCGGCCGCCTGCGTGTTCATGGCGACGGTGAGCACGCTCCCGGCGCTGGCGCTGGGGTTCGTCCTGCTGCGCGGCCTCGGCCAGGGCGCGCTGGGCCTCGTCAGCCTGCACGTCATCAACGTCTGGTTCGTCCGTCGGCGTGGCCTCGCCGTGGGCGTGACCGGCGTGGGCATGGCGCTGGCCACCGCCGGCTTCCCCTGGCTCATCGAGACGTGGATCGGCGCCTTCGGCTGGCGGGCCGCGTACGCCGGGCTGGGCGCGCTGGTGGCCGCCACGATCCTGCCGCTCGGCATCGCCTTCTTCCGCGGTCACCCGGAGCGGTTCGGCGCGCTGCCCGACGGCCGCGCGCCCGCATCGAACGCGGTGAGAACGCTGCCCGCCGAGCCGCGCTTCAGCGCGGCCGAGGCGCGCGGCACGCTGACCTTCTGGCTGCTCGCGGGCGCGGTCGCCTGCATCAGCGCACTGGGTACCGGCCTGATCTTCCACCACTACGACCTCATGGGCGCGCGCGGGATCGACCGGCCGACCGCCACCACGGCCTTCGCCTGGCTCGCGTGGGTGATCGCGATGACCCACCTCGGCATCGGCGCGCTCTCGGACCGGCTCGACCCGCGCGTGCCGGTGGTCGCGGGCCTGGTCCTGCAGGCCGCCGCGCTGCTGTTCGCCGGCCACGTGACGGCCGCCACGCTGCCGCTGTACGGCGTCGTCATCGGCGTGACGCAGGGCGTCATGGGGAACGTCTCGGGGACCGCGTTCGCGCGCTACTTCGGCCGGACCGCGATCGGCGGCATCAAGGGCACCGCCCAGACGCTGTCGGTGGTCGGCGCGGCGGCCGGACCGGTCCTGCTGGCCTGGGGTCCCGATCTCCTCGGCGGTTACCTGCCGACGCTGTGGGCCCTGATCCCGGTGCCGCTGGCGCTCGCCCTGATCAGCGCCGTCGCGCTGCGGCCGCCGCTGCCGCGACGCGCGAACGGATCGCCGGCGGCCGGCTGAGCGGGGGTCCCGGGACCGGGTCGCTCGCCGCCACCCGAACGTCCAGACCCCGCGACCGTACGCGTCGCGGGGTCCGGTTGCACGGGATGCGTCGTGCTTCGTGCATCCCGTCGAACGATCTCGCCGTCGGGGCGTCACCCCGCGCCGGGCCCATCCCAGCGCTGCCTTGCGGGTCTCTCGCGTCCTTTGGCCCAAGGAGCCTTGCGCTCCACGCCCCTCGGGTTCAGGGTGACGCCGCTCGACGACGGCACGTCGGGTGGGGCTCCTTCTTGACCCTCCGGTCCACCGGAGCGATCTAATCGGCGCGCGAACCACCTTCGGTGCAACTTCAGGTTAGCGACACCCCCCCAGGGGGACCGGGACATTCGTCCCGAATTCAGGGTGTTAGCCTCCCGCCCCTCCGGTGCCCGGCAACGGCCCGCAGAAGGGTGCCAGACGCGCCCGCAGGTCCTCGGGCACCGGCACCGAGCGCTCCAGGCGGTAGTCGTAGGTCACCACCACGGTGGCGATGTCGGCGACCACCTCGCCCCTGGGCGCCTCGGCCATGGCGACGGCCCGCGCGGGACCGTGACCGACCTCCGGCGCGCCCGGCCGCAGGAGCGCCTGGCGCATCGCGATCGAACTGCGGCCGATGCGCTCGATCCGGCTGAGCACCAGCAGCGGGTCGCCCACGTGGAGCTGGCGCCGGAAGTCGATCGCCATGTGCGCCAGGATCAGCCCCCCGAGCGGGTAGCCGAGCGAGGTGATCAACTCGATGCGGGCGCTCTCCGAGTAGGTCGCGAAGCTGGCGTTGTTGATGTGCCCGAAGCGATCGGTGTCGCCGAACCGCACCTGGATCGGCGTGACGTGCAGCAGGTCGCCGCTCACCGCGCGCCGCCCGCCGCCTGGGGGCCGCGCCGCCCGCGCACGGCCCGCCCGGCGCTCGCCCGCCGCTGACAGCGCGGGCAGTGGTGCGTCCCCCGCTGCCCGACCACGATGCGCAAGAGTGGCGTGCCGCAGCGCGGGCAGGGGTCGCCGTCGTGACCATAGGCGTCGAGCTCGTCCAGGTAGGCGCCGACCTCGCCGTTCACGGTCCGGTAATCGTAGAGGGTGGTGCCCTGGAGTTCCACCGCCGCCGCCAAGACCTCGCGGATGGCGGCGTGCAGGGCACGGACCTTCGGGCGCGACAGCGCACGGGCCGGCGACGCCGGATGCACCCGCGCGCGCCACAACGCCTCGTCGGCGTAGATGTTGCCCACCCCCGCCACCGGCCGCTGCGACAGCAGGAAGGCCTTGACGGGCTGCGTCGAGCGCGCCAGCGCCGCCGCGAAGGCCGCGACCGTGAACGCGTCGCCGAGCGGCTCCGGGCCCATCGCCGCGAGCGTCGGCAACGTTCGGTAGTCGCCGCTGGGAACGACCAGCACGCGACCGAATCGGCGCGCGTCCTGCACGTACAGCACGTCGGGTGCCGCGCCGTCGAGGCGAAGGAGGAGCCGCAGGTGCGCCGCGGGGGGGCGGGGCGACAGCACGCCCGTCATGCCGAGGTGCACGACCAGCTCGTCGCGACCCGCCGACGGGGTCGGCGTCGCCGGTCGCAGCGGCAGCAGCAGGAACTTGCCGCGGCGCGTCACCGCCTCGATCCGCTGGCCGACCGCCCGCTCCAACCCGGCGGTCTTGGGGCCCATCGGCGCATCGACGCGCTCGACCGCCAGCACCGTGCGCCCCGTCAACCAGGGCGCCAGCTCGCGGCGGACGGTCTCGACCTCAGGCAGTTCGGGGATAGCGGACCGTCCCCTCGTACAGTGCCCGGCCGACGATCGCGCCGTCGAGCCCCAGGCGCTCGTAGAGCTCCAGGTCGGCGTCGACCGCCACCCCACCGCCGGCGATCAGGCGGTGCGGGAAGGCCGCCCGCACGCGCGCCACAGGCTCCGGATCCACGCCCTGCAGGGTGCCGTCGCGGCTCACGTCGGTGTAGATCAGCTCGCGCACGCCGAGGTCGGCCATGCGGCGCGCCAACGCCGTCGCCTCGACCGCCGAGGTCTCCACCCAGCCGCGCACCGCCACGCGGCCATCGCGGGCGTCGACGCTGACGACGATCCGCTCCGAACCGTAGCGCTCCACGAGGCTGCCGACCAGGTCGGGGTCCGTGACCGCGACGGTGCCGAGCACCACCCGCTGCACCCGCGCCAGCCAGGCCTCCGCCGCCGCGAGCGAGCGGACGCCGCCGCCCACCTCGACGCGCGCGCCGTGCTCGGCCGCCAGGGCCGCCAGGGCCTCGATGGCGGCGCGGTTGTCGCCGACGCCGAGCGCCGCGTCCAGGTCGACGACGTGCAGCTCGCGCGCGCCGAGGCCCAGCCAGTGGCCTCCGGCGGCGACGGGATCCGGGTAGTAGACGGTCTCGCGGGTCGGGTCGCCCTCGGTGAGCCGCACGGCGCGCCCCCCCTGGACGTCGACGCAGGGGACGACCGCGAAGGCGCCACGCGCGGGCGTTCCGCGAGTTCGCGCTTCGCGCCCTTGCTCAGGCATCTCGGATGGCCAGGACACGGTCCCCCTCCTGGAGCTTCTCGACCCCCGAGAACAGGCGCACCACACCGCCGCGGCGAACGAGCAGCGGCAGCAGGTCGCGTGCCCCGACGTCCGGGTCGACCTCGCCCAAACGCCCGCGTGCCTCCGCGGGCGCCAACTCGACGAGCTCCGGCCCGGTCCGCTGGGCCACCCCCTCCCAGCGCGCGAAGTCGAAGGGCGCGCCGCACAGCGGCGAGGCGCCACAGGCGGCCAGCACGTCGAAGAGGCCGCCGTCGCTGTCGGGCTTCAGCATCGCCCGCACGGTCGGCACCAGGAAGTCCTCCCGCGCGCGCTGCGCCACCAGCGCGTTCACGGCGGGGTTCGGGGTGATGGCCAGCACCGTGCCACAGCCCTCCGCCCCCGCCGAGCGCAGCGTGGCGCCGTCGAGCGCGTCGCCCTGGACGACGTCGAGACCCTCGGCGCGGGCCGCGGCGACGTTGGCGGCGTTGAGGTCGAGCAGGCGGACGGTGCGGCCGGCGGACAGCTGCCGCGCCACGCGTCGCGCCAGCGAACCGGCGCCCACGACGAGCACCGGCTTGCTGCTGTCGTCGGCGCGCACGAGCTCGTCGCGCCGTTCGAGCCAGCCGACGCCCCACTTGAGCAGCACGGGCACGGACGCGGTCGTGAAGATCGCCATGAACACCAGGATGGAGAAGATCTCCGGCCCGATGATGCCGAGGTCGAGGCCGATGCCCGCGATGATGATCTCGACCGCGCCGCGGCCGTTCATGCCGAACCCGACCACCAGGCCCTCGCGCCAGCCGTAGCCGGAGGGGAGGTAGAACAGCACCGTCCCCAGGATCTTGCCGACGGTCGCCACCGCGACGATCACCAGCAGCAGCCCCAGCTGCTCGCGGAAGACGGAGAAGGTGACGGCGTAGCCGGCGGTCACGAAGAACACCGGCGCGAGGAAGCCGACGGAGACGTCGCCGATCGCCTCGGTGACGCGGTGCGAGAGGCGCCGCGCGCGGTAGCTCTCGCGCAGGAACATGCCCGCCACGAACGAGCCGAGGATGCCGTGCAGGCCGGCCAGCTCGGCGCCCTCCGCGAAGCTCAGGCCGATCACCAGGGCCAGCGTGAGGTGGAACGTGCGCCCGGTGAGGCCGCGGCCCTCGAGCCAGCGGTAGAGCCGGGGCAGCCCGTAGGCGCCCACCACCCAGGCCACGGCGACGAAGAGGGCGATGCCGCCCAGGACCGGGCCGAGGGTCGCCAGCTCCAACGAGCCGGCGGTCCACACGCCGAAGAGCCCCGCGAACACGATGAGCGACAGCGTGTCCGCGAGCAGGGCGCCGGCCATCATCACGTGCGCGATGCGGGTGTCGAGCACGCGCAGGTCGAGCAGGATGCGCGACTTGGTGGCCAGCGAGGTCACCCCGGTCGCCATGGCGACGAAGACCGCCTCCCAGGTGTTGCCCCCCATGAGGATGACCGCGCCGTACCCCATGACGAACGGCACCACGAAGCCGCCGATGGCGGCGAGCAGGCCGACGCGCGAGGCGCGCCCCACCTCGCGCGGGTCGATCTCGAGGCCGATGTAGAGCATCATCAGGACGACGCCCAACTCGGCGACCACGTGCAGCCCGTCGACCGGCCGCAGCAGGCCCAGCAGGGGCGGCCCGAGCAGGATGCCGACGCCGATCTCCCCCAGCACCGCCGGGTAGCCGAGGCGGGAGATGAGGTTGCCGGCCGCCCAGGCCGCGAGCAGCACCAGGACGAGCTGGAACAGGAAGGCGTCGATCATGGAACCCCGACGGTCGGCCGGTCGCCGCGTCCGCGGGCTCGCCGCGGGTGGGGCCATGAGGGAACGGTGCGCGAGGTCATGCCGTGGAGTCTAGCCGAACGCCCCGGCCGCAAGAGCATCGCGTGGTGCGGTGCGGCCGGCGGCCGGAGCAGCGCGGCGATCCGCTAGAGCGACGCCTCGAGCCGCTGCTCCGCCCGCCGCCTGGCGGCGGGATCGGGCGCACGTTCGACCGCCGCCTCGAGCAACGCCAGCTGCAGGTTCTCGAGCACGCCGCGGTGGCCGTCGACCCAGGGGCCGTCGAACGCGTCGAGCGACGGCCCGGCGTACAGCGCCAGGGCGGACTCGATCGCGCCGGCGTCGCCGGCGTCCAGCGCGCGCTGCGCCACCCGCCGGAAGGTCGCCGCGTCCCAGGCGACCCGGGTCGCCAGCGCCAGGCGCACCTCCTCGTCGACGACCGTGACCGTCCCGAGGTCGCCCAGCGTCTTGCGCAACCGGCTGGCGAGCACGTGCAGGTGGTTCGGGCCCACCCCCGGCTCGAGCAGGTCGGCGCGGACGCGCGCGGCCGGCACGACCTCGCCCTCCTCGAGGAGGTAGGCCAGCAGCAGCACCACCCGCTTGGCCTCCCAGGTGAGCCGACGGTCGCCGTGGGCCAGCGTCAGGCCGCCGAGCGTGGTCAGGACCAGGCCCTCCGGCGCCGGCTGCGGGGCCCTCAGCGCACGGCTGCGCTCGAGCCGCACCCGCACCGCCTCGCGCAACTCGTCCGGGTGGAAGGGCTTCGTGAGGTAGTCGTCGGCGCCGAGCTCCATGCCGCGGCGCACGTCGTCGCGGCGATCGAGCGCCGTGAGGTAGAGGAAGGGGACCGAACGCAGCGGGGCGAGCCGCCGGAGCTCGACGTGGAGCTCGAACCCCGACATCCCTGGCATCTGCACGTCGCTGAGGATGAGGCTGGGCCGCAGGCCGCCGCGCAACGCCGCGAGCGCCTCGTCGGGGCGCGCGAAGGTCACCACGCGGTACGCCGCCAACACGCTCGCGACCAGCGCCAGCACCGCCTCGTCGTCGTCGACCGCCAGGAGCAGGGGCGCTCGCTCGCCCCCGTCGGGCGTAGGGTCGTTCGCGGCGTGGGTCTCCGTTGGCGTCGCCATGTCGACCCCCATGGTACGGGAGTGGCGCCGTCCGCCGGCTTCCTTGACAGCGGCTCCGCCGCCCCTATACTTTGACGGGATGGTCGCTCGGCGGGACGCCAGCATCAACCTCACGGCGCTGCTGCGTCAGGCCCCCGGGTCCGACGACGAAGTGGCCGACGAGGGATTGCTGGAGCCCAGCGCCGAACTGCTCGCCGCGGACGGCCTGCGCCTGGCCGGACCGCTGGCCTGGTCGCTGACGGTGCGTCGCACCGGCGGCGACGAGGACGACTTCCTCGTCGAGGGCGAGGTCGAGGGCGAGGTCGTGATGGAGTGCCGCCGCTGCCTGGTCGACGTGACGGTGCCGGTGCATGCGGAGCTCCTCTACCCGATGAGCTACCGCCCGTCCGACGACGCCGAGATCGAGCTCGCCGAGGAGGCCGACGACGACGTGCTGGTGTTCGGCCAACCCATCGTCGACTTCGCGCCGCTCCTGGTGCAGGTGCTGGCCATCGACGTCCCCCTCACGGCGCTCTGCCGCGAGGACTGCAAGGGGCTCTCGCTCGACGGCGTGAACCTCAACGAACACCCCGAGCACGCCGCCGCGAGCGAAGCCCGGAGCGAGAAGGCGTCCCCCTTCGCGGCGCTCAAGGACCTCGACCTGCAGGACTGATCTCCGTCCCTGCGCCGAAAGGAAGCCCCCGATGGCCAAGCATCCCGTACCCAAGAAGAAGACCTCGAAGAGCAGCCGCGACGCCCGCCGAAGCCACCACGCGCTGACGCCGCCGACGCTCGTCGAGTGCCCCTCGTGCAAGGCGATGAAGCCCCCGCACCAGGTGTGCCCCGAGTGCGGCGCGTACGCCGGCCGCCAAGTCGTCGAAGCTTAGGGCCCCACCGGATGACGCGGCCGCGCGCGGGCGTGACCGCCCTGGGGGCCTACGCGCCCCCGAAGGTCGTCACCAACCACGACCTCGAGAAGATCATGGACACCTCGGACGAGTGGATCACCACCCGGACGGGGATTCGGCGTCGCCACGTGGCGGCCGACGACGAGTTCACCAGCGACCTCGCCTTCCGCGCGGTCGAGGACCTCGTGCGCCGGCACGGCGAGGCGGCGCTCGACGGCGTCGACCTGGTGTTGGTCGCGACCAACACGCCGGACGCGCTCTTCCCCTCGACCGCCGCGCTGGTGCAGGCGAAGTTCGGCCTCAAGGCCGCCGCCTTCGACCTGCTCGCGGCCTGCCCGGGTTGGCTCTACGCGCTGTCGGTCGCGCAGGCCTACGTCCAGTCGGGTCAGGCCCAACGCGTCCTGGCGATCGGCGCCGAGGCGCTGACCAAGGTGATCAACTGGGAGGACCGCTCCACCGCCGTGCTCTTCGGTGACGGCGCCGGCGCGGTCGTCGTCGAGGCGGTGCCGGACGAGTTCGGCCTGCGTTCGCTGATCATCGGCGCCGACGGCGACGGCGGCGGACTCCTCCACCTGGGTTCGGTCGGACGCTGCCTGCCCGACGGCACGCTGCTCTCCGACAAGATGTTCATGAACGGCCGCGAGGTCTTCAAGTTCGCGGTCCGCGTGATGAACACCGCGACGCTCGAGGCCGTCGACAAGGCCGGCCTCCACGCGGACGACATCTCGCTCTTCGTGCCGCACCAGGCCAACCTGCGCATCATCGAGGCGGCGCGCGAGCGGCTCGGCCTCGCCAGCGACCGCGTCATCGTCACCGTCGACGAGTACGGCAACAACTCGACCGCGTCGATCCCGCTGGCGCTCGCGCACGCGCTCGACGAGGGCCGCATCGCGCCCGGCGACCACCTCCTGCTCGTCAGCTTCGGCGCCGGCCTCACCTGGGCGTCGGGGGTCCTCACCTGGGGTCCGTGGACCGCGCCCACCCCGTCGCCGCTCCCGGTGCCGGTGCCGCCCGCGTGACGCTCGCTGCCACGGCCGGAGGCGGTGCGCCCTTCGCTGCGCTGTTCCCCGGCCAGGGCTCGCAGGCGGTCGGCATGGCCCGGGCGCTGCACGACGCCAGCCCCGCCGCCCGTGCGGCCCTCGACGCCGCCGAGGCAGCCCTCCCGGGCTTGCTCGAGCTGATGTGGGCGGGCCCGGCCGAGACCCTGCAGCTCACCGCCAACCAACAGCCCGCCCTGGTCGCCGCGGGGGCCGCCGCCTACGCCGCCTACCTCGAGGCGGGCGGGCCGCCCGCGACCTACGTCGCCGGCCACTCGCTCGGCGAGTTCACCGCCCTGGTGGCCGCCGGCACGCTGTCCATCGGTGACGCCGTGCGGCTGGTGCGCGCCCGCGGCGAGGCCATGCAGACGGCCGTGCCCGCGGGCGAGGGCGCCATGGCGGCGATCCTCAAGCTCGGCCGCGTGGAGGTCGAGGCCGCCGTCGACGGCGTGCGGGCCGAGGGCCTGGTGGTCGACGTCGCCAACCTCAACGCCCCGCAGCAGACGGTGATCTCCGGCAGCGCCGCCGGCGTGGCCGCCGCCGCCGAGCGGCTCAAGGCGGCCGGCGGGCGGGCGGTCCCGCTCAAGGTCTCCGCGCCGTTCCACTGCCGCCTCATGCGCCCGGCGGCCGAGGCGCTGCAACCCCACCTGGCGGCCGTCGCACTGCGACCGCTCACGGCGCGGCTGGTCGCCAACGTCACCGCCGAGGTGGTCGAGGACGTCGAGCTCGAACGCGGCCTGCTGCTCGAGCAGGTGACGGCGCCCGTGCGCTGGGTCGAGACGCTCGAGCGCCTGCACGCGCTCGGCGTGCGCCGCTTCGTCGAGTTCGGCAGCGGGAGCGTGCTGACCGGCCTGGTGGGGCGGACGCTGACCGGCGACGACGTCGTGGCCGTCACCGCCGCGGACCCCGATGGCGTCGCGGCGGCCGTCCGCGCGACCGCGCTTCCGGCGCCGCCGCCCGACGTCGGGCCCGATCGCGGCTCCGGCGAGCCCCCCGAGGAGGCGAGCGCATGACCCCGACCCCCGAGACCGAGCCACGGGTCGCGCTGGTGACCGGCTCGAGCCGCGGCCTCGGCCGCGCCACCGCGCTCTCGCTGGCCGCGCGCGGCCACGCCGTGGCCGTGCACTACGCCCGTGGCGAGGCGGCCGCCGCCGGGGTCGTCGGCGAGATCACCGCCGCCGGTGGCCGGGCGCAGGCGTTCGGCGCCGACGTCGCCGACCCCGACGCCTGCGCCGACCTCATCAAGCGGGTGGTCGCCGACCTCGGCCGCCTGGACGTGCTCGTCAACAACGCCGGCGTCACCCGCGACACGCTGGCGCTGCGCATGAAGCGCGAGGACTGGGAGGCCGTGATCGACACCGACCTCTCGTCCGCCTTCCACCTGTCGAAGGCGGCCCTGCGCGGCATGCTGCGCGCCGGCTGGGGCCGCATCGTCAACGTCGCCTCGGTGGTGGCGCTCATGGGCAACGTCGGCCAGGCGAACTACGTGGCCGCCAAGGCCGGCCTGATCGGCCTGACCAAGGCCCTCGCGCGCGAGTACGCGGGCAAGGGCGTCACCGTCAACGCCGTCGCGCCCGGCTTCATCGAGTCCGACATGACCGGTGGCCTGAGCGACGAGTTGCGCGACGCCTACCTGAAGCAGATCCCCGTCGGCCGCTTCGGCCGCCCCGAGGAGGTCGCCGCCGCCATCGCCTACCTCGTATCCGACGACGCCGCCTACGTCAACGGGCAGACGCTGACCGTGGACGGCGGGATGGTGATGACCTGACGCCCGCCGACGCCTTGCGGCATCCGCCGACGCCTTGCGGCGTCGGGGAGAGTGTGCCATCATCCCGATGGCCGCGCCCGGCGCCGCCGTCACGCGGTGCCCTGCGCCGAGCGGCCTGATGCGACCGCAGTCAAAATCGAAGTGCTACAGTGCGCGGGACCCGAGCAGCACGCCAAGGCCCGCCTGGAGGAGGATCCCGTGGACGAAGCCGCCATCCTGGACAAGATCAAGGAAGTCGTCGCCGACAAGCTCGACGCCGACCCCGCCGACGTCATCGACACCGCCTCGTTCGTCGACGACCTGGGCGCCGACTCGCTCGACGTCGTCGAGCTGATCATGGGGCTCGAGGACGAGTTCGGGATCGAGATCAGCGACGAAGAGGCCGAGGGCATCCGCACCGTCGGCGACGCCGTTCGGTTCATCGCGGCGCGGAACTGACGTAGTTTGGGGGACGCCTCGCGTCCGCCACACGAGTTCGTGCTCCTTCGGGCACCCGCGGGCGTCCGAAACGGCCGATATCTGCCGCGGACGGAGGTGAGACCCACATGCAGCGAGTCGTCGTGACCGGCATCGGTCCCGTGACCCCGATCGGGGTCGGCGCCGACGCCTTCCTCGAGGGCCAGCA
>CAZJUA010000132.1:0-3245 GCA_964549045.1 uncultured bacterium | reverse complement strand
CCGTCCACCAGCCTCCAGATCCCCAGCGGATTGGCGTCCTGCAGCTCGGGCGGCAGCGCGTCGTCCGGGAAGTCCTGGTAGCAGACGGGCCGAACGAACCGCTCGATCGCCGCGGTGCCGACCGAGGTCGATCGCGCGTCGGTCGTGGCGGGGGACGGGCCGCCGTGCTGCATGGCGTGGCCGACCTCGACGCCGGTTGGGAAGCCGTTGAGGATGATGCGACCTGCGATGCCCTCCAGGACGCGCACGAGCTCGGCGTGTTCGGCGAGGTCGTCGGGCGTGGCGTGGAGGGTGGCGGTGAGCTGCCCGTCGAGGTTGCGTGCGAGCGACAGGAGCGCCTCCGAGGATGACGCAGTGACGATGAGCGTCGAGGGCCCGAAGAGCTCCTCGGCGAGCGCGGGGGAGGCGCGGAACGTGGCGTCGTCGGTGGTGAAGACGACGGGCGCGCCCTCGCTCCGCGCCGGGTCGGCGGACGCCGAGGCGCGACCGACGAGGCGTACGCCGCGGGTCGCCTCGACGCCACCCGCGCCCTCGGTGAAGCGCTCGCAGATGCCGCGGTAGAGCATCGTCGTGGGCGGTACCTCGGCCACGGCGGTCGCCGCGGCGGTGAGCAGTCGGTCGGTGTCGGCCCCGGCGAGGGCGAACACGAGGCCGGGGTTGGTGCAGAACTGGCCGGCGCCCAACGTGGCGGAGGCGACGAGGCCGCGTGCGATCGCCTCGGCGCGCTCGCGTGCTGCGCCTGGGAGCACGAACACCGGGTTGACGCTCCCCATCTCGGCGTAGGCGGGGATGGGGTGGGGTCGGGTGGCGGCGGCGTCGAACAGCGCGCGGCCGGCGCGGTGCGAGCCCGTGAAGCCGAAGGCGGTCGTGAGGCGGTGCGTCACCAGCGCGCGTCCGAGCTCGTGCGAGGTCCCCTGCAGGTGCGAGAAGACGCCGGCGGGCATGCCGGTGGCGGCGGCGGCCGTGGCGATCGCGCGGGCGACGAGCTCGCCGGTGCCGGGGTGGGCCGGGTGGCCCTTCACGACGACCGGGCAGCCTGCCGCGAGGGCGGAGGCGGTGTCGCCGCCGGCGGTGGAGAAGGCGTAGGGGAAGTTGCTCGCGCCGAACACGACGACCGGTCCGAGCGGGACGAGCGTGCGCCGGAGGTCGGGCTTGGGTTGGGGCTTGCGCCGTGGGTCACCGCGGTCGATGCGCGCGCCGAGCCACGAGCCCTCGTCGAGGAGGTCGGCGAAGAGGCGCAGCTGGGTCGTCGTGCGGCCGCGCTCGCCGAGCAAGCGTGCCTCGGGGAGGGCGGTCTCGCGCCGCGTGCGCTCGATGAGCTCGTCGCCGAGTGCCTCGATCTCGTCGGCGATCCGCCGCAGGAACGCCGCGCGGTCGCGCCCAGGTGTCCGACGGTAGGTGGCGAAGGCGGTCGCGGCGGCAGCCAGCGCCTCGTCGACCTCGGCCGCGCCGGCCTCGGCGAACGGGGGCCCCAGCAGCTCGCCCGTGCGTGGATCGACCGCGTCGAAGGTGTCGGTCCCGGACGCGGTGGGCGTGCCGGCGATCTGGTGGCGGCCGTGCAGGTGCATGGGTCCTCCTCGCGCGTGCGCGGTCCTCGTTGGGCGCACGGGAACGAGGCCAGCGGACCTCGTCATTCGATCACGCAGCCTACCGGAGTGAGGGGAGGGGGACCTGCCCGAAACCGTGCGGCGCCACCACGCTGTCGACCCGAACGTAGCTCCTGTACGCTGGCGTCCGCGGGCGTGTCGCGCTCGCGCAGTGGCTCAGGCGCTGCGCGCCTGCGCTTCGTGCCTCCCCTCGGCGACCTCCTCGACCAGCTTGGCCGTGAAGGCCGGCAGGTCGTCGGGCCTGCGGCTCGTGACGAGGCCCTGATCGACCTGGACCTCGCGGTCGACCCAGGTGCCGCCCGCATTGCGGATGTCGGTCTGCAGGCTCGGGTAGGAGGTGAGCGTCCGTCCGCGCACGACGTCCGCCTCCACGAGCAGCCAGGGGCCGTGGCAGATCGCCGCGACCGGCTTGCCCTGCTCGAAGAACCCACGGACGAAGCCGACGGCGTCTTCTTCGAGCCGAAGCCGGTCGGCGCCGACCGTGCCGCCGGGCACGACGACCGCGTCGAAGTCGTCGGCCGACACCTCGGAGAAGGCCGCGTCGACGGCGAGGGTCTCGCCCTGTTCGAGGTCGTGCCGCACGGTCGTGGCCTCGCCGCGGCGGACGCCGACGATGCTCACGCGCCCGCCGGCGCCCTCCACCGCGGCCTTAGGTGCGGCCAGTTCGACGTGCTCGGTGCCCTTGGGGGCGACGAGGATCGCGACGTGCTTGCCGCTCAGGTCACCTGCCATGAGGAACTCCTCCCTGGACGCAGGGCGGCCTCGGCGAGGGGCCGGGTGCCGTGCGCCCGGTCCCTTCGATTCTGTAGGCCCGCTGCGGCCGGAGGCGTCGCACGGTTGACGGTCTTCGGCAAGGCATCCGGCGGATCGGCGCCCGGGCCGCCGCCGTCGGCGCGCGGTCGGGGGGCTGGCCGGCCTCGTCCACGGCGCGCCCCCTCGCCGCGGCCGAGGCGACCCCTTCCATTCATCGACAGTATCGATTAGCATCTATGCCATGAGCCTGGACGCGCACCTGAAGGTGCTGGCCGACCCCGCCCGCCTGAAGATCCTGGAGTTCCTGCGCGAGCCGATCCAGACGTGCTGCAGCCGCGAGGACGGTGTGTGCGCCTGCGACCTGGAGACGTTCCTCGACCTGACGCAGCCCACCGTCAGCCACCACCTGAAGCAGCTGGTGCTGGCGGGCTTCGTGCGCGCCGAGCGGCGCGGGCGCTGGACCTACTACGAGCTCGAGCCGGCGAGGTTCCGCGAGGTGGCCGCCGCGCTCGTGGCGTTCGCCGAGGTCGCCGAGCGGGTCGCCGTCACGCCGGCTCCGGGGGCGGCGTCGTGAGTCGCCGCCTGTCGTTCCTGGACCGCTACCTGACGCTGTGGATCTTCGCGGCGATGGCGGTCGGCGTCCTGGTCGGCTGGACCGCGCCACAGGTCGGCGTGTGGCTGGACCGCCTGTCGGTCGGGGCCACGAACGTGCCGATCGCCATCGGACTCATCGTGATGATGTCCCCGCCGCTCGCCAAGGTGCGCTACGGCAAGCTGCCGCAGGTGTTCCGCGACGTGCGGGTGCTGGGCCTCTCGCTGGTGCAGAACTGGCTGGTCGGTCCCGTCCTCATGTTCCTGCTGGCGGTCACGTTCTTGCGCGGCCAC
>CAZJUA010000131.1:0-2805 GCA_964549045.1 uncultured bacterium | reverse complement strand
CCAGAAAAAACCCCCCGCCCCGCGGGGGGGCGCCCGCCGGCGACCGACGGCGAGTTGCGCCACCGAGGTCGCCGGGGGCCGGTGCTATCGTGCCCGCATGACGCTCGCACGCGCCGCCGCCGGCGCCCGCCTGACCGCCGACGAGGCCCTGGCGCTCGCCGACCGTCCGCTCTTCGACCTCGCGGGCGCCGCCCACGAGGTCCGTCTCGCGCGGACCGATCCGGCCGTCGTCAGCTACCTCATCGACCGCAACGTCAACTACTCGAACGTCTGCAACGTGGGTTGCGCCTTCTGCGGCTTCTACCGCACGCGCCGGCAGCAGGACGCCTACGTGCTCAGCTTCGAGCAGATCTCGCAGAAGCTGCACGAGCTGGAGGCGGTCGGCGGCACGCGCGTGCTCATGCAGGGCGGCGTCAACCCCTACCTGCCGTTCTCCTGGTACCTCGAGCTGCTGGCCCACCTGAAGGCCACGCACCCGACGATCCGCGTCGAGGCGTTCAGCCCCGAGGAGATCAAGGGCATGGCCAAGCTCACCGGCATGGACGCGCGCGAGGTCCTCAGGGAGCTGCAGGGCGCCGGCCTGGACGGCCTGCCGGGCGGCGGCGGCGAGATGCTGGTCGACGACGTGCGCCACGCCCGACACGTGTCCCCGGCGCGCATCTCGACCGACGAGTGGCTCGGGGTGATGGCGGACGCTCAGGCGCTGGGGCTGTACACGACCGCGACGATGGTCATCGGCTTCGGTGAGACGCAGGCCCAACGGATCGAGAGCCTGATGCGCCTGCGCGCCGCCCAGGACCGGGCCCTGGCGAGCCACGGCAACGGCTTCTCGGCGTTCATCGCCTGGACGCTGCAGACCGAGGGGGTGCGGATCCACGGCAAGGCCCCGGGCGCCGGGCCCGCGGCCTACCTGCGGCACCTGGCGCTCAGCCGGCTCGTGCTCGACAACTTCGTCAACCTGCAGGCGTCGTGGCCGACGATGGGCCACAAGGTCGCGCAGACCGCGCTCTTCTGCGGCGCGAACGACTACGGCAGCACGATGCTCGAGGAGAACGTCGTGTCGCAGGCCGGCGCCAAGCACCAGGCCACCGCCGAACGCGAGATCGTGCGCCAGATCGTGGACGCCGGCTTCGAGCCCGTCCAGCGCGACAGCCTGTACGGCATCGTGCGGCGACCGGACGTGGGCGCCCTGCTCGGCCCCGCGGCCGCGGCGGCTTGAGGGGCTCCGCGTCGGAGGGCGCGCCAGCGCCCGCCGACTCGGAGACACGGGGCCCGGCCCGCGCGTTGTGGCCCGCCGACCTGGTCTACGACGGCCTGGGACGCCCGCGCAAGGACGCGGCGGTGCTGGTGCAGACGCGGCCCGAGCCGGCGCGCGTCGTCACGATCGGCCACCTGGACGCGCTACGGGCCGAGTATCCCGGCGTGCCCGTGCGGTCGCCGCGGCGCGTGATCGCGCCGGCACCGGTCAACGCCCACACCCACCTCGACCTGTCGCGCATGCCGCTGAGCCCGGGCGGCTACGTCGACTTCGTCGGCGCGGTCATCGCCCACGGACGCGCGGGCGGGCGCGGTCTCGAGGCCGCCGAGGAGGGGCTGGCCGAACTCGCGTCGGCCGGCGTCGACACCGTCGGCGACATCGTCACCGACGAGCGTGTCCTGGCGCGCCTGCTCGCCCACCCGGGGCTTCGGGGGGTCGCCTACTGGGAGGTCCTGGGCGCCGATCCGGACGCGGCGGACGCGGCGTTCGAGGCGACCGTCGACGTGGTGCGCCGCTTCCGACCGCTGCAGCGCCCCGGCGGCGTGCGGCTGGGGCTCTCGCCGCACACCCCGCACACGGTGTCCGCGCCGCTGTTGCGCAAGCTGGCGGCCTTCGCCCGCGCCGAGGGCCTGCCGCTGCAGATCCACGTGGCCGAGGACCCGGGCGAGTTGCCGCTGCACCGCTCCGGCGACGGCCCGCTGCGCGAGGCCTGGGGGCCGTTCCTGGCGAAGTTCAGGCCCTCCGGCCGCACGCCGATCGGTTACCTCGACGAGCTGGGCGTGCTGGCCGCCCGACCCACGCTGGTCCACGCCGTCCACGTCGTCGATGACGACATCCGCCGGCTGCAACGGGCGGGCTGCGTCGTCGTCCACTGTCCGCGCTCGAACGCGCTCCTGGGCAGCGGCAGCTTCCCCTGGGCGGACTACGCCCGGCACGGCGTCAGCGTCGCCCTCGGCACCGACTCGCGGGGCTCCAGCCCGTCGCTGTCGCCGGTCGACGAGTGGCGGGCCGCGGTCGCGATCCATGGGGCCGCCGCCGATCCCGCCCAGCTGCTGTGGGCGGCCGTCAAGGGGGGGCACCGCGCGCTGGGCACCCAACCGCCGCGGGTCGTGCGCGGGTCGCCCGCGGACGCCCTCGTTTCCTGGCCCGAGGGCGCACCGTGGCCGGCCGCGGGCGCGGGCGTGGACGCAGGCGCCGACGCGCCCGCGGATGCGGGTTCGGTGGACGACGTGCGGGGCGGACCCGATTGACCTACCATGGTCGGGTCGCGCCGTCCACGAGGACGGCGCTCTCTGGAGGCACACGCATGGTCGAGTTCACCGACGCCAACTTTCAGGCCGAGACGCAGCAGGGGCTGGTCCTGGTCGACTTCTGGGCCCCCTGGTGCGGTCCCTGCCGCATGGTCGGTCCGGTCATCGAGCAGTTGGCCGGCGAGTACGACGGCCAGATGAAGGTCGGTAAGCTCAACGTCGACGACCACCAGCAGACGGCGATCACCTTCCGCGTCATGAGCATCCCGACGGTCATCCTGTTCAAGGACGGCCAGC
>CAZJUA010000130.1:0-2499 GCA_964549045.1 uncultured bacterium | reverse complement strand
ACCGTCGAACTGCCCGACCCCGCCGCGGGCGTGCAGCTGGCCGCTTCGCGCATCGGCCTCACCGACGGCGTCGGCCACGAGTGGGGGCACGCGCTGGCGATCGCCGCCGGCCTGCGCACGCGGGTGAAGTGGCTCGACGAACTCGTGGCCACGACGGTGTTCCTGGCAGCCCTCGACGAACTCGGCGCGGTCGAGACGCGCCGCCGCTTCCTCGCCTGGGCCGAGGTGCAGGTGGCCGGCGGGGCCGCGGCCGCCGAGGCCACGCCCCCAGGCCCTGGACGCCGCGGGCAGAGCGGCAGCGTCGGTCCTGCGCCGAAGCCGGAACCCCCACGCCGTGACCTCGGCGCCTTCGAGGCGCCTCGTGGGCGCCTGCGGCTGCCGGAGCTGGTGTGGTTCCAGGGCGTGTTCGCGCAGCGCGCGGAGGAGCTGGTGGCCGCGGACGGCTGGGGCTTCCTCGAGCGGTTGGGGATGGCGCTGCAGGAGGTCGACGTCGGTCGCGGCCGCGACGCGCGTGGTCGCGGCGCCCGCGGCGAGGTCGCGCGGGCGCTGATCGCGGTGGAGCCGAGCTTCCGCGACTGGTTCAGGACCTTCGGCGACGTCGGTTGAGGCGTCCGATCCCGCGCGCGGCGCCCGTTCGTCGCGGGGGTCCCTACGGCGCGGTCGCCGCCAGGCCGCCGCCGGCCCCGGGACCGGCTCGCCGGTCGTCGCCCGGCCGCGATCCCTCGCCGGCCGCCAGCCCGGCGCCCGTCGACGCGGCGGCCCGACCCCGCCGCAACTCCGCCAGGTCGCCGCGCAGCCGCTCTTCGGTCGCGCGCAGGTGCACGCAGGCCTCGACGTCGCAGCGGGCGAGGTGCCGGGCCGCGGCGTCGAGCTGTCGCTCGGCGAGCGCCGCGTCGCCGCGGGTGAGCGCCGTCTGGGCGTACGTGAGCGCCCCCTGGGCCCGCAGGTCGAGGGCGACGTCGAGTTCGCCGATGCGGGCGAACAGCCGGTCGGCCTTGGGGCGGTCGTCGGCGGTCTCGGCCTCGGCCGCGGCGGCGAGGTAGTGGGCGTAGGCGGCGTCGGCGACGCCGCCCTGCTCGAAGTGCTCGCCGATCGTCTCGGAGAGCGCCAGCGGCGCCTCCTGCTCGAGCCAGCTGGCGACGCGCAGGTGCAGGTCGGGCCGGTCGGCGAAGGGGGTCATCTCCAGCACCGCGTGCCGCAGCAGCTCGGAGCGGAAACGGAACTCGAGGTCGCCGGGGACGCAGGAGGCTGGCTGGCGCACCAGGACGTCGTCGCGGCACAGCGCCTGCAGCTCGGCGCTGACGTCGCCGTGGACGGCGCGCAGCAGGCCCTCCCAGGTGCGTTCGCCGCAGGCGGCGGCGAGGGCGAGCAGCCGGCGCGCGCGCGGTTCGAGGAGGTCGAGGCGGGGCTGCAGCAGCGAGGGCAGCGAGCCGCGGGAGGGGGGCTCCTGCGTGATCGTCAGCGCGAGCCCGAGCTCGAAGACGGACGTCGGGATCCCGCCCACCTGGCCGATGAGCGCGCGCCCGGCGCGTTCGAAGGTCGGATCGGCGAAGTGCATGAAGAGCGTCATGCTCTCCTCGGGCGAAAGCGGCCCGACGCCCACGACGTCGGCCGTCGCGCCGAGCTCGCGGTGGCGGGCCGCGCGGACGACGAGCAGCGGGGCGTCGGCCCGCAGCAGCAGCTCGACGAACGCGTCGACGTCCGCATCGAAGCGGTCGCTCTCGGCGAGCACGAGCAGCGGACGCTCGGGGTCGTCGCGCGCCAGCGCGGCCAGGACGTCGCGCCACGCCTGCAGCTTGCGGTCGATCGACCGCCGTTCCAGGCGACGCCACGCGGGATCGGGCACCAGGCCCAGGCTCGCCAGCACGAGGCGGTGCCAGCGCGGTTCGCCGGGGATCAGCCGCTGCAACTCGGTGCGGACCCGCTCGGTGCGGCTGCGCTCGTCCTCGGCGTCGTCGATCCCGAACAGCTGGCCCGCCACCGTCTCCCATTCGAGGCCCGCGTGGGCGTCGGTGCGCAGCCACACGACGCGGGGCCGCGACGGGGCGCCGTCGTCGGACGTCGGCGCGCGGCCGCGGGCCGCGAACTCGCGCAGCAGGCGCGACTTGCCGCTGCCGGCCTCGCCGAGCAGCCACACGACCCTGGGGCGCTGCTCGCGCGCGACCGCCGTCAGCCGCGACGCGAGCTGCGCGAGCTCGGCGCGTCGACCGACGAACGGCAGGTGGCCGTACGGGTCACGATCGCGCGCCTGGTGCGCCTTGAGCCGGTAGACGGTGGTGACGTTCGGGAACCCTGGGAGCGCGACGCTCGAGACCGGATCGTAGGTGAGCCGGTGCCGGGTGGCGCGGTAGGTCTCGTCGCTGGTCCACACCTCGCCCGGGCCGGCGGCGTTCTCGAGCCGGCTGGCGAGGTTGACGACGCTGCCCATCACCGTGTACTCGCGGATGCGCCCGGAGCCGACGGCGCCCGCGATGACCACGCCGGTCGTGACGCCGGCGC
>CAZJUA010000129.1:0-59903 GCA_964549045.1 uncultured bacterium | reverse complement strand
GCGACTAAGGCGCTCGTGGGCGACTCGTTCATGGTTCCTCCGGGTGACCGGCGGGTCGCCGCCCGCGGCTGGGCTCCGAGCGCGGCTTCGCCGTGCTGGACGGCACGGGGGCGCTCGTGGAGGGAGTATACCCGAGCCGGACGAGGTCGCCCTCCGTCAGTTCCCGCCAGGCGCCGACCGCGAGGTCGCCGAGCGCCAGGGCGCCGAGGTGCGTCCGCAGGAGGCGCTCGACCGGGTGGCCCACCGCCGCCAGCATGCGCCGCAGCTGGCGCTTGCGGCCGTCGCCGAGCACGACGACGGCGCCGCCGGGCGCAGGGCGGGCGCGCAGCGCGCGCGCGGGCCCGTCCTCGAGCTCGACGCCCGCCTCCAGCGCGCGGCAGGCCGGGCGCGGCAGGGCACCGTCCGCGCACCAGACGCGGTAGGTCTTGGCGTGCCCGAAGCGCGGGTGGGTCAGCCGCTGCGTCAGCGCGCCGTCGGTCGTCAGCAGCAGCAGGCCCTCCGAGTCGCGGTCGAGGCGCCCCACCGGGTGCAGGCCCGGGAGCGGCGGCAGGAGGTCGAGCACCGTCCGCCGACCACGCTCGTCCGCGGCCGTCACCAACACGCCGGCGGGCTTGTACAGGGCGAAGGTGCGGTGGCGCGCGACCGGCGCGACCGGCGCGCCATCGAGGGTCACGCGGGCGCCGGGAGCGACGCTCTGGCCCAGGTGGGCGGTCTCGCCGTCGACCTTCACGCGGCCGGCGACGATGAGCGCCTCGGCCTTGCGCCGGCTGGCCACGCCGGCGCGGGCGAGGAAGCGCTGGAGGCGTTCGACCGTGGGCGGCGCGTCGTCGTCGTTCACCCCTCCAGTCCACCACGGATGCGTGAGGGGCGCGTGGTAGCTTTCGGCATGCTGCATCCGCTGCACGAGACGTACGCGGACCTGCTCGTCGGCTACTGCGTCGCCGTGAAGCCGGGCGACCTCGTGGCCGTGCAGGCCCCGACGCCGGCGCTGCCGCTGGCGCGGGCGGTGACGCGCGCGGTCCTGCGGGCCGGCGGCCGTCCGGTGGTCCGGCTCGACTACCCACAGGCCGCCGAGGACGTGCTCGAGCTGGCGCCGGACGCGTACTTCGATGCCGAGCCGGTGATCGAACTCGACGAGGCGCGGCGCCTCGACGCGGGCATCCGGGTGGCGGCTCCGACGAACTCCCGGGCCCTCCAGGCCGCCGACAAAGGGCGCCTCGCGCGACTCGCCCGGCAGCTCCAGCCGGTCCAGGAACTCATGATGTCGCGCACGCGCTGGGTCGGCACGCTCTACCCCACCGACGCCGCCGCGCAGGACGCCGGCATGAGCCTGGACGACTTCGAGCGCTTCGTCTACGGTGCGATGTTCCTCTTCGACGACGACCCGGTGGCGCGTTGGGGCGAGCTCCGGTCGCTGCAGGCGCGGCTGATCGAGCGCCTGGCGCGCGCGGACGAGGTGCGGCTGCGCGGGCCCGGCACCGACCTGCGGCTGTCGGTGAAGGGCCGCACCTGGATCAACTCCGACGGCCGTCGCAACATGCCGTCGGGCGAGGTGTTCACCGGGCCGATCGAGGACAGCGCCGAGGGCATCGTCACCTTCGACCTGCCGAGCAGCGTGGGCGGCGTGGTGGTGCGCGGCGTGCGGCTCCGCTTCGAGGCGGGACGCGTCGTCGAGGCCAGCGCCGACGAGGGCGAGGACCTGCTGCAGTCGCGGCTCGACACCGACCCCGGCGCCCGCTACCTCGGCGAACTCGGCATCGGCACCAACGAACGCATCACCCGACCCATCCTCAACACCCTCTACGACGAGAAGATCGGCGGCACGGTGCACCTGGCGCTCGGCCGCAGTTACCCCGAGAGCGGCGGCACCAACCACAGCGCCATCCACTGGGACCTGATCACCGACCTCCGCCGCGGGGGCGAGTTGCTGCTCGACGGCGAGCCTTTCCAGCGCGACGGCCGCTTCCTCGGCTGACG
The DNA here is from genome assembly GCA_964549045.1 of uncultured bacterium. Taxonomy (GTDB): domain Bacteria; phylum Deinococcota; class Deinococci; order Deinococcales; family Trueperaceae; genus JAABTL01. The sequence continues at coordinate 57,926 of CAZJUA010000129.1, read as the reverse complement.
ACGCGCGGCGGGCCAGGCGGACCGGACCCACGGGACACAGGACCTGAACCCAACGAGGGACTTGCGACGGCCTCGTTCGCTCGGGTAGACTCTCGTTCGCGCCGCGCCCCTGACGCGGTGATGCCGTTCGCGGCGAGCGAGGCCACGCCGAAGTGGCGGAATTGGTAGACGCGCACGATTCAGGGTCGTGTGGCCGTGAGGTCGTGTGGGTTCAAGTCCCACCTTCGGCACCAAGACGAGACGCCCCGGGGCAGAGGCCTCGGGGCGTCGTCGTGCTCGCGTGCACCGCTGCGCGGGCGCATCAGCCGCTGAGGTGCTCCAGCGCGCCCAGCTCGCGCGGCGTCGCCGCCACGGCCGCCAGCAGGGCCAGGCGGTTCGCCCGCACCGCCTCGTCCTCGACCATGACCATCACGCCGTCGAGGAAGGCGTCGAGCGGCGCCTTCAGCTGCAGGACCTCGGCCGCGAGCGCGTCGAGGCCGACGATGGCGCCCGTGGGGCCGGTCCCCAGGTCCCAGGCCGGTAGCTGCACGTGCATCGCCTCGAGCAGCCGCTCCACCCCCGCCCGCGCGGGCGGCAGGGCGGCGAACAGTTCCGCCTCGATCGGTTCGGCGAAGAGCTTGGGATCGGCCTCGACCCCCCTCGGGGCACGTTCGGCGAGGTTGGCGGCGCGTTTGTAGAGGGTGAGCATCTCGCCGAAGGCGGGCAGGGTGGCCAGGGACTGCAGCAGGTGGCCGCGACGGGCGGCGCCGATGACGGCGCGGCTCCCCAGGACGGCGGCACGCACCGTCGGCGTGTCGAGACCCTCCTCGGCCAACAGCGCCGCCACCCGGTCCCACACGAAGGCGACGACCTCGTCGGCGGTCGCGGTGTCGACGGCGACGGGGCTTCCCTGGTAGCCCTCGGCGACGGCCGCCACCAGTTCGTCGAGCGCCACGCGCCACCCCTGGGCCGACAGCACGCGGGCCACCGCGACGGCGTCGCGCCGCAGCGCGAAGGGGTCGGCGGAGCCCGTCGGCCGCTTGCCGAGGGCGAAGAAGCCGAGCAGCTTGTCGAGCCGGTCGCTGACGGCCAGCACGGCGCCCACCCGCGTCGCCGGCAGCTCGTCGTGCGGGCCCCGCGGCAACACGCCGTCCTCCAGCGCGACCGCCACCTCGGCGGGCAGGCCGTCGGCCGTCGCGTACGCGCGCGCCATCGTCCCCTCGAGTTCGGGCAGTTCGCCCACCATCTCGCTCGCGAGGTCGGCGCGGAAGAGCGGCAGGGCGCGCTCGAGCGTGTGCTTCTCGGTGTCTCCGACACCGAGAAGGTCCGCGACGGCGAACGCGCCGACGCCCACGCGCGTCACCTTGTCGGCCATGCTGCCGAGCTCCTTCTGGAACCCGATGCCCGAGAGCGACCAGGCGTGCTGCGCCAGGCTCTTGCGGCGATCGGCCTGCCAGAAGAAGCGGGCGTCGTGCAGGCGGCCCGCGAGCACCCGCTCGTAGCCCCCGCGCACCAGCGCCTCGTCCGGCACGCGGTGGTTGGCCACCGCCACGAAGCGCGGCAGCAGGCGCCCGTCGGCGTCGCGCACCGGCACGAAGCGCTGGTGATGGATCATCACCGTGGTCAGCACCTCGTCCGGGAGCTCCAGGAACGCCTCGTCGATCGACCCGAGCAGCGCGAAGGGCCGCTCGACCAGGTCGACGACCTCCTCGATCAGCGCGTCCGCGGCATCCGCCACGCCGCCCTGCGACGCCGCCGCCCGGGAGATCGCGTCCCGCACCGCCTCGGCGCGCGCGTCCCGGTCGGCGACGACGTCGGCCGCCAGCAGCGCCGAGGCGTACTGGCCGGCATCGTCGAGCTCGACCGGATCGGGGTGCAGGAAGCGGTGCCCACGGGTGGTGCGGCCGGCCTCCAGGCCGGCGACCGCCACCGGCAAGACGCGATCGTCCCACAGGGCGGTCAGCCACGAGATCGGTCGCACGAAGGGGGTCTCGATCTCGCCCCAGCGCATCTTGCGCGGCGCCGGCAGAGCGACGACCAGCGCGGCGAGGGCGGCCGGCAGCAGGTCGGCGGCATCCTCGTCGCCGACCTCGCGGCGCGCGACCACGTAGCGCCCCTTGGGGGTCTCCTCGATCTCGAGTTCGTCCGGCCGCCCCCCCGCCGAGGCGGCGAAGCCTGCGGCGGCCCGCGTCGGCTTGCCATCGGCATCGAACGCCGCCGCGGCCGCCGGCCCCCGCCGCACCTCGGCCCGCCGTTCGCTCCGGGGGGCGACGTCCTCCACGACGACCGCGAGTCGCCGCGGGGTGGCGAAACTGCGCATGGCGCCGTGCCCCAGCCGCAGCTCGGCCAGCCGCGCCGTCAGGCCCTCGGCGAGCGCCGCGGCGGCGGGCGCGACGTACCAGGCGGGCAGCTCTTCGGTCCCGATCTCGAACAGCAGGCGAGGCATCAGGCCACCGCCCCGACCGCGTCGGCCGCGACGGCCGGCTCGGCCGGCTCGATGAGCCGCAGGTACCCGCGCGCGCTGGCCTCGGCGAGCTTCCGCACGCGCTGCACGTACGCCTGGCGCTCGGTGTGCGACAGCACCCCGCGGGCGTCGAGCAGGTTGAAGGCGTGGGAGCTGCGCAGCACGAACTCGTACGCCGGGTGCACGACGTCGGCATCGAGCAGGCGCAGCGCCTCGGCCTCGAAGCGGTCGAACAGCAGGCGCTGCAGCTCCGTGTCGGCGAGCTCGAAGTTGTAGCGGCAGTGCTGGCGCTCGAAGTCGCGGCGCAGGTCGCCGATCGTGGTGCCCGGCGTGACGACGACGTCGTAGGCGTGCTCGACGCCCTGCAGGTACATGGCCAGGCGCTCCAGACCGTAGGTCAGCTCGACGCTGACCGGCCGGCAGTCCTGACCGCCGACCTGCTGGAAGTAGGTGAACTGGGTGATCTCCATACCGTCGAGCCAGACCTCCCAACCGAGCCCCCAAGCGCCCAGGGTCGGCGACTCCCAGTTGTCCTCGACGAAGCGCAGGTCGTGGGCCAGCGGGTCGATCCCGAGTTCGCGCAGCGAGGCCAGGTACTGCTCCTGGACGTCGGCGGGCGACGGCTTCAGCACGACCTGGTACTGGTAGTAGTACTGGAAGCGGTAGGGGTTGTCGCCGTAACGGCCGTCCGCGGGGCGGCGGCTCGGGGCGACCCCGGCGACGCGCCACGGCTGGGGCCCCAGGGCGCGCAGGAAGGTGGTCGGGTAGAAGGTGCCGGCCCCGACCTCGGTGTCGTGCGGCTGCGCGATCACGCAGCCACGCGACGCCCAGAAGCGGTCGAGGGTCATGATCATGTCCTGGAACGTCATGGGGGGCTCCTAGTTGGGGGAGGATCGGGCGGCGCGCGTCCGCGGGCGTGCCCGGAACCGGCCGGATCCGGCGCGCGCGGTGGGTGACGGTGTCGCCGACCCCACACGGCGCTCACGCCGACAGCGTACGATACACCATGCCGGTACTGCGCCCAACGCGCGTCCCTGACGCACCTCATCGCCGAACCACGACCGTCGTCGGGTCCGCGGGGGTCGGTGAGTCCCGATGAACCGCTACGACGATCGCGCCCGCCTGGTGTTCCACTTCGCCCGCGAGGAGGGTTCGAAGCTGGGCCACGCGATGATCGGGCCCGAGCACCTGCTGCTGGGCCTCATGCGCGAGGGCGGTACCGCGAGCAAGGTCCTCGCCGAGTTCGGCGCCACGCTGGACGGGATCCGCCAGCAGGTCGAGGAGATGGTCGGGCGGGGCGACGGCCTGCCGCGCAACGAGACGGCCGCCATCACGCCGCGAGCGCGCCGGGTGATGGAACTCGCCGGCAGCGAGGCCCGCAGCGTCGGCTCCAACGTCATCGCCACGGAACACATCCTGCTCGGGATCATCCGGGAGGGCGACGGCGTCGCGTACCGCATCCTCCAGCAGCTGACCCGCGACGTCGACACGGTCCGCTGGCGCATCCTGGCCGCGGCCGACCCCAAGAAGGCCCCCGACGCGGTCGCGACGCCGTTCCTCGACGAATACGCCCGCGACCTCACGAAGGAGGCGCGCGACGGCAAGCTCGACCCGGTCATCGGCCGCACCGAGGAGATCCGCCGGGTCATCCAGATCCTCTCGCGCCGGACGAAGAACAACCCGGTGCTGATCGGCGAGCCGGGCGTCGGCAAGACCGCCATCGTCGAGGGGCTGGCCCAGTCGATCGTCGACGGCCGCGTGCCGCCCAACCTCGCCGACGTGCGGGTGCTGGCGATCGACCTCTCCAACGTGGTCGCGGGCACCAAGTACCGCGGCGAGTTCGAGGAGCGCCTGCGCCAGATCATCGAGGAGCTCAAGAGCGCGAAGGTCGTCGCCTTCATCGACGAGCTGCACACGCTGGTCGGCGCCGGCGGCGCCGAGGGGACACTCGACGCGGCGAACATCCTCAAGCCGCCGCTGTCGCGCGGCGAGGTGCAGGTCGTCGGCGCCACCACCACGGGCGAGTACCACCGCTACATCGAGAAGGACGCCGCCCTCGAGCGCCGCTTCCAGCCGGTCATCGTGCTGGAGCCGTCGCCCGAAGAGTCGTTGCAGATCCTCCACGGCCTGCGCGAGAAGTACGAGGCGCACCACGGGGTCGTCATCCCGGTGCCGATCCTCGAGCTGTCGGTGCGCTTCGGTGAACGCTCGCTGCCCGGCCGCAACTTCCCCGACAAGGCGATCGACCTCATCGACGAGGCCGCATCGCGCACGCGCCTCAACAAGTCGCTCGGCTTCCCCGTGCTCGAGGGCGAGGACGGCACGCCGATCGTCAGCCGCGAGGACGTCGAAGCGGTCGTCAACAGCTGGGGCGGCATCTACGTCGACGACCACGACGGCGAGCGCCTCGCCGACCTGGAGCGCCGCCTGAAGAAGGCGGTCGTCGGCCAGGACAAGGCGATCGTCGCGCTGGCCGCGGCGCTGCGGCGCGCGCGGGTGGGTCTCGGTGGTCGGACCCGGGTGTCGGCGTCGTTCCTGTTCGTCGGTCCGTCGGGCGTCGGCAAGACCTACCTGGCGAAGCAGCTGGCCCTGGAACTGTTCGGCAGCGAGCGCTCGCTGGTGCGGCTCGACATGTCGGAGTACCAGGAGGCGCACGCGATCAGCAAGCTGATCGGGGCGCCGCCCGGGTACGTCGGCCACGAGCAGGGCGGCCGGTTGACGGAGGCCGTCCGCCGCCAGCCGTTCTCGGTCGTGCTGCTCGACGAGATCGAGAAGGCCCACCCGGACATCTACAACACCTTCCTGCAGGTGCTCGACGACGGCCGCCTCACCGACGGTCTCGGCCGGCAGGTCGACTTCCGCCGCGTGATCCTGATCATGACGAGCAACACCGGCTTCAACCGGGGCGCAGGGATCGGCTTCCAGATCGACGCCGTCGCCGACGTCGACGCCCCCCTGAAGCGCATCTTCTCCCCCGAGTTCCTCGATCGCCTCGACGAGGTCATCGCCTTCCAGACGTTCGACCGCGAGGGCATCGTCGTCATCACCCACCAGATGCTCGACGACATCGCCCGCGAGCTGGCGGGCCGCGACGTGGACGTCCGCTTCGGCCCCGAGGTGGCGACCTTCCTGGTCGAGCACCTGCCCGCCGGCGAGAGCGCCAGGCCGCTGCGTGCGGTGCTCCGGGCGCACGTCGAGGACCCGCTGTCGATCGAGCTGCTCGAACGCGGCGCGGACGAGCCGATCCTCGTGACGGTCGAGGGCGGCCGCCTGGTCTTCGCCCGGCCCGTACCGATGGTGTGACGCCCGCGTTCGGCGGCGCTAGACTGCGCGCCATGAGGCGCGGCCGCTCGAACCACGGCCCCAGGAACCGACGATGGCGCGGGTGACGACCGTCTACGCGTGCAGCGATTGTGGCGCCCGCAGCCCAGGACCCCTGGGCCGCTGCCCGCACTGCGGCGCGTGGGGCAGCGTGGTGCCGCTGGCGCCCGAGGCCGGCGAGCGGCGGGCGCCGGTGCCCGCACCGATCCCCGTGCGCCTCGGCGACCTCAGCGACCTCGGCGTGGCGCGCCTCCCGAGCGGCCTCGACGAGGTCGACCGCGTGCTGGGCGGCGGCTGGGTGGCCGGCGCGGCCGTGCTCCTGGCGGGCGAGCCGGGCATCGGCAAGTCGACGCTGCTGCTGCAGTTGGCCGACGCGTCGGCCCGTGCGGGCCGACGCACCGTCGTCGTCTGCGGCGAGGAGTCCCCGGCGCAGGTCAAGCTGCGGGCCGGGCGCCTCGGCGTCAGCGGCGACGTCGAGTTGCTGCGCAGCACCGACGCGCACGCGATCGCCGACCACCTCGCGAGCGAGGCGCCGGCGCTGGTGATCGTCGACTCCATCCAGACCCTGACGGTCGAGGAGGGCGCGGCCCCCGGCTCGCTCACCCAGGTCCGCGACGCCACCGCCCTGCTGGTGCAGGCCGCCAAGGCCTCGGGCAGCGCGCTGGTGCTCATCGGCCACGTGACGAAGCAGGGCGCGATCGCCGGGCCCAAGGTCGTCGAACACGTCGTGGACGCCACCCTCGCGCTTGAATCGGCCGCCGGCTTCCGCGTGCTGCGCGGGCTCAAGAACCGCTTCGGCGCCGCCGGCGAGGTCGGCGTCTTCGAGATGACGAACGGCGGCCTGCGCCCCGTGGCGAACCCCTCCGACGCCTTCCTGGCGGAGCGGCCGCACGGGGTGCCCGGCTCGGTCGTGGTCGCCGCCCTCGAGGGCCAGCGGGCGCTGCTCGTCGAGGTGCAGGCGCTGGCGTCGGCGTCCCCCTACTCGGCGCCGCGGCGGGTCGTGCAGGGGCTCGACGCCCGGCGCGTCGACCTGGTGCTGGCGGTGCTCGAACGCCGCCTCGACCTGCCCCTCGCGGGGCTGGACGTCTTCGTCAACGTGGCCGGCGGCATGCGCCTCACCGACCCCGGGGCCGACCTGGCGGTCGCCGTCGCGGTCGCCTCGGCGGTGACCAACCGACCGGTGCCCGAGTCGACGGCGGTCTTCGGCGAGGTGGGGCTGGCCGGCGAGCTGCGCTCGGTCGCGCAGGGCGCGCGCCGCGCCGCGGAGGCCGAGCGGGCGCGGCACCCGCGGGTCGTGGGGCCGCGCGGCGGCGGGGACGCGGTGACCTGGCACGGCGCACCCGACGTCGCGGGCGCCTTCGTCGCGCTGTGGGGCCGACCGTGAGGCGCATCCGCCTCCGGCGCTGGGTGATCGTCGGCCTGAGCGTGACCGGCGCCCTGGGCGGCATCGCGCTGGCGTCGTGGATGCTCCGGCTCGGCTGGCTCGTGGGACCCAACAACCTGCTCTACCTCTCCACGCTGGGCGCGCTGGTGGGGCTGCTCGCGGGCCTGCGGCGCGGCCCGACGATCGCGCGGCGGCTCGACGGGCTCGCCGAACGCGTCGCCGCGGTGCCGCCCGATGCCGTGCTGGCGGCGGGGACGGGCGCCACCGTCGGGCTCCTCATCACGGTGCTGCTCAACAACGTGCTGGCGGTGGTGCCGGGCTTCACCTGGCTGTGGTCGCTGGCGATCGCGGTGACGCTGGTCACGGCGTCCGCGTGGTTCCTCGTCGTCAACCGCAGCCTGTTCGGCTCCGCCCGGACGCCGGGGGTGTTCGACACCCAGATCGGCACGGTGCCCGATCGCGGGACGCCGAAGCTCGTGGACACCTCCGCGATCATCGACGGACGGTTGGTCGAGGTGGCCGAGGCGAACTTCCTCGACGGCCGGCTGCTCGTGCCGCAGTTCGTCCTGCACGAGCTCCAGCGCATCGCGGACGCCGACGACCCGCTCAAGCGGCGGCGCGGCCGCCGCGGCCTCGAGATGCTCGACCGGCTGGTCAACCAGGGGCGCGTGCCGACCGAGGTGATCGACGACGACCCGTCCGCCGCCTCGGTCGACGACAAGCTCGTCAAGGCGTGCGTGACCCGCGGCGCCGACCTGGTGACGACCGACCACAACCTCCACCGGGTCGCGGGCCTCCAGGGCGTGCGGGTGCTCAACCTCCACCAGCTCGCCAACGCGGTCAAGGCGCCGCACCTCCCAGGCGAGCGGCTCTCGCTCGACATCGCCAAGGAGGGCCGCGAGCCGGGCCAGGGGCTCGCCTACCTCGAGGACGGCACGATGGTCGTGGTCGAGGGCGCCGCCGGGCGGGTGGGCAGCACGCTGGACGTCGTCGTCACGAGCAGCCTGCAGACCCAGATGGGGCGGATGGTCTTCGCGCGCCTGGCGGAGCCGGCGCGCATGCAAGGGCCTGCGGGCGACGAGGCTTGACGCCCCTGGGAGGCGCGCGTAACCTGACGCGTGTCACGAGGGGCCTTAGCTCAGCTGGGAGAGCGGTCGCTTTGCAAGCGATAGGTCGCCGGTTCGAGTCCGGCAGGCTCCACCATGGGGCGCGCCGCGGCGCGCGGGCGGACCAGGGTTCCGTGGACCAGGGGTCCGCGGACCGGAGGGTCCGAGCACGAGGGGTCCGAGCCCGAGCGGCCGGGCCCCTCGGCCTCTCTGCGGGGCGGTCGGTCTCGGCACCCCGCGGCGCCTCGGGACGAATGTCCCGCCGGGGCGTTCGGAGAGCCCGTGGTATCGTCCTGGACACGTCCGCGTGCCGCTCCGACGCCGCGCGCCGGACATGCTGCCCGCCCCGCGAGCGGGGCGCCGGATCCGCGAGGAGGTCCCTTCTGCCCACCTTCATGAGGCCTGCTCCGGTGTCGTCATGCCGACGCCGATGCCCCGCCGCCGCCACCGTGCGCCACCACCGCGCGCCCGCCCACGAGGTCCCGGACTGATGCCGCAGATCTTCCCGCCCAATGCCAACGCTTTCGTCCGCTGGGCGCTCATCGGCGGTGGACTCTTCGTGGGCCTGCTGGCCCTCGCGTTGCCGATCTACGCCCGCACCGTCAACAACGCGGTGGGCGTCCCCGTCGCCCAGCCCGTGGACTTCCCGCACAACCTGCACACCGCGCAGCTCGGCATCGACTGCCGCTTCTGCCACACCTCGGTCGAGGTGGCCGCGTCGGCGAACGTGCCCGCCACCGAGACTTGCATGGGCTGCCACTCGCAGATCCGGGTCGGTGACCCGATGCTCGCCGGCGTCACCGCGAGCTGGGACAGCGGCCTGCCCCTGGAGTGGAACCGCGTCCACGACCTGCCCGACTACGCCTACTTCGACCACAGCGCGCACATCACCAACGGCGTCGGCTGCAGCACCTGCCACGGCCGGGTCGACCAGATGACCGAGATCTGGAAGGAAGAACCCATGACGATGGGCTGGTGCCTGGAGTGCCACCGGGCGCCCGAGCGCTTCGTGCGCCCGCGCAGCGAGGTGTTCAACATGGCCTACGTCCCGCCGGCCGACCAGCTGACCCTCGGGGCCGAGCTCGTCGCCGCCTACCACATCGACACCGACAAACTCCCGCAGTGCTCGACGTGCCACCGATGAGCGACGCCGTCCACCCCACCCACCTGACGATCGCCGGCACGCCGTCACCGGTCGCCGACACCGATGCCGCCCCGGCCGTGGACCTCGCCGCCGTGCGCGAGCGCGTGCGCGAGCGCCTCGCCGAGCGCCGGGGCGCCGAGTACTGGCGCAGCCTCGACGAGCTCGCCGACACGGTCGAGTTCCAGGAGTTCCTGCGCAAGGAGTTCCCGCGCCAGGCCGCGCCGCTCGAGGCCTCCCTCGACCGCCGCGACTTCCTCAAGCTGCTCGGCGCCTCGCTCGCGCTCGGCGGCCTGAGCGCCTGCGCCCGCCCGCCGCAGCCCCACGAGAAGATCGTGCCGTACGTGCGCGCCCCCGAGGACCACGTCCCCGGGCGCCCGGACTTCTACGCCACCGCCGTGCTCGACGGCGGGTACGCCGAGGGCGTCCTGGCGGAGAACCACCAGGGCCGGCCGACGCGCGTCGAGGGCAACCCCGACCACCCGGCCAGCCTCGGCGCCGCCCACGCGATCACCTCGGCGACGGTGCTCTCGCTGTACGACCCCGACCGCTCGCAACAGCTGCTGCACGACGGCTCGCCGCGCTCCTGGAGCCAGTTCGCGACCGCCATGGGCGAGGGGTTGGCGGCGCTGCCGAACGGCGCCCGCCTGCGCCTCCTGACGGAGACCGTCACCTCTCCCACCCTCGCCGGCCAGATCCGCGAGCTGCTCGCGGCCCACCCCGGCGCCCGCTGGCACCAGTGGGACCCGCTGCACGCCGACGGCGCCGTCGCCGGCCTGCGGGCCCTCTTCGGTGAGGACGTCGCGCCGGTGTTCGACTTCCGCCGCGCCGACGTGGTCGTCTCGTTCGGCGCCGACTTCACCCAGGTCGGCCCCGGACGCCTGCGGTACGCCAAGGACTTCGCCCGCCGCCGGCGCGTGCGCTCCGCCGACGACGACATGAACCGGCTGTGGCAGGTCGAGACCACCCCGACCCCCACGGGGACCCTGGCCGACCACCGGCTGGCGCTCGCGCCCGCCGACGTCGCCGCGCTCGCCGCCTTCGTGGCGTCCGAGATGGGGATCGCGGACGCCCCCGCCGCCACGCTGCCCGCGCGCGCGCCCCGCGCCTGGGTCGACGCGCTGGTGGCCGACCTGCGGGCCCACGCCGGGCGCTCGATCGTCGTCGCCGGGGGCGACCAGCCGGCCGTCGTGCACGCGCTGGCCCACGCCCTCAACGCCCTGCTCGGCAACGTCGGCACCACCGTGCGCTACGTGGCCCCGGTGGCGGCCGCACCCGTCGAGCACGCCCAGGACCTGCGCGAGCTCGTCGCCGACCTGCGCGCGGGCGCCGTCGACCTGCTCGTGATCGTCGGGGCCAACCCCGTCTTCACGGCCCCCGCCGACCTCGGTTTCGCCGACGCGATGGCGCGCGCCGGCACGACCGTCCACCTGGGCGAGCAGATCGACGAGACCGGCCGGCTCGCGACCTGGCACGTGCCGCGCACGCACACCCTGGAGGCATGGGGCGACGCCCGCGCGTTCGACGGCAGCGTCACGATCCAGCAGCCGCTGTTCGCGCCGTTCTACGGCGGCAAGAGCGACCTCGAGGTGCTCGAGGCGCTGCTCGGCCGGCCCGAGCGCAGCGGCTACGACGTCATCCGCGATGCCTGGCGTGAGCGGGTGTCCGGCGACTTCGAGACCTTCTGGCGCCGCACCCTGCACCTCGGCGTCGTCGACGGCAGCGCCGCGCCGGAGCGCAGCGTCACGCCCCGCGCGCTCGACCTGACGCTGCCCGCCGGCGGCGACCTGGTCGTGCACTTCCACGCGGACCACGGACTCGCCGACGGCCGCCACGCCAACAACGGCTGGCTGCAGGAGCTGCCGCGCCCGTTCTCCAAGCTCACCTGGGACAACGCCGCCATCCTCGCGCCGGCCACCGCCGAGCGCCTCGACGTGCGCAGCCACGACCGCCTGGCGCTGCGCGTCGACGGCACCGAGGTCGTGCTGCCCGTGTGGGTGCAGCCGGGCCAGGCCCCCGACGTCATCGGCGTCGCCCTCGGCTTCGGCCGCACCGCCGCCGGCCGCGTGGGCGACGGCGTCGGCGCGGACGTCTACCCGCTGCGCACCGCGGCCCAGCCGTGGTCGCGGCCCGTCACCGCGGAGCGCGTGCGCGGCCGCCACCGGCTCGCGACCACCCAGACGCACCACTCCCTCGAGGGCACCGGCGAGCGCCGCTACATCGTGCGCGCCGGCACGCTCGGCGAGCTCAAGGCCGAGCCGGAGCACCCGAAGTTCGTCCACCCGGTCACGCACCCGGTCTCGGACATCATCCCCGACTGGACGTACGAGGGCTACGCCTGGGGGATGGTCATCGACATGACCGTCTGCACCGGCTGCAACGCCTGCGTCACCGCCTGCCAGTCGGAGAACAACGTCCCGATCGTGGGCAAGGAGCAGGTGATCATCGGCCGCGAGATGCACTGGATCCGCGTCGACGCCTACTACAAGGGCGACCTGGACGACCCGGAGTTCTACAACATGCCGGTCGCCTGCCAGCACTGCGAGAAGGCCCCGTGCGAGCCGGTCTGCCCGGTGGCGGCCACCGTGCACGACGCCGAGGGCCTCAACGTCATGGTCTACAACCGCTGCGTCGGCACCCGCTACTGCGCCAACAACTGCCCGTACAAGGTGCGCCGCTACAACTACCTGCAGTTCGCCGAGCTGGCCGTCAACGCCAGCGAGCTGAGCCTGGCGCACAACCCCGACGTCACCGTGCGCAGCCGCGGCGTCATGGAGAAGTGCACCTACTGCACGCAGCGCATCTCCGCCGCCCGCATCCAGGCGGGCAACGAGGGGCCCCGCACCCGCGACGGCGAGGTCGCCCCCGCCTGCCAGAGCGCCTGCCCCAGCGAGGCGATCGTCTTCGGCGACCTGAACGACCCGGAGAGCGCGGTGGTGGCCGCCAAGGCCTCGGTCCTCGACTACAAGCTGCTCGAGGAGCTCAACACGGTGCCCCGCACCTCGTACCTCGCGCGGGTCGGCAACCCGCACCCCGACGTGGCGAGCGCGTCACGGGCCGGGTCGGAAGGGGTCCTCTGATGGCCGTCGTCACCGGTGCGCCCCGCAAGGCCCTCGAGACGAACCGCGTCATCGCCCCCGGCCAGACGGCCGGCATGCTCGACGACGTCGTCAACACGCCGGTCCTGGTCGGACCCCAACGCACGCCCGCCTGGTGGTGGATCGGCTTCGGCATCACCCTGTCGCTGCTCGGGCTCTACCTCGTGTCGGTCGTCCACCTCATCACCACGGGCGTCGGCATCTTCGGCAACAACCAGCCGGTGTCGTGGGCGATGCCGATCATCAACTTCGTGTGGTGGATCGGGATCGGCCACGCCGGCACGCTGATCTCGGCCGCGCTGCTGCTCTTCCGCCAGCCGTGGCGCACCTCGATCAACCGCTTCGCCGAGGCGATGACGATCTTCGCCGTCGTCTGCGCCGGCCTCTACCCCATCCTGCACATCGGCCGCCCGTGGGTCTTCTACTGGCTCATGCCCTACCCGAACACCCACGGGATGTTCCCGAACTTCCGCAGCGCGCTGACCTGGGACGTGTTCGCCATCTCGACGTACGCGACCGTGTCGCTGCTGTTCTGGTTCATCGGCCTGATCCCCGACCTGGCGACGCTGCGCGACGCCGCCAAGTCGCGCTTCCAGAAGCTCCTCTACGGCGCGCTGGCGCTCGGCTGGAACGGCTCGGCCAAGGCCTGGCAGCGCTACATGCGCGCCTACCTGCTGCTTGCCGCCCTGAGCTTCCCGCTGGTGCTCTCGGTGCACAGCACGATCGCCATGGACTTCGCCATCAGCCAGGTCCCGGGCTGGAACAACACGGTGATGCCGCCCTACTTCGTCGCGGGTGCCGTGTTCGCGGGCTTCGCGATGGTGCTGCTGCTGGCGATCCCGCTGCGGCGTGCCTTCGGGTTCGAGCACCTCATCACGATGCGCCACCTCGACAACGCCGCCAAGCTCATGCTGGCGACGGGGATGATCGTCGTCTACGGCTACGTGGTCGAGATCTTCTACGCCTGGTACTCGGGGGTCGAGTTCGAGAAGTTCATGGCCTACAACCGCGTGCTGGGGGCCGACCACGGTTGGGCCTTCTGGGCCCTCATCGCGTGCAACCTCGTCGCCATCCAGCCGCTGTGGTTCCGCCGCGTGCGGCAGACGCCGTGGGCGCTGTTCGTCATCAGCATCTTCGTGTCGATCGGCATGTGGCTCGAGCGCTTCGTCATCGTGGTCGTGTCGCTGACGAAGGACTTCCTGCCGAGCTCGTGGGGCAACTACGTGCCCACCTTCTGGGACTGGGCCCTCTACGCCGGCTCCTTCGGCCTGTTCGGCACGCTGTTCCTGCTCTTCCTGCGGCTGCTGCCGGCGATCGCCACCAGCGAGATGAAGGAGCTCGCCCACCACGACGCCCACCACGGGGCGGACGCCTACGAGTCCATCCGCGAGGCCTACTACCGGGGGGAGGTGCGCGCATGACCACCGCCACCGCCGGCGCGACCGGCAGCTACGGCCTGATCGCCGAGTACGACACCCCGGAGCAGGTGCTCGTCGCCGCCGAGGCCGCCCGCAAGGCGGGCTACTCGCGCATGGACGCCTACACGCCGCACCCCGTCGAGGGGATGGACGACGCCCTCGGGCTCGCGCCGACGAACCTCGGCTTCGTGGTGCTGGCGATGGGCCTGTTCGGCGCGGCCGCCGGCTACTTCCTGCAGTGGTACTCCGCGGCCGTCTTCTACCCGCTCAACATCGGCGGCCGGCCCCTCCACGACTGGCCCACCTACGTCGTCATCACGTTCGAGGTCACCGTGCTGCTGGCCGCGTTCACGGCCGGGCTGTTCATGCTCGCCCGCAACGGCCTGCCGCGGCCGTACCACCCCGTCTTCAACACGCCCGGGTTCGAGCGCGCGACCCGCGACGGCTACTACCTCTGCATCGAGGCCGTCGATCCGCGCTTCGACGAGGAAGGCGTCCGCGGCTTCCTCGAGGGCACCGCGCCCGTCTCCGTCCACCGGGTGGCGCGATGACCCGGGCAGTCGGCTCCCGCGCGGCGATGAGACGCGGAGCGTCTCACTGCCGTGCGTTGGGCCGCGCGGCCCAACGCACGGCCACGCTCCTGGTGGTCGTCCTCCTCCTCGCCGGCTGCGGCCGCAACATGGCGGATCAGCCGAACCTGCGCCCGCTGCAGGGCTCCGAATTCTTCGCCGACGGCGCCGGCATGCGCCCGCCGCTGGAGGGCACCGTGTCGCGCCGCGAGGGCGCGGTGGATCCGGTGTTCCTGACGGGTCAGGGCGCGAACGGGTTGGTCACGGAGCTGCCGGTCGAGCTGACGGTGGAGCTGCTGCAGCGCGGGCAGGAGCGCTACGACATCTTCTGCGCCGTGTGCCACGGGTACACCGGCGCCGGCGACGGCATGATCGTCAGCCGCGGGTTCCCGGCGCCGACCTCGTTCCACGACCAGCGGCTGCTCGACGCCTCGGTCGGCTACTACTTCAGCGCGATGACCAACGGCTTCGGGCGCATGTACAGCTACGCCTCGCGCGTCCCGGCGGAGGACCGCTGGGCGATCGCCGGGTACATCAAGGCGCTGCAGCTCTCGCAGAACGCCACCCTCGACGACGTGCCCACGGACGTCCGCCTCGAACTCGAACACAGCGAAGGACGGGTCCGCTGATGGCCGCCGCCCCCACCACCATCGCCACCGCCCACCCCTCGGTCATCGCGCTCGCGCTCGGCGTCATCGGCCTCGCCGCCGGCCTGGCCGGCACCCTCGGCAACGGCGGCCTCCCCGGCGCCGTCCTCATGGGCTTCGTGTTCTGGGTCGGCCTGTCGGTCGGCGGCCTCGGCCTGCTGCTCATCGACCACATGGCCGGCGGCAGCTGGGGTGCCGTCATCCGGCGCCCGCTCGAGGCCATGGTCTCGGCGCTGCCGGTCGCGCTGCTCTTCTTCCTGCCGATCGCCTTCTTCATCCCGCAGCTCTACCCGTGGGCGGACGCCGCCTACGTCGAGGCCCACAAGCTGGTGGCCTGGAAGGCGGGCTACCTCAACGCCACCTGGTACGTGCTCCGTTCGGTGATCTACTTCGCGCTGTGGCTGCTGGCCGCCTGGATCTACCTGCGCGGCGCGCGCGAGCAGGACGCCGCCGACCTCGGTCGCGCCGGCCTGATCGGCTACCGCCTGAAGGCCACCGCCGCCGCGTGGTTGGTCGTCTACGTGCTGACGATGACGCTCGCGGTGACCGACTGGACCATGTCGCTGACCCCCGAGTGGTGGTCGGGCATCTACGGGCTGATCTTCATGATCGGCCAGGCGATCGCGGCCATGTCGCTGGTCATCCTGACCATGGTGTGGCTGGCCCGGCGCAGCCCGCGCGTCGACGGCCTGCTCAGCGAGAAGCGCCTGCAGGACCTGGGCAACTTCCTCATGGCGTTCATCATGTTCTGGGCCTACGTCAACGTCAGCCAGCTGATCATCCAGTGGACCAACAACATCGTCGAGACCAACACCTTCTACGTGCTGCGGCTGTACGAGCAGCCCTGGCAGGGTCTCGGCGTCTACCTGCTGGTGGCCGGCTTCTTCCTGCCGTTCCTCATCCTGTTCTCGCGCTGGGTGAAGCGGGGCCGAGCCGTCTTGGCCTTCATGGCCGGTTGGGCGCTCCTGAACCAGGCGCTGCACGTCTACTGGTACGTCGCCCCCGAGATCGGCCGCGCCGGCCTGCCTGGCTTCGGCGACGTCGCCATCTTCCTCGGTCTCGGCGGCATCTGGTTCGCCGCCTTCCTCCGCAGCCTCGGCGCCCGCTCGGTGGTGCCGGAGCGCGATCCCAGGCTGCTGGCGGCCGAACACGCCCACCACGCGACCGAGCCCCACGCTGCCGGACCGGAGGTCCGCCATGTCTGACCGACCCAACCCCCGTTACCTCGTGTCGAGCGAGCAGGTGCGCGGCGCCTACTTCCTCGGCGGCATCGGCGCCGTCGCCCTGATCGTGGGCGTGCTGCTGCTCGCCAGCGCCCGCCCGCAGGGCAACCTGGTCACCGTCGACGACACCCAGATCCAGAGCCAGTTGCAGGCGGCCGAGGTCGATCTCACCGGCTTCGAGCTGATCGGCGACGGCGCCCGCATCGACATCGGCCACGCGATGCAGCTCGTGGTCGACCGCGGCGTCGACCTGCCGCTCTACGCGGGCGGTGCGGCCCCGGTGGTTGCGGCCGAGCCCGCGGACTCCCGCGAGCCCGCGGACTCCGGCGAGCCCGCGGACTCCGGCGAGCCCGCGGACTCCGGCGAGGCCGCGCCTGCTGCGGACACCGGCGCCGAGATCCTCGCGCAAGCGGACGTCGACGGCGCCGCGCTGTACACCCAGCACTGCAGCGCCTGCCACCAGGCGACCGGCGCCGGCATCCCCGGCGCGTTCCCGCCGGTGGCGGGCCACGTGGGCGAGCTCGTCGCCGCCGACCGCGCCTACCCGGCCAAGCTCGTGCTCTTCGGCATGATGGGCGCGATCGAGGTCCAGGGCGCCAGCTACAACGGTGTCATGCCCGGCCTGGCGGCCGCGCTCTCCGACGCCGAGGTCGCCGGCATCCTCAACCACGTGCTGACCGCCTGGGACGACGTCGAGGTCCTCGGCGACGCGTTCGAGCCCTATGCCGCCGAGGAGGTCGCCGAGTGGCGCGCCACGGCGCTGCAGATGACCGACGTGTACGCGCTCCGGCAGGAGCTCGAACTGCCCTGACGGCCGCGCCGGCCGACGCCATCGGCCGCACCGGCCGACGGCATCGGCCGCACCGGCCGACGCGATCGGCCGGCCCCACCACGACGACGCGATGGGCGGCCCTCCGGGGCCGCCCACCCTCTTGGGCCGTCGCCCGGTCCCTTGCCGCACGAGGGCCCCCGACGCCACGCGGTAGGCTGATGCGGTCGCAGGGAAGCCAGCACCGTGAACCGTTCCAGGCGCCCCATCCGCCGCTCCCCGGAGGCAACCATGCACCCACGCTCGACCCGACCGTCGTCCCGCACGACCCGGCTCGCCCTCTGGGCGGCGGCCGCGATCGTGGCCCTGGCCGCCCTCGGGGGCGCGTTCGCCCAAGGTGAGCCGCCGCCGCTGCCCGACGACGTCGCCCGCGTGCACTACCAGCGCCCGGACGGCGACTACACCGGCTGGGAGCTGCACGTGTGGGAGGACACCGTCGAGCAGGTCACCTGGCAGGACGGTCTGCCGATCACCGGGACGAGCGACTACGGCGTGTACTGGGACGTGGGCCTCGCCGACGGCGCCGCGCGCGTCGGCTTCATCGTCCACCAGGGCGACCTGAAGGACCCGGGGCCGGACATGTTCCTGCGGCTCGACACCCACGGTCGCGAGATCTGGCTCGTCTCCGGCAGCGACCGCATCCTCACCGCGCGGCCCCTGGGGCCGCCCGAGGCCGGCACGGCGCGCCTGCACTACCACCGGCCCGACGGCGCCTACGACGGCTGGACGCTGCACGTGTGGGAGGACACGATCGACGAGGTCACCTGGGCGGACGGCCTGACGCCGGCCGGCACGACCGCGGACGGCGTCTTCTGGACGATCCGCCTCGCCGAGGACGCCAGCCGGGTCGGCTTCATCGTGCACAAGGGCGACGAGAAGGACCCGGGCCCCGACATGTTCCTCGTGCTCGAGGACGCGTTCGCCCACGACGGCGGTGGTGTCGAGGCCTGGGTGGTGTCGGGGAGCGCGACCGTGTTCGGCGAGCGGCCCGACCTGCGCGACGTGGGCGGCGGCGACCTCAGCGCCCAGCGGGCGCACTGGGTGGCGCGCGACCTGATCCTGTGGGACGTCGGGCTGCCGTTGCCGGGCGCGACCTACGCCCTGCACCACGCGGCCGATGCCGACCTCGAGATCGCGGACGGAGCGCTGTCGGGCGGCGGCACCGTGCCCCTGACGGTCGACCTGGAGGGGCCGCCGGCCGAGGTGATCGCCCGCTTCCCACACCTGTCGGGCCTCACCGCCCTGCGCCTCGACCCGCAGGCGTCCGGCGACGTGCGCGACCTGCTGCGCGGCCAGACGGCCGTCGCCATGCTGAGCCCGGACGGTCGCCTGCTCGACGCCACCGGGCTGCAGGTCCCGGGCGTCCTCGACGACCTGTTCGCCACCGACGCCCCGCTGGGGGTCCACCGCGCGGGCGACGCGCCGGTGCTCTCGCTCTGGGCACCCACGGCCCTCGACGTCCGCCTGCACCTGTTCGACGGCGACGACGCCCGCGTCCTCACGATGACGCGCGACCACGGGACGGGCGTGTGGTCGATCGTCGGCGGGGCGGACTGGTGGGGCCGCGACTACCTCTACGAGGTCGAGGTCTACGCGCCCAGCACGGGGCGCATCGAGCGGAACCTCGTCACCGACCCGTACAGCCTGTCGCTGCGCATGAACTCGGCCCGCTCGCAGATCGTCGACCTGGACGACCCCGCGCTCGCGCCCGACGGCTGGGGCGCGCTCGTCAAGCCGCCGCTGGCCGACCCGGTCGACGCGGTGATCTACGAGCTGCACGTGCGCGACTTCAGCGCCACCGACGCCACGGTGCCCGAGGACCTGCGCGGCACCTACGCCGCCTTCGGGCTCGAGGGCACGGCCGGCGCCACCCACCTGACCGCGCTCGCCGACGCGGGCCTGACGCACCTGCACCTGCTCCCGACGTTCGACATCGCCACGATCGACGAGGACCGCAGCAGTTGGACCGAGCCCGAGCTCCCCGACCTGCCGCTGCCATCCGCCTCGCCGGCGTTCCAGCAGGCCGTCGAGGCCGCGCGCGACCGCGACGCCTTCAACTGGGGCTACGACCCCTGGCACTTCCTGGCCCCCGAGGGCAGCTACGCCACCGACCCGGACGGCCCCGCGCGCGTGCGCGAGTTCCGCGAGCTGGTGATGGCGCTCGACGACATCGGCCTGCGCGTGGTGGTCGACGTGGTGTTCAACCACACCAACGCGGCGGGCCAGAGCCCGCGCTCGGTGCTCGACCGCGTCGTCCCCGGCTACTACCACCGCCTCGACGACGCCGGCCGCGTCCACACCAGCACCTGCTGCCCGAACACGGCCACCGAGCACGCCATGATGGAGCGCCTCATGCTCGACGCCGTGGCGCTGTGGGCGCGGGCGTACAAGGTGGACGGCTTCCGCTTCGACCTCATGGGCCACCACATGGTGGTCAACATGGAGAACGTGCGCGCGGTGCTCGACGCGCTGACCCCCGAGGCCGACGGCGTGCACGGCGACGCCGTGCTGCTGTACGGCGAGGGCTGGAACTTCGGCGAGGTCGCCGACGGCGCCCGCGGGCTCAACGCCACCCAGACGAACATGGCGGGGAGCGGCACCGGCACCTTCAACGACCGCCTGCGCGACGCGGTGCGCGGCGGCGGGCCCTTCGACGCGGGCGAGGACCTGGTCCGCTGGCAGGGCTTCGCGACCGGCCTCGGCACGATGCCGAACACGCTGACCGCGCGGCTCGACCCGGCGGCGCAGGCGGACGCCGCCCGCAGAACGGCCGACCTCGTGCGCGTCGGCCTGGCCGGCAACCTCGCCGCGTTCACCTTCGTCGGCGCCGACGGCGAGGTCGTGCGCGGCGACCAGGTGCCGTACCACGGGCAGCCCGGCGGCTACGGCCTCGTGCCCCAGGACCACGTCGTCTACGTCTCGAAGCACGACAACCAGACGCTGTGGGACATCGCCCAGACCAAGCTGCCGCTCGACCTGCCGACCGACGCGCGGGTGCGGGCGCACCTCGTCGCCCTCTCGGCGGTGATGTACGCCCAGGGGGTGCCGTTCTTCCACGCCGGCTCCGACCTGCTGCGCTCGAAGAGCCTCGACCGCAACAGCTACGACGCCGGCGACTGGTTCAACGCGATCGACTGGACCGGCGAGACGACCGCCTTCGGACGCGGGCTGCCGCTCTCTCGCGACAACCGCCCGTCGTGGAGCCTCATGCGCGAGCGGCTCGTGAACCCGCTGCTGCTGCCCGGACCCGACGACGCGGCCTTCGCCGCGGCGGCCTTCCAGGACATGCTGCGCGTGCGGCGCGACACGCCGCTGTTCCGCCTGCGCACGACCGAGGACGTGCTGGCCAGGGTCGCCTTCCACGTCACCGGGCCCGAGGCCCCGGCCGGCGTCATCGTCATGGAGCTGCGCGACGACCTCTCGGATCTCGCGGACCTCGACCCCGACGTCGACCGCGTGCTGGTGGTCTTCAACGCCTCGCCGACGCGCGTCAACCTCGAGCTGCCCGGCGATCCCGCGCGGCGCTGGACGCTGCACCCGGCCCTCGCCGGCGGCGCGGACGCCGAGGCGCTGCGCACGGCCGTGGTCTACCCCGGCACCACCCGCGCCACCGTGCCGCCGCTGACGACCGCGGTGTTCGTCGCACCGAGCGCGGGCCGATGACCGGCGCCGGCTCCGCGACCGGCCGCGTCTTCGTGACCCGGCCGCTGCCGGCGGCGTGGCTGGCGCCCCTGCGGGAGGCGGGCCTGACCGTCGACGTGCACGAAGCGGAGGACCCCCTGCCGACGGCCGAGCTGCACGCGCGGGTCGCGGGCGCCGCCGCGCTGTGGGTGCAGCTGACCGACCGGGTCGACGCGGCCCTGCTCGACGCCGCCGGACCTGCGCTCCGGGTGGTGGCCACCTACTCCGTCGGGACGAACCACATCGACGCGCCGGCGTGCAGGGAGCGCGGGGTCGTGGTGGTCCACACCCCCGACGTCCTGACCGACGCCACCGCCGACCTGACGCTGGCGCTGCTGCTCGCGGCCGCCCGCCGCCTCCCGGAGGGGCAGCGGCTGGTGGCGTCCGGCGCCTGGCGCGGTTGGGCGGCGACGCAGCTGCTGGGGATGGAGTTGCGCGGCCGCACCCTGGGGATCGTCGGCCTGGGGCGCATCGGCGCGGCGGTCGCCCAGCGCGCGCGGGCGTTCGGCATGCGCATCGCCTACCACCAGCGGACCGAGCGGCCGGAGGTGGCGGAAGCCTCGGACGCCACGTTCGTCGAGGACCTCGACCGGCTGGTGAGCGTGAGCGACGTCCTGACCCTGCACGCGCCGCTGACGCCGGCGACGCGGCACCTGCTCGACGCGCGCCGGCTGGCGCTGCTGCCGGCCCACGCGCTGCTGATCAATGCCGCCCGCGGCCCCCTGGTGGACGAGGGCGCGCTGGTGGCGGCGCTGCGCGCGGGGCGCCTCGCCGGTGCCGGCCTGGACGTCTACGAGGAGGAGCCCCGGGTGCACCCGGGGCTCCTGGACCTGCCGAACGTCGTGCTCGCGCCCCACCTGGGGTCGGCGACGGTGACGACGCGCCGGGCGATGGCCGACCTGTGCAGCGCCGGGATCCTCACGGCGCTGGCGGGCGGCCAGCCGGCGAACGCGCTGACCTGACCCGCCCGCGCCTACACGTCGAGGACCGCCAGGTGCCCGTGGTCCTCGATGAACGTGCGCCGCGGCGGGACCTCGGTGCCCATGGCCATCTCGATCGTCTCGCTGGCCTCCAGGACGTCGTCGATCGTCACCCGCTGCAGGACCCGCGTCTCCGGGTTCATCGTCGTCTCCCACAGCTGCTCGGGGTTCATCTCGCCGAGGCCCTTGAAGCGCTGGATCTCGAGCTTGCGGTCGCGGGTGCGCTTGAGCACCTCCTGCAGGGCGGCCTCGTCGAAGAGGTAGGTCAGCTCCTTCTGCCGGGCCGTGCGGACGCCGTACAGCGGCGGCTGCGCGATGTAGAGGTAGCCGCGGTCGATCAGCGGGCGCATGTAGCGGTAGAAGAAGGTCAGCAGCAGCGTCCGGATGTGCGAGCCGTCGACGTCGGCGTCCGTCATGATGATGATCCGGTGGTAGCGCACCTCGTCGGCGTTGAAGTGGACGTCCTCGCCGCTGCCCTCGATGCCGCCGCCGATCGCCGCGATCATCGCGCGCACCTCGGCGTTCTTGAGGATCTTGGACAGGTTGGCCTTCTCGACGTTGAGGATCTTCCCGCGCAGCGGCAGGATCGCCTGGAAGCGGCGCTCGCGCCCCTGCTTCGCCGAGCCGCCCGCGGAGTCGCCCTCGACGATGTACAGCTCGCTGACGCTGGGGTCCTGCGACTGGCAGTCCGCGAGCTTGCCGGGCAGCTCGTCGTTCTCGAGCGGGTTGGCGCGGCGCACCAGGTCGCGCGCCTTGCGCGCCGCCTCGCGCGCGCGGGCGGCGTTGGCCGCCTTCTCGACGATCGCCTTGCCCACCTTCGGCTGTTCCTCGAGCAGCTCGGAGAGCCGCTCGCCGACCACCTGCTGCACGGCGGTCCCGGCCTCCTGGTTGAGCAGCCGCACCTTCGCCTGCGACTCGAACTGGGGATCGCCCAGCTTGACCGAGACGACGCAGCAGATCCCCTCGAGGTAGTCGTTGCCGTCGGGGACGGGGTCGCCCTTCTTGAGCAGGTTCTTGTTGCGGGCGTAGGTGTTGAGCACCCGGGTGAAGGCGGTCTTGAAGCCCGTGAGGTGGCTGCCGCCGTCGCGGTTGGTGATCATGTTGGCGTAGGTCAGGATGGTCGGCTGGTAGCCGGTGGTGTGTAGCAGGCCCACCTCGACGTCGATGACCTCGCGCTTGCCGTCACGATCGACCTCGATCTCCTGCTGGATGCGCAGGGGTTCGTCGTAGAGGCGCTTCTCGTCACGCGCGAGGTAGGCGGCGAAGGCGGCCGCGCCGCCCTCCTCGTGGAACACCTCGCGCCGCAGCTCCTTCTGTCGCCGGTCCTCGAGCACGATCCGCACGCCGCCCGTGAGGAACGCCAGGTCACGCAGTCGACGACGCACGCGCGCGTAGTCGAACGCGTCGACCTCCTTGAACACGGCGGGGTCGGGGTGGAAGGTCACCGTCGAGCCCATTCGCCCCGCGGGAGCGGGCCCGATGTCCTGCACCGGGAACGTCACCGCGCCCCGATCGAAGCGGATGCGGTAGTGCCGGCCGTCCTGGAAGACGTCGGCCTCGAGGAAGGTCGACAGGGCGTTGACGACCGAGGAGCCGACGCCGTGCAGACCGCCGGAGACCTTGTACGCCGCGGAGTCGAACTTGCCACCCGCGTGCAGCTCCGTGAAGATGACCTCGATGGCGGGCCTCCCGCCGTCGCGCATCACGCCGACCGGGATGCCGCGACCATCGTCGCTCACGGCGGCCGAGCCGTCCTCGAGCAGCACCACCTCGATCGTGCGGGCGTGCCCCGCCAGCGCCTCGTCGATCGCGTTGTCGATGATCTCGCTCAGCAGCTGGTGGTAGCCGTCGATGCCGGTGCCGCCCTGCACGTACATGGCGGGGCGCATGCGGACGCCTTCGAGGCCTTTGAGCACGCGGATGCTGTCGGCGGTGTACTCGGTGGACAAGGTTTGCCTCCCAGCTTGGGGTTCGTGCACGGGGAGGGCCAGGGCCGGGAGGAACCCGGTCGCCTTCGCGCCCCGTTCGTGGTCGGAAGCTGGCCGCAGACGCTCGCTGCGACCCCCGGATCATACCCCGACGCGGCCGCCCCGGTCAAACCAGGAGACCCGTCCTGGACGTCGCTCGGGCCGCCTGCCGGGGGGCGTCTCGCGGCGTCCGGAGGCGGGTGCCGGACGGCGCCACGGCGGCCGCCGTCCGGCGCGCCGCGCGGGGTCAGCCGCGGGTCTGTCCGTCGCCGTCGACCAGGTGCTTGACGGTCACCAGGGCGCGCAGCCCCATCGGCCCGCGGGCGTGCAGTTTCTGCGTGCTGATGCCGATCTCCGCCCCGAAGCCGAACTCGAAGCCATCGGTGAAGCGGGTGCTCGCGTTGACGTAGACCACGGCCGCGTCGACCTCCGCCTGAAAGCGTCGGCCGGCCGCGCGCGAGCGCGTGACGATCGCCTCGGAGTGCTGCGAGCCGTAGCGGTGCACGTGCGCGATCGCGTCGTCGAGGCCGTCGACCACGCGCACGGCGATCTCCGGGCCGAGGTACTCGGTCGCCCAATCGTCCTCGGTCGCGGCGTGGACGCCGTCGCCGAGACCGGCGCCAGCCAGGACCTCGCGGCTACGGTCGCACGCGTGCAGGCTCACGCCATGCGCGCGCAGCGCGGTCGCCGCCCGCGGCAGCCAATCGTCCGCGGCGTCGCGGTGGACGAGCAGCGTCTCGAGCGCGTTGCAGACGCCGGGCCGGCGCACCTTGCCGTCGAGCAGCAGCGCGAGCGCCATGTCGCGGTCGCCGTCGTCGTGGACGTAGAGGTGGCAGTTGCCGACGCCGGTCTCGATGACCGGGACGCGCGCGGTCTCGACCACGTGCCGGATGAGCCCGGCGCCGCCGCGCGGGATGACGAGGTCGACCCGGCCGCGCGCCTGCAGCAACTCGGTGACGCGCGCACGGTCGGGGTCGTCGATCAGGATCAGGGCGTCGATCGCCTCGGCCGGCAGGCCCGGCGTCGACGCCAGCGCGCCGCGCATGCTGGCCACCAGCGCACGGTTCGACGCCAGCGCATCGGCCGAGCCGCGCAGGACGGCGGCCGAACCGGCCCTGAAGGCGAGGGCGAACGCGTCGACGGTCACGTTGGGCCGCGACTCGTACACCATGCCGATCACGCCGAAGGGGACCGTCACGGAGCGGACCTCGAGCCCGTTCGGCGCCCTCCACCCCTCGAGCACGCGGCCCACCGGGTCGGGCAGGTCGGCGACCTGCACGACGGCGTCGGCGATCGCCGCCAGACGCGCCGGCGAGAGGGCCAGGCGGTCGACCAGGGGTGCCGCGACGCCGGCGTCGCGGGCGCGCGCCACGTCCTCCCCGTTCGCGGCCAGGATCGTGGACGCGTCGCGGTGCAGGGCGTCGGCGACCCGCTTCAGCGGCGCGGCGCGATCGACCGCCGGCAGCCGGCGCGCGGCGACGCGGGCGCGCTGCAGCGCGGCGTCGAGGTCGAAGGGGGCGGTGGCGGGGCCGACGGCGGGGGCCATGGCGCGACGATAGCATGGGGCCAGACGCGCTCCAGGACGCGTCCGACCCGCCCCGGCGCGCTCGCGGGGGGGCCACCGAGGAGGCCGACATGGAGAGCCCCATCGTGCTCGTGACCGGTGCCGGCGGCGCGTTGGGGCGCGCCGTGCGGGAGCGCCTGACGCGCGACGGCGCGCGCTTGGCGCTGCTCGACCGGCGCCTGCCGTCCGGCGACGCGCATGGCCCGGCCGCCGCCGGTGCCGCCGCGGTGGCGCCGTGGGCGGCCGCGGTCGACCTGCTCGACGAGGTGGCCGTCGAGGACGCCATCGCCCGGGTCGAGAACGAACTCGGTCCGGTGCGGGCTGCGCTGCTGCTCGCCGGCGGGTTCGCCACGGCGCCGGCGGCCGAGACCGACCTCGTCACGCTGCGCGGTCAGCTCGACCGCAACCTGGCGACGGCCGCGAGCGTGGTGCGGGCCCTGCTGCCGCGCATGACCGACCGCGGCGAGGGCACGATCGTCGGCATCGCCGCCGGCCAGGCCCGCCGCGGTGGCTCCGGCGCCGCCGCCTACGCGGCCTCGAAGGCGGCCCTGGCGGCCTACCTGCGCGCGGTGGACGAGGAGACCGCGGGCCGCGGCGTGCGCACCGTGACGGTGTTCCCGATGGGTACCCTCGACACCCCCGCCAACCGCGAGGCGATGCCGGGGGCGGACCCCGGCCGCTGGATCGACCCCGCGCGCCTCGCCGAGGTGCTCGCCTTCGCGGTCGGCATCGGCCCCCGCGCCCGGCTACGCGAGATCGAGGTCCACCCGGACGCCTGATCGCGGACGCTAACCCCCGAGGGCCTCGCCCCCGTGGGTGAACGCGCCGTCCATGACGGTCGCCACGACCGCCACGTCGTCGAGCCCGGCGAGCGGATCGTGGTCGAGCAGCACGACGTCCGCGTCGTACCCCTCGCGCAGCATGCCCGAGCGACGCTCGCGCCCGATCGCAAAGGCCGCACCGGTCGTGTAGGCCGCGAGGGCCTCGTGCACGGTGAGGGCCTGATCCACCCCGAGCTCGAGCCCGTCGGCGCCGAGACGACCGACGGCCGCCCGCAGGCCCGCGAGGACGTCGGGCGGCGCGACCGGCGTGTCGCTGCCGAAGGCCAGCGGCACGCCCGCGTCGAGCAGGTCCCGCGTGCGGTAGGCGCGGTCGAGGCGGTCCGAGAGCAACGCCCGCACCGAGGCCGCGTCGAAGGTCAGGTGGATCGGCTGCAGCGAGGCGACGGCGCCGAGCGCGGCCAGACGCGCGACGTCGTCGGCGTGCAGGTGCTGCGCGTGCTCGACCCGCGGCCGCAACCCGGCGGCGCGCCAGGCGGGTGCGGTGGCCTCCAAGGCCGCGATCACGGCGCGGTTGGCGGCGTCGCCGATCGCGTGGGTGACCGGCGCGAAGCCCGTGCGGGCGGCCAGCGCGAAACGCTCGGTCAGCACCTCGGGGCCGTCCTCCACCATGCCGACGCCGCCCTCGCCGTAGGGCTGCAGCATCCACGCCGTGCGGCTGCCGAGGGCGCCATCGGCGAAGAACTTCGCGCCGCCGATCGCGAAGTGATCGCCGCCCTGTCCGGTCGCCAACCCGATGGCCGCGGCGCGCTCGAGGTCCGCCTGCGGGATGCAGGCCCACACCCGCAGCGGGAAGGCGCTGCCGTCCACTCGACTCGCCCTGCTGGCCAGCGCCCGCCAGTGCGACGGCGCCTCGTACGCCATGTGGTGGACCGTCGTGATGCCGTGCGCCGCGAGGTCGCGGCCGGCGGCGTCGAGGGCGCGCCCGAGCGCCGCCGCATCCGGAGGAGGCACGACGTCCCACACGAGCTCGAGGGCGGCCTCGAGGAGCAGGCCGCTCGGCTCCCCGTCCGCATCGCGGACGATGACGCCGCCGTCCGGGTCCTCGGTCGCGGCACCGATGCCCGCCAGCGCCAGGGCGGCGGTGTTGGCCCAGGCGCTGTGGTGGTCCTGCGACCTGAGCAGCACCGGGTGACGCGGCGCCACGCGGTCGAGATCGGCCCGCCGCAGGCCGCTCACCCCCCAGCGCTGCAGCGCGAAGCCCGCGCCCAGGATCCAGCGCCCCTCGGGGAGGCCGGCGGCGGCCGCGGCGACGCGCTCCAGCCCCTGGTCGAGGGTCGCGGCGTCCGCCAGGCCGACCTGCTCGAGCTCCAGCCCGTGCTGCGTCAGGTGCAGGTGGGCGTCGTGGAAACCGGGCAGGGCGCAGGCTTGGGGCGCCTCGACGACGCGCGTGCGCGGCCCGCTCCAGGCGAGCACCTCGTCGCGCGTGCCGACCGCCACGAGGCGGCCGGCGCGCCAGGCGATCCCTTGGGCCAGCGGGCGCCGGGCATCCATCGTGCGCACGCGGCCCGCGAGGAGGACGACGTCGGCGGTCACGTCAGCGCTCGATCCGGTGGCGGAGGCGTCGCGGAGGCATCATGCCGTGAGGCTACCAGCCGCGCCATCGCGTGCGCGCGGGCCGACGCGCACGCGCCTACCTGCGCGCGCCGGGCGCGGGGCCACCCGCCACCAGCGCGACGAGCCGCTCGTGGTCGTCGGGCCAGGCGGGATCGTCGAGGGCGGCCTTGTTGCGCCGCAGCTCGCCGCAGCGCTCGCAGCGGTGCACGATGACCCAGCCCTTCTTGCCGCTGCGCTCGGCCGCCACCGGCACCAGCACGCCGCCGCAGTCGCTCGCGCGATCGCCGGGCATGACGT
This sequence comes from uncultured bacterium, assembly GCA_964549045.1. Taxonomy (GTDB): domain Bacteria; phylum Deinococcota; class Deinococci; order Deinococcales; family Trueperaceae; genus JAABTL01. Next base: position 29,862 of record CAZJUA010000129.1, on the reverse strand, counting down.
CGACGTGCAGCGAGTGCAGGCACGCCGGGCAGTGGTTGCGGCACGAGCCGTTGGCGAGCGGCGGCACCACGGCGCCGCACACGGCGCACACGAAGCCCTGGTTGCGGCCGACCGCCTGGAAGCGCCGACCCGCCGAGCTCACCCCGTCACCCCCCGCAGCGCGGCCACCCGGGCCTCGACCTTGCGGACGTACGCGTCGGGGTCCGCCTTTCGCCGCAGGCCCGCCGCGTTCATGTACCGGACGGTCCCGAAGATCGGCCGCTCGGCCCACGGCCGATCGTGGAGGCCGAACACCCAGCCGACGCCGGCGTACGAGTTCGGGTCGCGGCCGTCGAGCAGGTAGCGGTTGTTCCAGCCGAGCAACCGCTCGTAGGCCTGCTCGGGGGTGGCGCTCCACTCGAGCACCTTCTTGCCCCAGTACATGCGCATGTAGTTGTGCTGGTAGCCGGTGTCGCGCATCTCGCGCATCGCGGCGTTCCAGTACGGGTCGTGCGTCGCGCCCTGCAACAGGGCGTCGTCGTCGTAGAGGTGCTCTCGCGGGTCGTCGGCGTGCGCCGCCAGCGTGCGCCGCGCCCACGCCGGCAGCGCGGCGTACGTGCCGTAGCCCTCGCTGCGCTCGACGTGGTTGAGGGAGAGCTCGCGCCGCACGAGCAGCTCCTCGACGAAGCCGGCGGCGCCGTGCTCCACGCCGGCCGCGTCCCGGGCGTCCCCGGTCGGGTCCGCCGCCGCGCGCACGCCGCGCAGGACCTCGACCGGCGAGACCTGGCCGAAGTGCAGGTGCATCCCCAGGTACGAGACCCCGTCGCGCTGCGGCTGGTTGCGGTCGTCGGCATAGCTGGCCAAGACGTCGTCGAGCAGGCGCCGGAGGCGCTCCGCTGCGGCGCGCTCGCCCCCCGGGAACATGGCGGAGACCGGCGCGACGCGCTCGTCGACGCCGAGCCGTCCCCGCAGGCCGACGGGGTCCGCCAGCGCCGGGGCGACGTCCTCGAAGGGCGCCACCGACGCCGGCTCGCCGCTCCAGCGGCGCGTAGGTTCCGCGTCGGGCACAGGATCGAGGTAGTCCTCGAGCACGCGCCACAGCTTCGGGCGCAGCGTGCGCGCCGCGAACTCGGCCTTGCCGCTGGCGACGTCGACGGGCACCACCGCGTCGCCCTCGACCTGCACGACCGGACACGGCGCCTCCGCGGCCACCCTGGCGCGCCAGGCGCGCTGGTGCCGCAGGTACCCGCGATCGACCACGAGCGCGGCGGCGTGGCGGGCGGCGGCGAGCGCGACCTCCGGCGGCTCGCCGAGCCCGAGGGTGAAGCCGATGCCCCGCCGGGTGAGGTCGTCGCGCACCTCGCGCAGCCCCTCGAGCATGAAGGCGTACGCCCTGGCCGTCGCCTCCGGGTAGGCGGGGGTCAGGCCCACCACGACCGTCACCGGTCGCTCGAGCAGGGCGCCGATCGCGAGGGCGTGCGCGAGTGCCGGGTTGGCCCGGGTCCGCTGGGCCTGCTGCATCCACAGGACCACGGGCCCCGCCGACCGCGGGGGGCCGTCGGCGAGGACCCGGACGCGGTCGGGGTGAACGCCGGGGGGCGTGAGCGCGGGGTGCGGCATGCCCCAGGCTACGTCCGACGGCGCCTCCGCGGCGAGGCCCGCGCGTCATGCCCGCGGGGTGCCGGCCTATCATGCGGGGGCGGCACGACCCCACGACCATGCTCATCGAGACCCGAGGACTCACCCTGCGCCGCGGCGACCGCGAGCTGCTCCGCGGCCTCGATTGGGGGGTCGGCGCGGGCGAGCGCTGGGCCCTGATCGGACCCAACGGGGTCGGCAAGTCGACCCTGCTGTCGGCGCTGGCGGGCGGAGCGCCCGCGGCGGTGCGGGAGGGCGGCGTGCGCCGCGCGCCCGGGGCGTGGGTGGCGTCGGTCGCCCAGCACGAGGGCGACGCGGCGGTGCCCGCCGGCGCCAGCCTCCGCGACCTGGCCTGGGCGGCCTGCGCCCCGCTGCGCGAGCTGGGCGCAGAGCTCGAACGCCGGGCGGCGGCCCTGGGCGCAACGCCGTCGGTCGCCGAGCTGGAGGCCTACGGCGCCTGGGAGGCGCTGTTCCACGACCGCGGCGGTTACGACGCCGAGGCGCGCCTCGACGAGGCCCTGACACGCATCGGGCTCGCGGACGCCATGCACCACGACGCGCTCGCCGCGTCGGGCGGCGAGCGCCGCCGCGCCCGGCTGGCGGGCGCCCTGGTGGCCGGGGCCGACGTCCTGTTGCTCGACGAGCCGACCAACCACCTCGACCTGGCGACCCGCGGCTGGCTGGCCGAGCGCCTCGTCCGCTTCGAGGGCGCCATCGTGTTCGCCTCCCACGACCGCGCCTGGATCGACGCGGTCGCCACCCACACGCTGCTGCTCGGGGAGGGCCCCGCGCGCCGACACGAGGGGGGCTACACCCGCGCGCGGCGGGTCGAAGGCGAGCGACAGCGCGCCGACGCCAAGGCGGAGCGCCTGCGGCGCAAGCGCATCGCGGAGCTCGAGGCGATGGCGGCCGAGCTTCGCGCCCAGGGGCACCGCCGCGCCGAGGTGCGCCGCCGGCGTGCCACGCGCGAGCTCGCCGGCCTGCAGGCCGTTCGACCGGCGCTCCGCCTCGGCCGGGCCCCGGGCGTGGAGCTGAACGCCGAGACCGAGGGGGGCGAGCTGGCGCGCTTCACGCACCTCACGGCGGGCGAGGTGCTCCACGACGCCGCCTTCGCCTTGCGCGGCGGCGAACGTTGGGCCCTGGTCGGCCCCAGCGGATCCGGCAAGACGACCCTCCTGCGGCTGCTCGCGGGCGAGATCGACAGCGAGGACCCACGGGCCGACCGCTGGTGGCGCCCCGGGACGGCGGTGCGGTTCGTCGACCAGCACGATCGCGGGCTGCCCGATGGGGTGGCGCCGCTCGACGCGCTCGCGGCCTGGGTCGGCGCGGCGCGGTCCGCGTCGCTGCTGGGCCAGGTGCGGCTGACGCGGGAGGCGTGGTCGCGTCCCGCCGCGACGCTCTCCGGAGGCGAGCGTGCGCGGGCGGGGCTCGCGCTGCTCATGGCGCGCGAGGCGGACGTGCTGCTGCTCGACGAGCCCACCAACGACCTGGACCTGCCGATGATCGAGGCGCTCGAGGCGGCGCTGCAGGCGACCCGCGCGACCGTCGTCATCGCGACCCACGACGCCCGGCTGCTCGAGGCGCTGGGCGCCGAGGTCGTGACGCTCGAGGAGGGCGCGTGCGTGCGTTGGCGCGGCGGCCTCGCCGGCTGGCGCCGCGGCGCCCGACGTCTCGAGCCCGGGGACCCGGCGTTCGTGGGCCCACCGGCGGAGACCGACCACGGCGGCGCCGGCGTCTCGCCGCGGGACGAGCCCGGGGAGGAGGCGGACGTCGATCGTGAGCGGGCCTTCGCCGAGGAGGTGCTCTCGGACCCGCTGCGCTGGGGCGAACGCGAACGCGCCCGCTGGCGGGCTCGCCGCCGCGCCGCCGAGGAGGCGCTGCTGGCGGGTTGGGACCGCCACGCCACGGCCGCCCTGCCGCCGTACCGCACCCGCGAGGCGGGCTGGCGCGTGTGGGGCGAGCCGGTCGACGCGGGCCTGCACGTGTGGCTCGAGGGGGACGACGGCCTCGGCCGGGCGACGGTGCGGATCGCCGCGACCGGCGCGGGCCGGGTCGGTCACGTCGTGACGGCGCGCGCGGACGATCGCTGCCTGACGCGTTCGGCGCGCCGGGCGCTGGTACGGGGTGCCGCGCGGCTGGCGTTCTACGTCCACGGCGTGGAGGCCGTCCAGGTGGCCGGCGCCGACCCCGGCGGCTTCGAGCCGCTGGCACCCGGCTGGTGGGCGTGGCGCAGGCCGGTCTTCGAGCGCGAGGAGGGGTGGCACCGGCCCTCGTCCCGCCGGCGACCGAGGCGCCGACCCAGGTCGGGCCGACCCGCTCGCCTGCGTCCCGGCCGGTAGGCTGGGGCGATGCCCCGAAGCCCCCAGCCCGCCACCCCCCTGCCCCGGGCGCGGCGTGCGGTCCGTCCGACGCGCCGCGCGCGGTGGCGGCCGTGGGCCGTGCTGGCGGGGCTGGTCGCGGCGTGGGGCGCCTTGCGCGTGCTGCCCGCGGGCTGGATCGACGGCCCCTGGGCCGCGGGCCTGCTGCCGCCGCTGTCGGCCGCGTCCGCGGCCGCGATCGACGCCTCGCCGATCTCCCTCACGCTGGTCGGCGCGGGCGTCTGGCTGCTCGTCGTCGTCGTGACGGCGACGCGGCGCACGCTCGATCGGACCTCGCGCCTGGCCTGGGTGCTGACCCTGGTCGCGGCGTTGGGCCCGACGTTCGAGTTGGCCTGGGGCCTCGGCTACCGTCGCTCGCCGCTGGAGGCGCGGCTCGCGCTGGGCACGGCGGCACCGACGGCCGAGCCGACCTGGGCGGTCCTCGACCGGCTCCTCACGCTGGCGATCGCGAGCGCGCCGCCATCGCGCGAAGCGGTCGCGCTCGACGCCCGCTGGCGCCCCGACGCGTTCGCGGCCGCCGCGACCTGCGTGGCGGCCGCCGACGCCCACGTGGTGGGCCGCGATGCCCCCTTGCGGCTCCCCAACCGCGTCCGCGTGCTGCCCGCCGGCCTGCTCCTCAGTGGCGGCTTCGCGGGGTTCCAGGCGCCATGGTGGCGCGAGCCCCACCTCGACGGCGGCCTGCCGCCGGTCGCGGCGACGAGCACCAGCCTCCACGAACTGGCGCATGCCGCCGGCTGGGCCCGCGAGGCGGAGACGGACGCGCTCGCGACGTTGGCCGGGCTCGCCTGCGCCGACCCGGACGTCCGCTTCGCCGCCGCGCTGCACGCGCTGCTGCTCGTCCGGGCCGAACTCGGGCGGGTCGCGCACGACGACCCGGCCTGGCGCGCGCGCCTGGACGCGGCGTGGGCGACGCTGCCGGCGGTGGCCGGCGACGCCTGGGCCGCCAGCCGCGCCGCGACCCTGCGGCACCGATCGGCGACCGTCGAACGCGCGGCGGGTGCCGTTTACGACGGCTACCTGCGCGCGCAAGGCGTCGAGGCGGGGATCGCCGACTACGGTCGCGCGGGCGTGCTGGTGGTCAACGCGCTCGGCGCCTGCGACGGCGCCACGACGCAGCCGACGCCGTGGTGCGCTCAGATCTCGTCGACGTCCGCCGCCGGCGGCGCCAGCAGGTAGCCCTGCCCCTCGTCGCAGGCGATCGCCCGCAACCGTCTGCGCTGCTCCTCGGTCTCGATGCCCCCGGCCACCACCGTGAGCCCGAGCCCGCGGCCGATCGCCACCATCGCTCGCAGCAGCTCGAGGTCGGCCGGATCACCGGATCCGGTCGGATCACCAGATCCGACCGGATCTGGTGATCCAGGCCGTCCGCCCAGGCGCTGCACGAAAGCGCGGTCGATCTTCAGCAGGTCGATCGGCAACTCGCGCAGGCGGGCGAGGTTGGTGTCGCCTGCGCCGAACTCGTCGAGCGCCAGGCGCACGCCTTGCGCGCGGAGCGAGGCCAACCGCGGTGCGCAGCGCATCAGGGCATCGGCATCGGCGCCGGCATGCAGCTCGAGCTCGAGCATGGCGGGCGGTACGCCGGCCCGCTCGAGCGAACGCAACACGAACGGGACCAGGTCGTCGCGGTCGAGTTCCGCGACGCCGACGTTGACGGAGACGCGCGCGGCTCGGCCCACGCGGGCCCGCTCGGCGGCGCGCCGCAGCGCGAGGGGAAGGACCCGTTCGAAGAGCTCGCCGCCCAGGTGCATCCGCTCGAGATCGCCGAGGAAGTCGGCGGGCAGCAGCAGGCCGCGCTCGGGGTGCCGCCAGCGCACGAGCGCCTCGAAGCCGGTGATCTCGTGGCCGGCCAGCCGGTAGCGAGGCTGGTAGTGCAGGAGCCACTGGTCGCCGGCGAAGGCGCCGCGGAGCTCCAGTTCGAAGGCACGCCTCGCCCGCAGGCGCTCGTCCAACACCGGGTCGGCGAACGCGAAGCCGCCGCCGCCGGTCGCCTGCGCGCGCGCGAGCGCACCGGTCGCCTCGTCACGCAAGGCGTCGATGCGCAGGGGCCCGTCGGCGACCACCACGCCGGCGGAGGCCGACAACTCGACCCGCAGCCGGCCATCGTCGAAGGGCCGCGACACCCACGCGAGCAGCTTGTCGACGACCGACAACGAGGCGTCGGCGTCGGGGAGGTCCTCCAGCAGCACGACGTACTCACCGCGGCCGGCGCGTACGAGGGTGTCACTCCGCCGCAGGGCGCGGCGGAGCCGCTGGGCGGCCTCCCGCTCGAGCCGCTCGCCGCGCTGGGCGTCGAGGTGCGTCTCGACGAACTCGAAGTGGTCGAGCGATAGCGCGACGAGCGCCACCCGCCCTCCCTGTCGTTGGGCGCGCCGGGTCGCCAGCACGAGGCGGTCGGCGAGCACTTCCTCGGTCGGCAACCCCGTCGCGGGATCGACGCCCGCGAGGGCGGCGCGCACCGACGAACGCGGCGGCTCGACGACCCGCACGGTCCCGTGCACCGCGAAGAGTCTCGCCTCGGCCGCGACCCAACTGACCGAGACCGCGTCCTCGACCGTCCTCTCGTCACCGTCCGGCAGCCGGACGCGGTAGCGGTCGCGGCGGGTCCCCCCCGCCTCGCGCAACGCCACGCCGCGCTCGGCGACGACCGCTCGCGCCTCGGGCTCGATCATCTCCGTCCAGCCATCGCGCATGACGTCCGCGCGGTCGCGGCCGAGGACCGCGACCGTGTCGCCGCTGACCCACGACAGCCGGAACGCCCCATGGCCGTCGAACATGGCCCCGTAGGCGAACCACGGCGCGCCCCCGGCCCCAGCGGCACCCTGCTCGCGTTCCACCTGCTCGGCGCCGTAGGCGTGGACCTGGTCGGTGACGTCGCGCAGGACCGTGACGAGGTGCGCGACGCGCCCACGCTCGTCGCGCACCGGGTGATGCCGTTGTTCGCACCAGAAGAGCGAGCCGTCGGCGCGGTAGTTTCGCAGGGTCACGCTGATGGCGTTCCCCTCGCGGACGGCCTCGCGCGCCTCGCGAACGGCCTCCTGGTCGGTGTCGTTGCGCAGCAGGAAGCCGAGCTCCCGCCCGAGGGCGGCCTGCGGCTCGTATCCGGTGAGCCGCTCGAACCCCGCTTCGACGTGAACCAGCGGCGATCCGATCCGGCGCAGATCGCTGACGACGAACACCTCCCCCGCCAGGACCTCGGAGAGCGGCTCGACGATGCTGACGAGGTCGACGTCCTCCGACGCGAAGCCAGACCACACCCGCTCCCGGAGCTGGGCGAGCTGCGCCCGCTGCCCCTGCTCGCGGGCGGGTCGACGGGGGTCCTTCGGTCCTGTGCGCTCGGCGTCGGTCATGGTCGTTGGGCGTGTGGCGACCACGACCGATCGATGAGCCGAAGCGAAGGCTCGCCGTCGTTGGTCCCATGACCCGCTCCGTGACCCTCGGGGCCTCCCAACCCTTCGGCGATGCGGGCCTTTCCCACGCTCTTCCGGATCCCACGCTAGCACGCGGCGTCACGACCCAGACGTGGACTTGTGCACGTGGCGCAGGTCCGAGCCGGGCTTCGGCCCGCGACGCGCACGCCGCCACCGGCACCCTTCATACCCCCCCTAGGTATAATGCCGAACGGGCGGCGCCGAACGACGGTGCTAGCATCCCTCTCGGAGGAAACCGTGACCCGAGCCACCACCCAGAGCGACGTGCTGATCATCGGCGGCGGACCCGCAGGCCTCACGGCCGGCATCTACGCCGGCCGCGGACAACTCGACGTCGTCGTCGTCGAGAAGGGCCTCCCCGGCGGGCAGATCGCCCAGACCGAGGAAGTCGAGAACTACCCGGGGTTCGAGACCGCGGTCCCGGGTCCCGAGTTGGCCCAGCGCATGGTGCGCCAGGCGGAGCGCTTCGGCGCCCGCATCGTCATGGACGAGATCGGCGGCGTCGCCCGCGAGGGCGAGCGCTTCCGCGTCCGAGGCTACGAGCGCGACTACCTCGCGCGGGCGGTGATCGTCGCGACCGGCGCGAACCCGCGCCGCCTGGGCGTGCCGGGCGAGGACGAGTTCTATGGTCGTGGCGTGTCCACCTGCGCGACCTGCGACGGCTTCTTCTACCGCGGCAAACAGGTGGTCGTCGTCGGCGGCGGCGACGCCGCGGTCGAAGAGGGCACCTTCCTGACGAAGTTCGCCGAGAGCGTGACGGTGGTCCACCGACGCGACGAGCTGCGCGCGAACAAGGTCGCCCAGGAGCGGGCCTTCGCCAACCCGAAGATGCACTTCGTGTGGAACACCGTCGTCGAGGAGATCTTGGGGGCCGGCGGTCAGGTCACCGGCGTGCGGACGCGCGACGTCGTCACCGGCATCGAGGGTCAGATCCTGGCGGACGGCGTGTTCGTCTACGTCGGCCACGTACCCAACACCGACTACCTGCGCGGCGTCGTGCGCCTCAACGACCACGGCTACGTCGACGTCCGCGACGAGATCTACACCGACGTGGAGGGCATCTTCGCCGCCGGCGACGTCGCCGACGAGGTCTACCGCCAGCTGTCGACCTCGGTGGGCGCGGGGACGCGGGCCGCGATGGCCGCCGAGCGCTGGCTCGCGGCGCGAGGCGAGGCGGCCATGGTCGCCACCGGCTGACGACGGCCGCCCGGGGACGGCTGGGTCCACCGTTCACGCGCGTCAGCGCGCAGCCCACGCGTCAACGCGCGGCGAAGTCGACGAGCACGACCTCGTCACCGTCGCGCACCAGCGCGTAGCGCCCATCGCTCCACAGCAAGACGCCGGCGACCGCCCGCCAGTCCGCCCCGTCGGCGGTCACGATGCGGACGAAGCCGGCGTCGTTCTCGAGCGTCCACGCCTCGCCGCCCAACGGCACCTCCGCGGCGGTATCCAGCCCGACCCGCGTTCCGAGGTCGGTCTCGGGCCACCAACTGGTGTCGCTGTCGGCCAGCGGTGGTGGGCCCTCGGGACGGAGGGCCTCCCTGGGGTCGGCGAGCCCCCGGATGTCGCCGACATCGCGCCCGCTGCGGTCGGAGAGTTCGACGACCACGAGCGCCGGGGGTGGCTCGCCGCCCGGCAGGTAGGCGGTCGCCGCGATCGTCTCCGGATCGATGCCGAGACGCGTGCTCACCAGGGTCAGCGTCGCGAGGCGGAACGCCTCCCGGACCTCGTCGCCATCGTCCGCCCACCCCGGCGGCCAGAGCGACCGGTCGCGGAGCAACACCAGGCCGGCCTCGGGGAGGTCCTCCGCCGTCGCGGGCTCGTCCGCGCCGCCCTCGGCCACGGGCGCCCCGACGGCGTCGTCCGCCCCCGAACCCGGCGCCGGTTCGGCCGGCGGGGACTCGGCCGGCACGGGCGCCGCCTCCGGCTCGCCCTCGGCCTCCGGCTCGCCCTCGGCCACCGGCTCGCCCTCGTCCACCGGCTCGCCCTCGTCCACGGGCTCGCCTTCGGCGGCCGGGTCGACGGTCAGATCGATGAACGGGACGTCCAGCAGGTCGAAGCCGGGCGGTGGTGGCACCTCCGCCAGGGGGACCAGCAGCCAGGCCTGCACGGCGCGCACGTCGGCGCCCTGGACGAGGGTGTAGGTCGCCTGCCGCAGCGGATCGAGGACCTGCCGCCGGACGGCCACGCCGTCCGGCCAGGGCAGCAGCCGCAGGTCCTGGCCGGCCACCGGGCCCTCCCACAGCACGCGCGGCGCCAGGGGCATGATGCCGCCAGGGATCGCCTCGGCGAGCGCGGGCACCGGTCGGGCACCCGCGACGTCGGGCATCGCCGCCGCGTAGCGCACGGCGGCCGCACGGTTGGCGAACGCGCCCACCCGCACGCGGTAGACGTCGCCCTGGCTCCCCGTCGAGCGCACGACGTACGCCGGGAAGCCGTCGCGCAGCAGGTTCCGCGAGATGTCGACGGCGGCCCCCTGATCCGACACCGCGATCACCTGCACGGTGAAGCTGATCGCCTGGGCCGACCCGGCGACGACCGCGAGCACGAGACCCAGCAACGCGCACACCGCCCACCGCGATCGGCGGCAGCCGGAACGCGGAGCGGGCGGTGCGCCGGACACGTCAGAAGTCCTTGCGTTCGAACACGATGACCGCAACGGCCGCGAAGGCCGCGCAGTAGAACGCGATCAACGCGACCACCCAACCGAGGTCGCTCGCGGGCGCGGCGTAGGCCGACAGCTGCGAGGTCAGCAGGTACGGCGTCACGCCCGGGAACACGACGAGCAGCTCCATGACGATCAGCGTCGCCAGCGTCGCGAGGGCGCCGGCGGCGGCGTTCATGAACAACACGGCGAACAAGACCGCCAGCAGGGCGATCGGCAACAGCGCGTAGGCCGCGATGAGGTAGGCGCGCAGCAGCTCGGCCCAGGCGGCGGCGGGCACCATCGTCCCCGTCCCGAGGAGGCCGGCGGCGCCCAGCCCGGTGCCGCCCACGAACGGCCCGAACCCGAAGGAGGCGCCCGCCAGCAGCGAGGCCAGCAGGAACCACGCCAGCGCCAGGAACGGCAACGCGGAGACGACCAAGAGCTTCGCGAGCAGCCACTGCGAACGCGTGACGGGACGCAACAGCACCGTCGGCAGCGTGCCGTGCTGGATCTCGATCCCGAGCAGCTCGGCCGCGGCGATCGCCACCAAGAGCGGCAGCAGGAAGGCCATGCTCGACAGCAGCGACAGCGCCGGCACCTGGTAACCGGAGACGATGAAGAAGCCGTACACGTCGAACACCCCTGGGGCGTAGGCCCACAGCCAGGGGAACAGCGCCAGGACCACCAGGCCGAAGCGCACGCTGCTCAGGTGCGCCAACTTGCCCAGCTCCATGGCGAGGAGCGCGATCACCGTGCGCCCCCGCGCCCGCGGCCGGCGCGCCCGAGGCGCGGCGTTTCGGCGTCGATCGCCAGGGCATCCACCGCGGTGCGGCGCGCGCGCTCGGCGGTCACCCGCTCGCGGTAGTGCGCCCGCAGGTCGAACACGTCGGGGCCGATCTCGAGCAGGTCCATGCCGCCACCGACGAGGGCCGCGGCCAGCCGCTCGGCACCGGTGCCCGGCGCGAGGGCGGCCACCAGGTGATCGCCTCGCCGTTGTGCCTCGCGCACCCACGGCTGCGCCCGCAGCAGGGCCACCGCCGCGGGGACGTCGGACACGCGCACGCGGAAACGGGCCCGGCGGTCGCGCAGGTCGACGGCGTCGATCAGCTCGCCCTCCTCCATCAGGCCGACGAGGTGGCAGTACGCCACCACCTCCTCGAGGTGGTGGGTGGACAGGAGCACGGCGGTGCCCTCCTCGGCCGCCTCCTGCAGCACGCGATGCACCAGGTGCAGCGAGAGCGGGTCCATGCCGCTGGCGGGCTCGTCGAGCACGAGGATGTCCGGGCGCGTGAGCAGGGCCGCCGCCACGCCGAGGCGCTGCCGCATGCCCAGCGAGTAGATGCCGACCGGTCGGTCCGCGGCCGCGGTGAGCTCCATGCGGTCGAGCATCTCGCCGATCCGGCCCGCGGGCACGCCGCCCGCCAGGCGCGCGTGCAGCCGCAGGTTGCGCCGGCCGCTGAGGTACGGGTAGAAGGCGGCCGGCGCCTCGACCACCGCGCCGAGTCGGCGCCGGACCGAGGGGCGTTCGTGGGGATCCTCGCCCAGCATCCGCACCGTCCCCGAGGTCGGGAAGGCCAGGCCGGCGACCAGGCGGATCACGGTCGTCTTGCCGGCGCCATTGGGACCGACCAGGGCGTACACCTCGCCGGGCTGGACGCGCAACGACAGGTCGCGAACCACGGGGCGGCTGCCGTACCGCTTGGTCAGGCGGACGGTTTCGATCGCGGGCGTCACACGGTTCGGGGCAGCGTCCACGCGCACCTCACCCCCGAGACTACACGGCCGGCCTCCGAGCCGGGCATGGGATGGCTCACGCCTCCGCCAACGCGCCGGACGGTGCCGATGCGTCATCCGCCGCTGCCGACGCGCCGCCGGTCGGTGCCGCCGCGCCACCCTCCGCCGCCACCTCCTGGGTGGTCATCGCGTCGAGGACGTGCTCGACGGCGCGCTCGACGGCGCGGTCGAAGTCCGTCGTGTCGACGACCGGCGAGCCCTCGCGGGCCGCCTGCTCGAGGACGAAGTCCTGGATCATGCGGATCTCCGCGAAGTGCTCGAGGTAGTCGTCGCTCGGCCGCATCCTGTGCGTGCGCCCCTCGCGCCGGCTGAAGTTCTCGCGGTGATCGTCCTCGTCGGCAACCACCAGGACGATCTCGATGACCAGGGCACGGTCGTCGGGCCGCTGCGGGGACAGGCCGGGCACCAGGTGCGTCCCCTCGATGACGAGCGAGGTCGCCTCCTTCACGTTGCGTTCGATGATCGCCTCGATCGCCCGGCTCATCTGCTGCACCTGCGCCTGGAAGCCCCGGGCGACCCGCTTGCGCTTCGGCTTGGCGTTGGCCACCTCGTGGGGCATCAGCTCCGCGCGCCAGGCCGCGTAGCTCGAGGCGTGCAGGATGGGGCTGAGCTCGGGGCTGATCAGCGAGCGCAGCGCCTGGCGCACGCTGTCGGTGGAGACGACGCGGGGGATCCCGAGCCGGTAGCCGAGCTCGGCCGCCAGGACCGACTTGCCCACACCGGCGGCGCCCGACACCAGCACGACCACCGGTCGCTCGGCGCGCCGCAGCGACCTGAGCAGCGTGTAGCGGCGGGCGAACTCCTCCCCCGCCTCCTCCTGCAGCAGGCGGCGGACGACGGCCCGGACCCGCTCGCTCTCGACGCGCGGCGCCCCCAGGCGCCACAGCTGGTCCTCGGCGCGCCGCGCGAGGCGGTGCGACAGCTCCGGATCGAGACCGATCGCCAGCAGCGACTGCGCGAGCACGCCGCGCGAGAACGGGAGCCCCGCGGCGCGGCCCTCCTCGACGACCACCAGCTCGGCCGCCAGCGCCAGCGTCGCCTCGTAGCGGGCCCGCACGTCGCGACCGAAGCGCGCCTCGAGCGCCGATGCCACCCGCTGGTACAGCTCGCGCTCCTGCACCTGGCGGCGGCCGTCGGAGCGCAGGCCGAGTTCGACCTGGCGCACGACCGCGTAGGCCTCCTTGAACGCCAGTCCGAGCTTCTCCAGCGACGCCGCCAGCTTGCGGCGGCTGAAGGGGTCACGCCCGCCGGACTCGTCGACCACCTCGAGCTCGCTGAAGGGCGGGGTCTGGCGCGCCAGCGCCTCGGCGGCCTCGGGACCGATCTGATCCGCGACCCAGCGCCCGAGCCGCTTCATGAGCTCGGCGAGCTCGACCTGCTGCTCGTGCCGCTGACGGTAGTGCTTCTCGGCATCGCGCGCCAGCCGCACGGCGTGCTCGGTCGCCACACCGGCAGCCTGCAGCACCTCGACGATCGGACCCGTCGCGAACGGGTAGCGCTTCGACCCGTCCTGCACGCGCAGATCTCGTCGTTTCACGTCACGGCCTCCAGTACGCACGAGGCTAGCATGGCGCCACCTGGCCACCCACGGGCGCCAGTCGGTCGAGGAGATCCTTGACGATGTTCCCGGTCAGTCCCCACACGTCGCGTCCCACGACCAGGTAGCGGTGCAGGACGCGCGTACCCCCCTCGTGGACGCGTGTCTCGCGCACGACCGGGGTCGCGGCGAGCAGCGCCAGCGGGACCGTGAAGACCTCGGCGACCTCACCGGGGTCGACCCGCAGGTCGGCGGGCCAGGTCACCCGCGCGACGACCGGCGTCGCGACGAGGCCGAACGGCGAGGCGCGGTCGTCGAGCAGCCCGAACACGTCGACGGGGTCGACCCGCAGCCCCACCTCCTCGTGCGCCTCGCGCAACGCGGCGGCGACGGTGTCCTCACCCGGCTCGACGCGCCCCCCGGGAAACGCGATCTGCCCCGCGTGCCGCGAGAGGCCGGCCGATCGGACCGTGAACAGCAGCGCGGGGCCCTCGGGGGCGTCCAGCAGCGGCACGAGCACCGCCGCCCGGCCGTGGCCGGGAAGGTCGAGCCCCCGCGCCACGGGCTCGGCGAGGGCCCGCCGCACGTCGTCCACGGTCCACGAGCTCACGACGGGTGACCCACCTCGGCCCCGGCCGCGAGTCGCCGCTCGACGTGATCGCGGAGCAGCAGCTCGGGGTCGTGGCCCGCCGCCGTCGCGGCCCGGGCCAGCTGGAGCAGCGCCTCGGCGAGCTCGTCGGGGTCTCGGGCGAGCTCGTCGAGGCTGCGCGCCGCGAGCGCAGCGTCCGCGGGCCATTCCAGGGCGCGGGCGAGCTCCCCGGCGCGCCGCAGCGCGGGCAGCGAACGCGGCACGCGCTCGGCCGCCGTGCGCGGGGCGCCGCCCCGCTCGCCGGCCTTGATCGCCTGCCAGTTGCGCAGGACGTGCGCCGCGTCGTCCACGACCACGTCGCCGAAGACGTGGGGGTGGCGCCGCACCAGCTTCTCGACGATGGCGGACTCGACGTCCTGGTAGTCGAAGGTGCCGGCCTCCTCCCCGATGACGGCGTGGAACGCGACCTGCAGCAGGACGTCGCCGAGTTCGTCGGCGACGACCGCGGGATCGCCGTCGGCGATGGCGTCGACCGCCTCCGCAGCCTCCTCGAGCAGGTGCGGGCGCAGGCTGTCGTGGGTCTGCTCCCGGTCCCAGGGGCAACCACCGGGGCCGCGCAGGCGGCGCATGATCGTCAGCAGGCGTTCCATGCCGCCGATGCTACCTTCGGCGGCGCCATGCGCATGGGTGCCGAGGCACCGCCCGGGGTGGACGCGTCGCGGGCGCCGGATGGAGCGTTCAGCCCGGCGCCCGCACCAGCGCCCAGTGGCGGCCGCTGCGACCGGCATCGCGCCGGTGCGAGAAGCAGCGATCGGCCGCGCAGTGGGTGCAGGTGGCGCTCGCCGCGATCGCGACCGGCGGCACGCCGACGGCCTCGAGCTGCCCCCGCACGGCGCCGGGCACGTCGAGACGCCAGCGCCCGGCCGCGCTCGGGTCGGGCCACGCGACCGCCGCGGGCACCGTGGGGTCGGCGAGCACGGCGGCCACCACCTCGGGACCGACCTGGTAACACGGCCCCTGGATCGCCGGGCCGAGCCACGCCCGCAGGTCCGCCGGGTCGCTGCCGTAGCGACGGCCCAGCGCCCGCGCCGCGGCCGCGGCGACGCCGGCGGCCACCCCGCGCCAACCCGCGTGGACGGCCGCCACGGCGCCGCGCCGAACGTCGACCAAGATGACGGGCAGGCAGTCGGCGGCGGACACCGCGAGCAGCCAACTCGGGTCGTCACTGATCAAGGCGTCGCCCTCGCACCCCGTGACGCCCGGTCCGGCCTCGTGCACCTCGGCGCCGTGCACCTGGTCGATCCTCGCCACGCGCTCCAGCGCGACGCCGAAGGCGTGGGCCACCCGGCGGCGGTTCTCGACCACGGCGGCGGGGTCGTCGCCGACCGACGCGCCCAGGTTGAGGCTGTGCCACGGCGGCCGGCTGACGCCACCGGTGCGGGGCGAGAACCCGTGCGCGACCGGCAACGGGCCCCGCTCGAAGTCGGCCAGCGTCAGCTCCGCCACCAGCTCAGTAGTTGCGGGCCGTCGCCCGCATGCTGCCGCTGGACTCGAGCCAGTCGGTCACGACGCCGATCGCCGCGCGGACGGTGGGGGTGATGAGCGGATCGCCGAAGCTCTCGAGGCGCACGATCACCTCGCCGCCGGCGCGCCGCTGGGCGACCACCAGGAGCTGCTGCACCAGCTCGGGCTCGTCGACCGTGACGCGGAACCACCAGCGGTCGCGCTCGCCGACGGCGCGGGCCGCCTCGTGCACGATGACGTGGCCCTCGGGCGCCGCGACGACCAACTTCTCGAACGGAGCGTCCGACGGCCAGCCGCCGTCGAGCAGGGCATGGGGCATGGTGACGTGCCTCCCTACCGGCTCGGGGGCCGGCAGGCCGGCACCGTCGAGCACGAAGACCTGGTAGTACAGCGGCTTGCCTTGGGCACGCCACTTGAGCGCGTACTTCGTCTCGAACACCTCCGGTGGCGCGGACCGCTCGACCCCGGTGGCGACGCCGGAGCGGGCCGCCTCCTCGCGCGCGAACTCGACGTAGTCGAGGTGGTCGGAGGCCAAGCGAATCTCGCCGCCCGGCCGCAACCGCGTCGACGCCAACCGGAAGAAGGGCACGCGCAGCAGCCGGTGCCGCACGTGCCGCTCCTTGGGCCAGGGGTCGGGGAAGTTCACCGTGATCGAGTCCAGCGAAGCGGGCGCGAAGAGCTGCCGCACGGCGATCTCGGCCGGCGCCTTGAGGATCCGCACGTTGCCGATGCCCTCGCGGCGCAGCCGTCGCAACGCGCGCAGCACGCTGGTGCCGGACACCTCCAGGCCCACGTGGTCGTGATCCGGCGCGGCGTGCGCGCGCGCCGCCGTGTAGCGGCCATCGCCGAAGCCGATCTCGAGGTGAAGCGGCGCCTCCCGACCGAACGCCGCGACCCAGTCGACCGGGTGCGCCACGCGGCGCCACGGCAGCAAGATCGGCCGCACCTCCGCGGGGCCAGCGGGCGCGCCGCCGCCGCTCACGCCGCTCGGTTCGTCATGCGCTCCCGCCATTCAGGCGGGTCCCTCGTCGCTACCGTGGTAGGGCCGCGCCAGCACGGTGTCGTCGACCCGCAACCCCAACCGCAGGAGGTTGACCCGCGGCACCCACAGGTAGGCGCCGGCGCCCTCGGACGCGATGACGGGCACCGCGATGGCGCTCCCATCCGGCAGCTTGAGGGCGACCTCGTCGAAGTCACCGACGACCTCCCGCCACGCCCGGGCGATCCCGGCGTCGACGGCCACGCCACCGACGGGCACACCGACGGGCGCCAGCCGTACGACGAGGCGGGCGGTGCGCGGCCGGCGGGTGCGGATCCGCAGGAGGCCGACATGGACGAGGCGGGTGACGACCGCCCGGGCCTCCTCCTCCTCGACGTCGAGTTCGCGGGCGATGCGGGCCACCGTCCAATGTCCGTTCACGACCGCCAGCACGCGCTGCTCGGGCGACCCCAGCGAGGGTCTGGCGCCCCCCTCGTCGGCCCCGAAGGGCACGGCGTCGCGTTCGACCATCGGCGGCCCCTCGCCCGCGCGACGCGACTCGTCCAGGCGCCTCAGCGCGTCGAGCACGATCGCCTCGGTGCTGGACTCGATGGTCGTGCGCGGGGCGGGCAGACCCGCCGTGAAGGCGAAGGCGCCGCGCTCGTCGCCGAACAGGGCGTCCACCGCAGCGGGGCCCTCGAGGTCACCGAACTCGGCGTGGCGCAGTTGACCTCGATCGAAGTAGAAGCGCGCGCGGCCCGACGGGTGCTTCACGCTGAGGCGGCCCGTCCGCTTCGAGGCGGCCAGCAGTTGGAACAGGTCCACGAGCGAGAAGAGACCCAGTGTCCCGGTCACGGACGCCATGCTACCAGGGGCGCCCACGTTCAACCGACGTCGTCGGGATGCGGAACGTCGACCGCGACCACGTGCTCGTCGGTCGGGCCGGTCGCGACACCCAGAACGCCGTGCGCCACCGTCCAGGCGCCGCCCTCGGGCGCGGGCACGGGGAGGGCGGTCCGCGCCACGACGGTCGACCGTCCCTCGAGGGCGAGCGGTGGGAGGCGCCCGACGAGCATCGGGTTGACGCCGTACCGCAGGTGGGCGCGCCCCGCCAGGCCGGCCCGCAGGCCGCGCCCGAGCCACGCCTGGCCCTCGTCGATGGCGGGATCGGGCGGCCACGGGCGGGTCCAGCTGGCCGCGTTGGCCGAGGGTTGGACCAGCACCTGGGCGCCGAGGCCGTCGAGCCGCTCGATCACGTGGTGGTACCAGCCGTCGAGGCAGACGGCGACCGCGACGCGGCCGACGGGGGTACCGACCACCGGCAGGTCCTCGAGGCGGCCACGGGCGAGGCCCACACGCCGCTCCAGCCCCTGCGTGAGGAACACCTTCGGCGCCCGGGCCACGACGGCGCCGCTGGGGGCGAAGACCAGCGCGAGGTTGTGCACGCGGGGATCGACGACGTGCAGGCCACGGGCGGCCTCGTAGGCCACGGTCGGGAAGAAGCCGGTGCCGGCGACCAGGGTGGCCCCGGTCGCGCGGGCGGCCGCGGCGAACGCCCCCGTCCACATCGCGTAGGCGTCGATCGCGAGGTCGGCGTAGACGGCGTCGCCCCAACGCCAGTGACGGCGCAGCGCCAGCGAGGTCCAGCGCGCGCCGCGCTGCCGGAGCAGCACCCGGGCGGCGGGCCACAGGCCGGCCTCGAGGCGCTCGCCGACCCCGCCGGCCGTGGCCAGCAGCGGCAGCGCCCACAGCTCCGGGAACGCGACGAGGGCCGGCCCGGGCGCCCCCGCGACCGCCCGGGCGGCGAGGTCGAGGACCCTGTCCGCGAAGCGCTGGGCCGAGGCGTAGTCCTCGGCGCGCCACCTCGGTTGCACCGCCGCGAGACGCACCAAGCTGCCCATGGGATGAGCGTACCCGAGCGCCGGGGCGGCGACGCCGACGGTTAGACTCGGTGGGTGACGCTGCGCCTGGGCCGTTACCTGGTTCGCGAGGTCGCCGGCCTCTACCTGCTCGGCGTCGCCGCCCTCTGCCTGCTGCTGTCGATCGACCTGCTCAGCGTGATGGCGCGCTTCCTGGTCGAGCACGACGCGGGCGCCCTCACGATCGCGCGGCTGCTGGCCTTCAAGCTTCCCTGGTTCCTGCACCTCACCCTGCCGTTGGCGGTGGTGTTCTCGATCCTGGTGGCGAGCGGGCGGTTGGCCAAGGACGCGGAACTCAAGGCCGCGTACGCCGGCGGGGTGCCGCCGATCCGCCTGCTCACGCCCCTGATCGGCGTCGGGGCGGTCGTGACGCTGCTCGGGTTGGGGATCAACGGCTGGCTCGAGCCGTGGGGCGAGGCGGCGTACCAGCGCGAGATCCAGGCCTTCCTCTACGCCCGGCCGCCGGCGGCGACGCAGGTCGACGCCGCCTTCGCGATCGACGGCGTCGGCACCTTCTTCGCGGCGCGCCTGCGCGCCGACCGCGACGAGCCGACGCGGGCCGAGCTCAGCGGGGTGCTGGTCGTGCTCGCGGACGGGCGCACCGTCACCGCCCCCCGCGGAACCTGGGACGCCATCCCGCGAACGTGGACGCTCGAGGGCGCCCGCGTCACCGCGCCGGGCGATACCCAGGGCGAGCAGGCGGCCGGCACGCTGACGCTCGCGTTCCCGCTCGAGTCGACGCCCGAACAAGCGCTCATGCGACCCGCGCTGCAGACGCTGACGCAGCTCGTGGCCCGCGTGGGTGACCTGCGCGAGGCCGGAGGCGACGTCGCCGAGGCGCGCTTCGCCCTGCACCGGCGGCTGGCCGACGCCTCCAGTGCCGTCGTGTTCGCGCTGGCCGCAGGCGCGCTGGCGCTGCGGGTGCGGGGCCGCGCCACCGGTCTCGGATGGACGATCGCACTCGTGGTCGCGTTCTGGGCGAGTTGGACGCTGACCGGCACGCTGTTCGACCGCGGCGTCCTGGGACCCCTGGCCGCGGCCTGGGCGACCCCGGCCGCCGTCGCCGCGGCCGGCGGCGTCCTCGCCTGGTGGGTCGCGTCGCGATGAACGTCTGGGGCCGGGCCATCGCGCGCGAGATCGCGCCGCTGTACGTCCTCGGCCTGATGGTGCTGACGCTCCTCCTGCTGCTCTCCTTCCTGCTCGACGTGCTCGCCGACGTCGTGTCGCGCGGGGTCCCCGCGGGCACGGTGGCCGCCTTCCTGCTGCTCAAGCTGCCGAGCGCCGCGGCCGCCGGCCTGCCGCTGGCGCTCCTGTTCGCCGCGCTCTTGGCACTCTCGCGCGCGACGCAAGACGGCGAGCTGCGTGCCGCGCTGCAGCTCGGGGTCTCCCCCGTCGCGACCGTGCGGCCGATCCTGATCGTCGGGGCCGCCGTCGCGCTGCTCACGCTGGCGAACAACGAGATCCTCGTGCCGTGGGCGGAGCAGCGGGCGCTCGAGGTCCAGCGCGAGATCCTGCTGCGCAGCCCCGAGACCGTGCTGCGCTCCGGGGCCTTCTTCGAGGACGCCCTCGGCAGGTCGATCTTCCTGCAGCGGGTCACCGCCGACGGCGAGCTCGAGGGCATCACCGTCATCGCGCCCGGCGGCAGCCAGGGGCCGAGGCAGTTGATCGAGGCGGCGCGTGGCGTCGCGGACCCGGTCGCCGGCGTGTGGCGCCTCGAGGACCTGCGCCTGCGCTCGTTCCGCTCCGGCCGGACGGTGATCGACGTGCGGGCTGCCTCCGCCCTCCTGCCCGTCCGCGGCCTGACCGCAGGGGTGGTGGGCAACGTCGATCTCGTCACCTTGCCGCTCCCCGAGCTGCTGCGCCGCGTGCGCGAGGGCGGCCGCGACGCCGCCGCCGAGCTCACCGCGCTGCACCGCAAGGCCGCCGAACCCGCCGCGGCGCTGGCCTTCGCGCTGTTCGCGGCGGCGGTCGCCTTCGCCGGCGTCCACCGCTCGGCCCCGCTGGGCCTCGTCTCCGTCTTCGTCCTCACGTTCGTGTACTACGCGACCTGGAGCGTCGCCAAGCTGCTGGGGGCCCAGGGCACCGTGCCCGCCGCGGTCGCCGGCTGGGCGCCCGTCGCGCTGTACGCGGTGGCCGGGGCCGCCCTGCTGCTGCGGGCGGTGCGCCGGTGAGGGGCACGGTGGCCCGCGGCGCGGCCGCGCGCGCAGCGGACGCCCGCCGCACGCCGGCGCCCGTTCGACGCGCGCTGGCTTTCCTGGCCGTCGCCGCCCTGCTCCCGTGGTGGGGCGCGCTGGCGGCGACCCTGACGATCGACACCGGCGACGATCCGAACGCCCGCCTCGAGCTGCGCCGGACGCTGCTCCCCAGCGGCGCGGAGGTCGAGCTGATCGTGCTGACGGGCGAGAGCGTGACGCTGACGGTCGACGACCTGGTCATCGTCGGCGGCCGCATCGAGCTCGACGTCGACGGCCGCCTGGTGCGCGTCATCGGCCCCGGCAGCTTCACGACCGGCGAGGAGCGGCTCGAGGGCGACGACCTGGAGCTGCGTCTCGACGAGGAGCGCGTGCGCGCCGTGGACGCGATCGTCTTCACCAGCGCCATCGACGTCACCGGCGAGCTCGCCGAGCGGCTGCCGGGCCAGCTGACCTTCACCGAGGGCCTGGCATCGCCCTGTTCGCGCTGCTCGCAAGAGGTCCTCGACTACGCCTTCCGCGCGGCGAGGATGACGCTCTTCCCCGGCGACCGCCTCATCGGCTACGACGTGGCGGTGCAGGTGCGCGGCGTCACCGTGTTGCGCTTGCCGCTGTTGGTCATCCCCCTCGCCCAGGGCGACCGGCAACCGCAGCTGTCGATCGCCAGCGGCACGGCCACCCAGCGCGCCGAGGTCCGGCTGCGCTGGCCCTACGTCGCCGGGCCCGACGGCATCGGGACCTTCTCGGTCCGCTACCTGGCGGACGTCGACCCGGCCGCCGACGCCGGGCTCTCCGGGCGCCTGCTGGGCGGCGCCGTCGAGGTGAGCTACCTCGGCTTCGAGCTCGATCACCGCCTGTACGACGACGTCGGGAGCGGGACGGCGTTCGTCGCGTACGAGCCCCCCCGAGCGTCCCGGCCCGCGGCCCCCGGCGCGGTCGCGCGCGAGGCCAGCGACGCGGAGTGGACCGTGCGCCTGGCGTACACGGCCGAACAGGTCGGGGACGAGCCCACGGTGCGCTTCGAGGTCGCGCGCGACGATGCGCGCACCCCGGGTCGCTGGACCTACCTGGCCGCGCTCGCCGTGAGCGACCCGGATGCCGGCGGCGGCGTAGGGCTGCGCGGCCGCGTCGACAGCCAGGGCTTCATCGACGGCGACCCGGCCGTCGACACGCGGACGCCGCCACCCTACGCCGATCGCCGCACGCCACGGGTCACCGCCCTGCAGCTGCGCCTCGAGCCGCTCGATGCGACGCGCCTGCAGCTGTGGCAGCTGCAGGTGACGTCGGCCGGCCTCGACCTCGGGTTCTTCGAGGACGTCGCGAACCCCGTCAACCGGCGTGCGGCGGCCTTCGGCGTGATCACCGACGGACGGCTGGCGCTCGCGCACCAGGTGACGCTGGTCCCCTGGACCGTGTGGAGCGGCGGGCGGCTCGAGGGGGACAACCGCTTCGAGGGGCGCTACTACGGCTCGGCGGAGCGCGCCGTGCAGTGGCGCAGCCGCATCGCGTTCGCCCAGGCCTTCGGGAACTACGGCAACGCCTCGGTGACGTACACGCGCGACGTCACGGAGGGCGAGACGCCCTTCCGCTTCGACGCCGCCGTCAACCGCTCGCGCAGCGATCTCGGCTTCGGCGTCGACCTGCGCCCCGCGCCCTGGCTCGGCCTGCGGAGCGACGGCGGGTACGTCCTCGTCGAGGACCGTAGGCCCGAGACGGTCGGCTGGGCGCCGCTGACGACCCGCTTGACGCTGTTCGGCAACCTCGCGGGCGTGGACGCGTCGCTCGAGCACCGCTGGCCGATCCTCGAGGAGGACCCGGGAACGCTCCGCGCCAGCGTGTCGCTCCAGGCCCGACGCGACGCCACGGACCTCCGCGCCGGCCTCGAGCACCTCCAGGACCTGAGCGTCGAGCCCGCCGAACCGCGGGTGTCGGAGACCTTCACCCGCTTCACCTGGCGCGTCGCCTACGACGGCTGGGCCGCCGTCGACGTGACCGCGACCTACCGGCCCGAGCCAGCCCCCGATGCCGAGGACCGCGTGCGCACCGTCGACCCGATCGATCTGCGGCTCGAACTCGGGAACCTGCGCACGGGCGATGCGCGCCCGGGGCTGCGCCTGCAGGCGCAGTACGACGCCGAACTCGAGCGCTTCGAGCGCATCGACGTCGACCTGCGCGCCCGCCTCGGCCCCCTCGAGCTCGAGGCCCGCGAGCGCGTGACGCTGCCGGAGACCCGCGTCACGGAGTCCCGTCTCGCCCTGACCTGGCCTGGCGTCGCCCGCCTCGAGACCCGCGGCTTCGAGTGGCTGCCGCCGGCGGCCTTCGGTCACGAGGTCGAGCCGCGCGTTCGCCAGCTCAGCGTGCAGCTGCGCGAGGAACGCGAGCGCGCCGCCGGCCGCTGGGAGCTCGGCTGGCGCGCCACGCTCGACCCGGCGCTCGAGGAGACGGGCCGCCGCGACACGCGTTTCGAGGCCCGGGTCTCGCTGCTGCAGGAGAACCTGGGGCCCTGGTTCGTCAGCGTCGAGGGGCTCGGCGAGTGGGCGCTGGCCGACGACCTTCAGCCCGAGGCCTTCCTGCGGCGCGCCTCGTTGGCGCTCGGCGCCGACGTGGCCGAGCGCTTCGGCGTGCAGGGCAGGCTGAGTTACCAGGCCACCTACGATCGGTTGGGCGAGGAACTGGGCCGCAGCGAGCTGACGATCGGCGAGCTGACGGTGGCCGTGCGGCCGATCGACCAGCTCACGGTCGGCGCGCGGATTCAGGACGTGTGGGAGTTCACCCGCAGTGACCCGACCCGCTCGCCGTGGAACTTCCAACCCGAGGTCTTCTTCGTGTGGGACCGCTGCTGCTGGGCCCTGGCGGGATCCTGGAACGCCGAGACCGGCGCCGTCCGCCTGCTGTTGACGGGGCCCGGCGCCGACGACGGGCTCGAGCAGGTCCTCGACACCGACTGGACGCTGCCGCGCGTGGCCCTGCGCGAGGACGAGGAGCAACCATGAGACGCCGCCTGCTGGCCCTCCTCGCCGCCGCGGCCCTGGCCGGCTGCACCGGCACCTTCACCCCGCCCCTCCCGACGCTCTACCTCGTGTTCGCGGAGGCCGACGGCGGCGAGCCCGCCCGCGTGGTGCTGCTCGACTTCGTCGTCACCGCCAGCGAGCGCCGGCTCGACCTGCTGACCGCGGAGGCCTACCGCTTCGACGGGGATGAAACCCTGATCGCCATCGACGTCATGGACCGCGTCGAACGTCAGGAGGTGTGGGTGCTGACCGCCGCCGGCACCGCCTCGCGCGCGCTGACGCTGCACCGCCTCGACCTGCGCTCGCTCCCCGACGTGGCCGGCACCGTGCTGACGGCGGCCGCCCCACCCCTGCCCCTGACGGACGCCGACGGGGCTTGGGACGCGGCATTCGCGAGCGCCACCGCCGTGCCGACCGGCTGCCTGTCGGGCCTGGTGGTCGCTCCGGCGGGCGACGCGGTCGCGCTATGGGACGCGGGCGACGGGGCACGCTGCGGCGCGGTGGACGACGCCCCCGACCCCCGCGTCCATCTGCTCGACCTCGCTGCCGGAACGGTGGCCGATCCGATCGCCGAGGCGCGTGCACCCGGCGTCCGGCCCGGGGACCCCGAGATCGGGCGTGGCGATGGGCTGCTGCTCGTGCGACGACCCGCCGTCGGCGACGTGGACGAGCTGCGGGTGGCCGAACTGGACTTCGACGACGCGGCCCCGCCCCCGCTCGACGAGGGCACCGCGGTCGACGGCCTCCTCGACGTGGCGGGCGTGCCGGGCGGCTTTGCGGCGCTGCGCCGGGTCGATGGCGGTGCCGGGCGCGAGGTCGTGGTGCACACGCGGGGAGCCGACGAGCCCGCGGTGCTCGCGATGCCGGACGACGCCACCGCCCTGTTCGTCGACGACAGCGGCGCGCTCGGCACGCTGCTGACGACCGGCGCGGGCCGCATCGGCGTCACCTACGCGGACGAGGCGGAACCCCGCCAGATCTCCTTCGGCGCCAGCGACCTGACGATCGATCCGCTCAACGCCTACGCCCTCGCGGTGCGGTCCAGCGGCGTCTGCGTCATCGACCTGCTGGTCCCGAGCAGCGCGGCCAGCTGCGACCTGGCGGTCGACGCGCTGGTCCGCGATGCGCTCGCCGGCGCCCGCTTCGTCACCTGGACGTTCGCCGCGACCAGTTCGCCCTGAGGCGTGGCGCCGGGGGGTGCCCACGGCGCGCCGCGCTGGGCCAGCGGGCGCCCGACCGGGCGCGGGCTCAGCCCGCCGTCAGCCGCGCCAGGCCGTCGGCGATGCGGTCGCGCACGCCGGCGTCGACCATCTTGCGGGCGGTGCCCAGCGCGTTGCGGACGGCCCGGGCGTCCGCCGAGCCGTGGCCGATGAAGGCGTACCCGTCGATGCCGAGGAGCGGCTGCGCACCGTAGGTGCCGGGGTCGAGCCGGTCGGCGACCCTGCGCAGGGCGGGCCGCACGAGGAGTCCGCCGATCTTCGCGCGCAGGGAGCTGCGCAGCGCGTCGCGCACCATGCCGAAGAGCACCTTCGCCTCGCCCTCGGCGAGCTTGAGCATGACGTTGCCGGTGAAGCCGTCGGCGACGACCACGTGGGTGGTGCCGGCGAGCAGATCGCGGCCCTCGACGTTGCCGTGGAAGTTCACCCCTGGCGTCGCCTTCAGCAGCGCGTGCGCGGCCAGCGTCAGCTCGTTGCCCTTGCCCTCCTCCTCGCCGATCGACATGAGGCCGACGCTCGGGTCCGGGTCGTCGTAGAAGGCGCGGGCGTACACGCTGCCCATGACCGCGAACTGCTGCAGGTAGGCCGGCTTGCAGTCGGCGTTGGCGCCGGCGTCGATCAGGGCGGTGAAGCCGGTCTTGGTCGGCACGTTCGCCAGGATCGCCGGTCGCTCGACGCCCGGGAGCCGCCCCAGGACCAGGAGGGCCGCGGCCATCGTCGCGCCCGAGTGCCCCATCGACACGACCGCCGCGGCCTCGCCCGCCTTGACCAGCCGCGTCGCCACCACGATCGAGGCGTCCTTGCGGCGGCGCACGTCGCCGGCGGCGTCCTCCATCGCGATGACGTCGCCCGCGTGCACGATCGGCAGCTCCGCCCCACGCGCGCGCAGGGCTTCCCGCAAGCGCGTCTCGTCCCCCACGAGCACCACGCGCTCGCCGGCGGCGACGGCCCGCAGCGCACCGTCGATGGCGGCGTCGGGCATGCGGTCGCCCCCCATGGCGTCGAGGGCGATCAGCGGCGGCTGGGACGGTGCGGCGGCGGGGTCGCTCATGCCGCACATGGTACGTCACGGCCCCGTGCATCGGAACGCCGTCCCCGAGGCGCCCCCGCCGGCCCGGCTCCGGGCCGGGGTCGGCTCGCCGTCCGCGGGGCCGGGGCCGGGGCCCGGGCTAGGATGGCGGGCGTGGACGTGCGGACCTTCGAAGCCCCGGGCGGCGAACGCCTCGACGTCGCCATCGCCCAGGCACTCTCGCTGTCGCGCACCTACGCCAAGGAACTCATCGACGAGGGCTACGTCACGCTCGACGGACGGCCGGTGGGCAAACCCGCCACCAAGCTCGACGGCTCCGAGCTCGTCTCGGTGCTCTTGCCGCCGCCGCGACCGGTGATGGTCGAGCCCGAGGACCTCGACCTGGTGGTCATCTACCAGGACGACGACCTCGCCGCCATCGACAAGCCCGCCGGCATGACGGCGCACCCGACCGCCACGCTGCGCAGCGGCACCGTCGTCAACGCGCTGCTGGGACGCATGCGGCTGTCGAAGGAGGCGAACCTCGATCCCGCCGACGACGCCTACCGGCCCGGCATCGTCCACCGGCTCGACCGCGACACCTCGGGCGTGATGGTGGTCGCGAAGCACGACGAGGCGCACCGGGCGCTGTCGGCCGCCTTCAAGAAGCGCCTGACCGAGAAGGCGTACGTCGCCATCGCCGTCGGCGAGCTGCCCGACGAGGTGCACGTGGACGCGCCGATCGGCCGCCACCCGGTCGAGCGCCAACGCATGACCGTCGGCGGGGGGAACCCGAAGTCGGCGTCCACGATCGTGCGCGCGCTGGCGCGGATCCCGGGCTACACGCTGGTGCGGGCGCTGCCGCACAGCGGGCGCACCCACCAGATCCGCGTCCACCTGGCCCACCTCGGGGCGCCCATCCTGGGCGATACCGTCTACGGCCGCCCGTCGAGCGTCATCGCCCGCCAGGCGCTGCATGCCCAGCGGCTCACGCTGCCGCACCCGCGCGACCACCACGCCATCACCTTCACCTCGCAGATCCCCGTCGACATGGTCCACGCCTGGCTGGCGCTGGGCGGCTCGTGGCCCGTCGATGGCTTGGAGACGCCCTGAGCCCCGCGCCCGAGAGGAGCCCCATGACCACCCGCCCCACCCCGAACCCCGATGACGTCCGCTGGCGCCTCGGCAGCCTGTTCAGCGGCCTCGACGGCGACGACTACCGCGCCGCCCGCGCCGACCTCGACGCGCGGGTGGCCGCCCTCGAGGAGGGCCTGGACCGCGACGGCATCGGCGCCGGCCCGCCGCTGCCCGGCGATGCCCCGGCGGCGCGCCTGGGCGACCTGCTCGACGAGCTCAACGAGCTGTACCGCCGGTTGGCGGACGTCAGCGTGTTCCTGACGGGGCACACGGCCGTGAACGCCTTCGACGACGTCGCCCAGGCCGAGTCCTCGACGCTGCGGCGGCTGACGTCACGCTTGGGGCCGATCGACGCGCGCGTGTCGGCCTGGATCGGCCGCCTCGACCTCGACCGCGTCCTCGCCGCCGACCCGCGGGCGGCGGACCACGCCCACCACCTGCGCCGCCAGCAGGTCAGGGCGAAGCACCTGATGAGCGACGACCAGGAGACGCTGGCGGGCGCGCTCGGGCCCAGTGGCGGGGACGCGTGGGCGAAGCTGCAGGCGGACCTCGCCGGCAAGGCCACCGTGCTCCTCACCCTACCGGGGCAGGACACCGGCGAGGAGGCGGGCCTGGCCCGCCTGGCGGTGCTCCAGGCGAACCCCGACCGCGCCGTCCGCGCGGCCGCGTACCACGCGGAGGGCGAGCTGCTCGAGACGCACGCGGTCGCCATCGCCGCCGCCATGAACGGCGTGAAGGGCGAGGTGGGGACCCTGGCAGGCCGGCGCGGCTGGGGGTCCCCGCTCGACGAGGCGCTCTTCCAGAACGGCATCACGCCCGCGGCTCTCGAGGCGCTGCGCCGTGCGATGGAGGCGGCCTTCCCGAGCATGCGCCGCTACCTGCGCGCGAAGGCGCGCTTCCTCGGCCTCGAGCGACTCGCCTGGTACGACCGGCTGGCGCCGGTGCAGGCCGGCGAGCCCCGCAGGTTCGACTGGGAGGAGGCGAAGGCGTTCGTGCGGGCGCGCTTCGCGGACTTCTCGCCGAGCCTGGCGGCGCTCGCCGACCGCGCCTTCGACGAGGGGTGGGTCGACGTGCTGCCCCGCAAGGGCAAGCGCAACGGCGCCTTCTGCATGGGCACCGCGGGAATGCGCGAGTCGCGCGTCATGCTCAACTTCGGCGGCGGCCTCGACGACGTGTTCACCGTGGCGCACGAGCTGGGGCACGCGTTCCACAACGATGCCGCTTACCGTGCCGGGCGCGAACCGCTGCAGACGAGCACGCCCATGACCCTGGCCGAGACCGCGTCGATCTTCTGCGAGACGCTGGTGACCCAGGCGATGCTGGCGGCGTCCGACGACGTCACCCGACTGGCCGTGCTCGAGCAGGACCTGCGCACCGCGACGGCCCTGGTGCTCGACATCGACAGCCGCTTCCGCTTCGAGCGCGCCGTGTTCGAGCGGCGCGCGGAGCGCGACCTGTCGGTGGCCGAGCTCGACGCCCTCATGCTGGCGGCGCAGGACGAGACCTACGGCGACGCGCTCGACCCCGACGCGCGGCAGTCGAGGGCCTGGGCGAGCAAGCCGCACTACTACTCGGCGCGGCGGTCGTTCTACAACTTCCCGTACACCTTCGGCTACCTCTTCGGCCTCGGCGTCACGGCCCGCTACCAGGCGGAGCCCGACGGCTTCGCCGAGCGCTACGAGGCGCTGCTCTCGCGGACGGGCATGGCCAGCGTCGCCGACCTCGGCCGCGAGTTCGGCATCGAGGTCGAATCCGAGGGCTTCTGGCGCGACGCCCTGGCGGTCAGCCAGCGCCGCGTCGCCGACTACGAGCGGCTGGTCGACGGCCTGACGGCCGTCTGAGGAGGGCGTGATGGACTACCGCGAGCTGTTCGATCTCACCGGGCGCCACGCGCTGGTCATCGGGGCCGGCTCCGGGATCGGCGCGGCCGTGGCCGAGGGCCTGGCCGACGCCGGCGCCACCGTCGCCTGCGCCGACGTGGCCGCCGCTGCCGCCGAGGCGACCGCGGCGACGCTGACCGGCAAGGGGCACGCCGCCAGCGCCCACGCCGTCGACATCACCGACGAGGCGGCGGTCGACGCGCTGGTGGCCGCGGTGCCCGGCCTCGACGTGCTGGTGTGCACGCCCGCCGTCAACGTCCGCAAGCCGCTGCTGGAGACCTCCGCCGCCGAGTTCGACAAGGTGATCGGGCTCAACCTGCGGGGGAGCTTCTTCGTGATGCGCGCCGCCGGCCGGCGCATGGCGGCGCAGGGCCGCGGTTCGATCATCCTCTTCTCGAGCATCCGCTCCCTGACCGTCGAACCGGGCCAGGGCGTGTACGCCGCCACCAAGGCCGGCACGCTGCAGATGATCCGCGCGCTGGCCGCGGAGCTGGGGCCCGCGGGCGTGCGGGCGAACGCGATCGCGCCCGGCGTGGTCGAGACGCCGCTGACCGAACCGATCAAGGCGAAGCCCGAGTGGTACCGCGCGTACGCCGAGAAGTCCGCGCTGAAGCGTTGGGCCCAGCCGAGCGAGATGGTGGGCCCCGCGATCTACCTGGCCTCCGACGCGGGCTCGTTCGTGACCGGCACCCTGACGATCGTCGACGGCGGCTGGACCGCGGTCGACGGCCGCTTCACACCGCCGTTGTGAGCAGCCGCGGCGCGGGTGACCGCGGCGCGGGCGGTCTCGGCGCGGCCCCCGACGTCGACGCACTGGCGGCCCGCGCCCGCGACGCCGTCGACGCCGAGGCCGTGCTGCGCCGCGCCATGGAGTTGGTGCGCATCCGCAGCGTGTGGGACCCGGAGACCGGCGCCGACGAGGCCGCCGCCGCGGGCTACGTCGCGGGCGAACTGCGTGCCCTCGGCCTGAGCGTGACGGTCGACGAGGTCGCCCCGGGGCGCCC
>CAZJUA010000128.1:0-4159 GCA_964549045.1 uncultured bacterium | reverse complement strand
TCACCGTCCCCGGCGCCCGCGCCGGGATCGACCTCGACCACGTCCAACGCCTGGCTCTCGCGCCCGCTCAACCCACGGCGGCCAACGGCCGCCCCGAAGGAGCCCTCGCATGACCCAGAACGCCGTCCCGGTGCCGGTGATCCCGGCAACCAAGACCGCAACCCCGCTCGGGTTCCTCCAGCGCCACCCCGGCCTGCGGTCGCCGCTGGGTCTCGTGGTTCCGCTGCTCCTGCTGGCGCTCGTCATCTCGCTGGTCAACCCGGTGTTCCTCGACGGCCGCAACCTGTTCAACGTCTTCCGCCAGATCTCGATCTTCCTCGTGCTCGGCACCGGCATGACGGTCGTGATGGCCGCGCGTGGCATCGACCTGTCGGTCGGATCGAACGTCGCGCTCTCGGCCTGCGTGAGCGCCCTGGTGTTGAAGAGTGGCATGGACGCTGGGGCGGCGGTCCCGCTGGCGATCCTCGCGGGCGTAGGCGTCGGCGCCCTGGTGGGTCTCGTCAACGGCCTGTTCGTCACCGTCTTCAAGGTGCCACCCCTGATCGTCACCCTCGGCACGCTGACGGCCGTCCGCGGCGCCGCCTACCTGGTGATGGGCCCGAACCAGCTGCGCAACTTTCCCGACGCGTTCTCCTTCATCGGTCAGGGGCGCGTGCTCGGCTTGCCGATGGCCGGCATCATCGCGGTCGGCGTGGTGCTCTTCGGCGCCTACCTAATGAACCGAACGAGGTTCGGCACGTACGTCCTGGCCGTCGGAGGCAACCGCAGCGCCGCCATCCGCGCTGGTATCAGGGTCGGTCGCTACGAGATGCTCGCTTACGTGTTCTCCGGCGCCGCCGCCGGCCTTGCGGGCATCATGCTCGCCTCGCGTCTCGACGCGGCCCAGGCGGTCCTCGGGGCGATGATGGAGCTTCATGCCATCGCCGTCGTCGTCCTCGGCGGCACGCTGCTCTTCGGTGGCTTCGCCACCCTTCTCGGCACCTTTCTCGGCGCCGCCTTCCTCGGCGTGGCCGAGAACGGCCTGCTCCTCATGCGCGTCCCATTCTACTGGCAGCAGGTCGTCATCGGCCTGACGTTGGTCGTCGCCGTCGCCATTCAGCTGGCGCGCTTCCGCCGCCAGGGGATGACCACCGAGTGAACCCGTCCCCCCAGCAGCCGGAATCCCACACCACCGGCCGCACGCACGCCCCGACCCTGAGGAGGTCACGCATGTCCCGTTTCGGTCGTCTAGCGCTCGTCCTGCTCGCTGCGGTTCTGATCGGTGCCCCGGCGCTCGCCCAGGCCGTCAAGATCGGTTTCGCGCCACCCGTGTACGACACGCTCGACTACTTCGGCCAGTTCGCGGCCGGCTTCCAGGAGGAGCTCGACCGCCGCGGCGTCGACTACGAGTTCATCGCCCGCGCCTCCACCGCGGAGGCCAACGTCCAGCAGCAACTCGACATCGTCGAGGACCTCATCACCCTCGGGGTCGACTACATCATCGTCGGCCCGATCGACTACTTCGCCATCGTGCCGGCCCTCCAGGCCGCCAACGAGGCCGGTGTCCCGATCATCGTCATCAACCACATCGCAGTTCACCCGGAAGAGTCGGGTGTCGACGTCCTCGCGTACTCCGGCTACTACCACGAAGAGGGCGGCGAGGTCACGGCCCGCTGGGCGCTCGACAACCTGCTGTCGCCCGGTGACCAGGTCGGCCTCATGTTCGCCGAGCCCGGCAACCAGATCTCCGAGCAGCGCGTCGGTACGGCCAAGGACATCTGGGTCGAGGCCGGCATCGAGATCGCCTTCGAGCACTTCGCCTACTGGGAGCAGGCCCGTGCCTTCGACGCCACGGAGCGGTTGGTGCTCGCGCACCCCGACATTAAGGCGATCTACGCCGGCAACAGCGGCATGGCCATGGGCACCGCAGTCGCGCTCGAGGGCATGGGTCGCAGCGACATCGCCGTGTTCGGCTACGGCGCCGTGCCGCCCGAGCTCGACATGATCTGGGAGGGCCTGATCAAGGGCGCCATCTTCCGCGACAGCCAGTCGAGCGGCCGCTACATCGCCGAGGCTATCGACAACCACCTCAACGGCCGGCCGGTGGAGAAGCAGTACCCGCTCGACATGCTGATGGTCGCGAGCCGCGAGGACATCCTCACCAAGGTGCCCGTCGGCGCCCTCCAGCTGATGGAGAACTGGCCCGAGATCGAGGCCGAACTGGCGAAGCGTGACAACTGAGGTCCGCCCGATGCGTCGCGAGGAGGCCCCTGCGGGGGCCTCCGGCGACGTCCACGTCCGCTTCCGCGGCGTCTCGAAGCGCTTCGGTGGTGTCGAGGCGCTCAAGCCCATCGACCTCGACGTCCGCCGCGGCGAGGTGCTTGCGGTGGTCGGGGACAACGGCGCGGGCAAGTCGACGCTGATCAAGGTGCTCACCGGTGTGCACCCGGCCGACGCCGGCACGATCGAGATCGATGGCCAGGTGGTCGATGTCGATCACCCTGACGTTGCCAAGGCCCACGGCATCGAGACGATCTACCAGGACCTCGCGCTGGTCCCCACCTTCGACCTGGGCACGAACTTCTTCCTGGGGCGCGAACTGCGCAAGCGGCTTTTCGGGATCATCCCGGTGCTCGACGTCGAGCGGATGCGCCGCGAGGCGATCGACGTGATCCAGGAACGCGTGGGC
Source organism: uncultured bacterium (assembly GCA_964549045.1). Classification (GTDB taxonomy): domain Bacteria; phylum Deinococcota; class Deinococci; order Deinococcales; family Trueperaceae; genus JAABTL01. The sequence continues at coordinate 1,491 of CAZJUA010000128.1, read as the reverse complement.
CTCGCGATCACCAACCCGTACACGCCCGCCGCCGTCATGTCGGGCGGCCAGCGCCAGGCCGTCGCCATCGGCCGCGCCCTGTATGCGGAGGCCGAGCTCGTGATCATGGACGAGCCGACCGCGGCGCTCGGCGTCGAGGAGCAGGAGAAGGTCCTCTCGATCGTCGACCGGCTCAAGGCGCAGGGCGTCACCGTCATCGTCATCAGCCACAATCTGGAGCACGTCTTCCGTGTCTGTGACCGCATCGTCGTCATGCACAACGGAAACAAGCTGGCGGAGCGCGACCGCGCCACCAGTACCAGAGCGGAGATCGTCGGTCTGATCATGGGGAGCGACATCCGGCAGGAGGCATGATGCGCCCGCCGCGAACGACGTGATCGCCCCCGGCGCGGGGTTGCCGGGGGCGATCACTTTGCTTTCGCCAGCTCACGAACCGGCGTGGCCCGGCCCGTCGTGTTCCTACCGCGCTCAACCCCCCGCGAGCGCCTGCTCGTAGCGCAGCCACTGCAGCCAGGCGGTGTGGACGCTCGCACGCAGCGACGCGGCGGCGCGCTCGCGGTCGAGTTGCGCCTGCAGCCAGGCGATGGGGCTGAGCTCGCCCGCCTCCTGCCGCACCCGCTGCGCGCCGAGCGTGGTGACGGCCGCGGCGTCGGCGGTGCGCGCGTCCTCCAGCCGCCCGTAGGCGACCAGCAGGTTCTGATGCGCCGCGCGCAGCTGCTGCTCGGCGTTGCGGACGGCGTCCTCGACGCGCCGGCGGGCGGTGGCGACGTCGGCGCGCGCGTCCGAGATGGCGTTCGGGGACGAACCCTCGTGGTCGACGCCGCGCAGGCGCAGCTCCGCCAGCGCGAGCGCGCGCTCGGCCGTGGCGATGCCGGCGTGGACGGAGGCGAGGTCCGCGAGGTCGCGCTCGAGGTCCGGAAGCTCGGGCAAGTCGGCGGGCACGGGCGCCAGGCCGGCGGCGCGCAGCTCGTCGGCGGGGATGCCCACGATCGCGGCGAGATCGCTCCACGCGAAGGCCACGTCGGTGGCGGCGTCGCGCGCCGCGCGCTCCGCGGTCTCGGCATCGGCGGCCGCCTGGCTCAGCGCCAAGTCGGTGATCGCGCCCGCCTCGTGGCGCACGCGCGCCGCGGCGAGGTTGCGTTGCGCGAGGTCGGCGCGCACCGCGGCCTGCGCCTCGGCGTCGCGGGCCTGGATGACGGCCACGTAGGCCTGCAGGGCGGAGGCCCGAGCGGAGCGTTCGGCCGACGCCAACGAGTCGGCGGCGGCGGCCAGGCCCTGTTCGGCCTGCAGGCGCTCCAGGCCGGTGGCGAGCGGGTCGAGTTCGGCCCGGGCCGCGGTGCGGCTGGCCACCTCGAGGTCGATGCGGCGCGTCGCCACGTCGGCCGACATCTCGGGCGCGCGGGACCAGGCGGTGTCCAGGTCGAGGGGGGCGGGTGCGCCCTGCGAGAGGGCGGGTGCCGCGAGGACCATGAGGAGCAGGAGGAGGGCGGG
>CAZJUA010000127.1:0-14949 GCA_964549045.1 uncultured bacterium | reverse complement strand
GCCGATCACCAGGCTCCCCAATCCGACGCCGAGCAGGAGCCACAACGAGTTGCGCACGTAACGAGGCAGCACGGTCGACGCGAGGTGCGACCAGACGTCGCCGGACGGGGTGAGCGCACTGCTCAGCACCACCAACACCGGCGCCGCCACGAGCAGCGCCAGCAGCGTGACCACGACGCTCCACCCGCTCCACACGCCGGTGCCGCTGGCCCCGCCGAGGGACCGTCCGATGCGGCCGCGATGGGCCTCGCTCGTCATCCAAGGTCGCACGGTTGCCAAGCCTACTCGACCCGCCGGCGTTCGAGCGGGCCGCGGACGACGCCCAGGAAGCGCCGGCGTGTGGCGGTCAACCTGCGCCCAGGCTCACCGCGATGAGCAGCTGCCCAAGGTAGTACGTCGGTAGGCCAAGCGCCTTGTTGACGAACCCCGGCCGGACGAAGCGCTCGCGGGCGACCGCGAGGTCCGAACCCACCACCAGCACGGCCCCGAGCGCCAGACCCGGGGCTCCGTGGGTGACGCCGACGGACACGCCGGTCGCCACCATGGCCGACACGACGACGAGGTACGCGAGGACGGCGCGTCGCAGCGCAGGCGGCACCCACGCCGAGCCCGAACGCCAGCCCCAGGTGGCCGCCAGCGCCAGCCCGAGCGAGGCCCCCGCGAGCGGTAGCGGCTCCACCCCGCGGAGCACGAACGCGATGGCGTAGACCGCGTGGGCGACCAGGAACGCCCCCAGCCCGGCCACGAACGCCCAGCGGGCGCGCACGGCCAGGACCACGTCGCCGACGCCGGAGAGCACGAGGGCCACCAGGGCCCAGCGGCCCCAGTCGCCGCCCAGCGCCCCCGCCACGAGGGCGGCGGCGACGAAGCCGCCCGAGGCGATGGCCTTCGCCACCCCGTACGCCCACGGCCTCCCGGCGCGGGTGGCGACGAGGGCTGCGGCGACGCCGGACGCGACCGCCAGGACGGCAAGCGTCAACGTGGCGCCTTGCTCAACCCAGTTTCTTCCAGCGGCCGTCGGCGTCCTGCTTGTAGGACTGCTTCACGGCACCCCAGGCGACGCGGTGCGCGGTCTCCTCGCGGCCGGCATCGCCCTGCCGGTCCTGCGGCTCGGCGTACTGGTCCCAGGCGCTGTTGAACGCCTCCTTGTAGATCTCCTGGGCGTGCTCGGGCAGGTTGTCGCGGACGCTGTCGGGCAACTCCTCGATCTTGCCGTAGGGCATGGTCTTCCCCTCTCGACGGGGCGAGGCGCGGGTCCATGCGGCTCTCCGCATCGCCCACGCGTGGGCGACGTGCCTCGATGGTAGCGCAGGTGCGCCTCACCCCTCGCGGTAGAAGCGGCTCCCCAGGTAGTGCTCGGTGTAGACCGCCTTGGCGAACGCCACCAACGGCACGGCGAAGATCGCGGCGACGAGGCCGCCGAGCGCGAAGCCGCCGATGATCGCGACGATCACCGTCACCGGGTGCAGCCGGGTAGAGCGCGACAGGATCTGCGGCGTGAGCAGGTGGTTGTCGATCTGGTTCGCCACCACGAAGACGACCAGGACGAAGACGACCTGCCACCAGCCGCCCGCGACCGCGATGACCAGCGCGGGGACGGCGGGCACGATCGTGCCGAGGTAGGGGACGACGTTGAGGAGGCCGGCCAGGACCCCGATCACGCCGGCGAACGGCAGCCCCACGATGGCGAGGCCCAGGTAGATCATCCCGCCCACCGCGACGGCGATGACGAGCTGGCCGCGGACGTAACCGCCGACCGCGCGGTCGAAGGTCGCGGCGACGGACCGGACGGCCGGCTGGTACGGCTCGGGCCAGGCGTCGACGAGCGACGCGACGAAGCGGTGGTAGTCGTGCAGCACGTAGACGGTGAGCACCAGCACCAGGAGGAAGAAGGCGACCCCGGCGACGGTGCCGCTGACTACGTCGTAGATCCCGGCCCCGATGCGCTCGAGGTACGGCGCCAGCGCCCGGATCGCCTGCCGCAGGAGGTCGCCGAGCGTGGCGAGCGGTTCGGCGATCGCCTCGTACACGGCATCGGGAACGAGGCGCTCCAGGTTGTCCGGCAGCCGTTCGAACCACGTCGTCACGGACTCGCTGAGCGTGATCCCGCCGTCCGACTCGGTCAGGGTGTTGCGGACGGCCACGACGCCGAGGCTCGTCACGGCGCTGGCGACGGCGATGAGCACGAGGGCGACCAACGCCACCGCGAGGCGGCGATGGACGCGGCGCGCCTGCAACCAATCGACCACGGGGTTGAGCAGGTACGCGAGGCCCAGCGCCGTCAGGAACAGGCTCCCGGCCGGCTGCACGGCGACGAAGGCCGCCACCAGCAGGCCGAGGGTGGCGGCGCCCACCGCCACCCGCACGTACGGGTTCGCCCAAACCGTCGTCAACGCCTTGCGCATCGGCGTCCGTCCTCACGCACCAGCGTAGCGCCTGCGGCCCCTACGTGACCCGCGCCAGCCGCCCGCGCAACACGCCGTCCCACGCCTCCAGCCCGTGGGACGCCACCTCGGCCTCGGCCCGGCGCCGGTGATGGCTCGCACGGAGCTCGTCGCCCTCTGCGTGATGCAGCGCCTCGGCGGCCCGCAGGGCGGCGACCCGATCGACGACCACCGCGTGCTGCTGCGCATCGTGTAGGGCGCGGTAGACCCAAGCGAGGCACGCCTCGAGGGGGGCGCCCGCCCGGAACCGGGCACAGGCCGCCAGCGCGCGGTGGGGCGTGCTGCCGAAAGCGATCCCGAACACGCGCAGCCAGGCATCCGATCGCTCGCAGGCCATCTGGAAGTGCTCGCCCGCCGCCCGGTCGGCGAACCGACCCGCGGCCAGGTACCCGAGGGCACCGTAGCGCACGCTGTCGATCCAGGCGCACGTGGCGGGAAGATCGCCGGGCCCGGCCGCGAAGGCGTCGAGTTCCTCCATCGCCTCGTCGCCCCCGTGGCACGCGAGGATCTGGGCCCGCACCGCCGCGACCATCGTCTCGGCCTCGCGGCGCGGCACCGGCGAGGCGGCCTCGTCGGCGGCATCCGCCGTCGCGAGCAGGCTGCGTGCCCGGGCGCTGTAGCGGTCCGCGGCGGCCAAGTCACCGGTGAAGAGCGACGCCATGGCGCACACGTCGCCGAAGTACAACGCCAGCTCGATCCGGTTGAGGTAGCTCGCACCAGCACGGGCGAGTGAGGCCTGGACGCTGCGACCGCGCACACCGAAGGTCCCTGCGTGGTGCCAGAGGTGCAGCATCGCGCGAACCAGCTCGGGGAGCGCAGGGACGTCGCGGTGGTCGAAGCCGAGTTCGCCGATGCGGTCGATCACCTGGGTCGCCCGCGCCGCCAGGTCGGCGCGGCGCGCGGGGTCCAGACCGGGTGCGAAGGCAAGGACGAGCGGGCCCGAGTAGATGTGCCAGCTCGTCCCCTCGCCCATGTGCCCGGCAAGCTCGCCGGCGAGGCGCTCGGCGATACGGTCGATGCGCTCGAGGCGATGGGCGAGGTCGTGCTGCAGCCGCAACCTCTCGAGGTGCCGAGGCGCCAGCGCGGCCACCGCCCCCAGCAGGTGCTCCCCGATCCGAAACGAGACGTGGTGCTGTCGCCCGCGTCGCCAGTTCCGCGCCGTCGCCAGCGAGACCCCGAACCGCTCCGCGACCGCCCGGTCGGCGGCCCGCAGACCGTGCCCGGGTTCCAGGTCGCCGATGTCCTCGAGCACCTCGACGAGGACCGCGTAGCTGCGCTGCGCCAGGGTGGTGGCCGCCACACGCCGATCGTAGCAGGCCTACCCCACCCGCTTACCCCCCCAGGGGGTCGTGCTACCTTCGAAGCGTACGTGCGAGAGGCGGAGCCCGGCTCCGGTCCGTCCTGGACCGGTCCGCACGATCATGGCGAACGTGCGGTGGGGTCGCCCATGCCCTTCGGGAGGTTGCACATGGAACGCATCCGACGTCTCGTCCTCACCCTGGCCGCGCTCGCGCTGACGGCCGGCGCGTTGGCGCAGACCGACGTCAGCGTCTGGTTCCACAGCGGCAAGGGACCCGAGCGCGACGCGCTCGCGGCGCAAGTCGAGGCCTTCAACGCCAGCCAGGACCAGTACCGGGTGGTCGCGGAGCAGTTGCCCGAGGGCACCTACAACGATCAGGTGCAGGCCGCCGCGCTGTCGAACGACCTGCCCTGCCTGCTCGACTTCGACGGCCCGTTCATCTACAACTACGCCTGGAGCGGCTTCCTGCGGCCGATCGACGGGTACGTCGGTGACGCGCTGCGCGCGGACGTGCTGCCGAGCATCCTCGACCAGGGCACCTACGCCGGTGAGCTCTACAGCCTCGGCACCTTCGACAGCGGCCTCGGCCTGTACGCCAACCGCCGCTACCTGGAGGCCGCGGGCGTCCGCATCCCGACCGGCATCGACGACGCCTGGACCGCCGACGAGTTCGACGACGTGCTCGCGCGTCTCACGGCCCTGCCCGAGGTCGAGTACGCCCTCGACCTGAAGTTCAACTACGGCCAGGGCGAGTGGTTCACCTACGGGTTCAGCCCCATCCTGCAGAGCGCGGGCGCCGACCTCATCGATCGGGACGGCTACCAGAACGCCGAACCGCTCACGAGCCCCGAGGCCATCGCGGCCATGGAACGCTTCCAGAGCTGGTTCGCCAACGGCTGGGCCACCAACGCGCCGGCCGGCGACGTCGACTTCCACGAGCGCCAGATCGCGGCGCTGTCGTGGGTCGGCCACTGGCAGTACAACCCGCACGTCGAGGCCTTGGGCGACGACCTCGTCATCCTGCCGCTGCCCGACTTCGGCACCGGCTCCAAGACGGGCATGGGCTCGTGGAACTGGGGCATCACGACCTCCTGCGGCGTGCCGGACGGCGCCTGGGCGTTCCTCGAGTTCCTCATGCAGCCCGACGAGATCCTGCGCATGACCGACGCGAACGGGGCGGTCCCCGCGCGCTTCTCGGCCATCGAGATGTCCGAGCTCTACGGCGAGGGCGCCCCGCTGGAGCTGTTCGCCGAGCAGCTGAACACCATCGCGGTACCCCGGCCGCAGACGCCGGCCTACCCCGTGATCACCGACGCCTTCGCCGAGGCGATCGCCAACATCGCGGGCGGCGCCGACGTCGCCGCGCAGCTGCAGCAGGCGCGCCAGCGCATCGAGCAGGACATCGAGGACAACCGCGGCTACCCGACCGACTGAGGGCCGCGGCTCCAGCTGACGCCCACGACCCCGGGCCGCCCGCACCCGCGCACGACGCGGGCGGCCCGGAACGCCCGCGCCCCTGATCGGGAGGCCCACCGGTGGCCACGACCCCAGCCTCGGCACCGCGCCGTCCACGCGAGGGCGCCATGCAACGCCGTGAGGCGCGCGCCGCCTGGGCCTTCTCGCTGCCGGCGCTTCTCTTGCTCACGGCCTTCCTCATCGTGCCCTTCGTGCTGGCGTTCACCCTGGCGTTCACCGACCAGCGGCTGATCCCGAACCCGCGGCTGCCGACCGAGTTCATCGGGCTGCGCAACTTCCAGCGGCTCCTGCAGGACGCCACCTTCCAGCGCGCGCTGGTGAACAACTTCGCCTTCGCGGCGTTCGTCGTGCCGGTCCAATCGGCCCTCGCGCTGGCCATGGCGATGCTGGTCAACCAGCGCCTGCGCGGCTCGCTCGTGTTCCGCACGATCTATTTCTCGCCCGTGGTCACGACCATGGTCGTCGTGTCCGCGATCTGGTTCCTGCTCTACAACCCGACCGAGGGGTTCATCAACGCCTTCCTCGGTGCCGTCAGTTTCGGCCTCATCGAACCCATCGCCTGGCTGCAGGACACCCGCAGTGCGTTGGCGGCGATCGCCATCCTGTCGGTCTGGCAGGGCGTCGGCTTCCAGATGGTCATCTTCCTCGCGGGGCTGCAGGAGATCGCCGAGCAGCTGTACGAGGCGGCCCGCATCGACGGCGCCAACCGCCTCCAGATGTTTCGCAGCATCACCCTGCCCAGCCTGCGCAACACCACGATCTTCGTCGTCATCTCGACGACCATCCTGGCCTTCCGCCTCTACGACCAGGTCAAGATCATGACCCAGGGCGGCCCCCAGAACGCCACCCAGACGGTCGTCTACCAGATCGAGCGGGTCGGCTTCGGCCAGCTCCGCGTCGGCTACGCGTCGGCCTTGACCGTCGTGTTCTTCCTCATCGTGTTGGCCGTGGCCCTGCTGCAGCGCCGCTTCCTGCGCGAGGAGAGGACGGTCTGAGGTGGGACGCCGCGCCGCCTGGACGCACACCCTGGACTACCTGCTGATGACGCTGCTGGCGACCTTCTTCCTCTTCCCGGTGGTGATCATGCTGGTGTCGAGCTTCAAGCCCGACGACGCGCTGATCATGCGCCACATGAGCTCGGGGCTGGCCTTCGTGCCCACGGAGGTGTCGCTGCAGAACTACCGCGACGTGTTCGCCAACGTCGCCTTCCTGACGGCGCTGCGCAACTCGGTGGCGATCGTCGGCTCGATCGTCGTCATCGGCCTGTTCGTCAACAGCCTGATCGCCTACGGCCTGGCCCGCTTCCGCTTCCGCGGGCGCGCGCTGCTCGTCAGCATGGTCATCGCGCTGATCATCATCCCGTTCGAGTCGATCGCCGTGCCGCTGCTACTGATCGTCAACCGCTTCGGCTGGCTCGACACCCTCTACGTTCAGGCGATCCCGTTCATCGCCGACGCGTTCTCGATCTTCCTCTTCTACCAGTTCTTCATCCAGGTCCCGCGCGACCTGGAGGAGGCCGCGGTGGTCGACGGCGCCAGCCGCTTCCGCGTCTACTGGTCCGTCGTGCTGCCACTGTCACGGCCGATCATCGCGACCGTCACCATCCTGCTGTTCCTGCGTCACTGGGGCCAGCTCCTATGGCCGGTCATGGTCGCGCGCAGCGTCGAGGTGCGGCCGTTGACCGTCGCGATGCAGCAGTTCTTCGGCCAACAACCACGCGAGTGGGGCCAGATCATGGCCTTCGCCGCGATGATCACCATCCCGGTGCTCATCGTCTACCTGCTCTTCAACCGCTGGTTCGTGCAGAGCATCGCCTCGAGCGGGGTCAAGGGTTGACCGGCGGGACCGCCGATCCGCGGGCCGTGCGCCTGCACCACGCGCCCGGCGCAGGACGCTTCGGGGACCCCTCGCCCATCGTCTGGGAGGGCAGACACCACGTGTTCTTCCAGAACTCACCGCGCCCCGACGACTTCGGCACCATGCGCTGGGCGCACGTCGTCAGCGACGACCTGCTGCGCTGGCACACCCTGCCGGACGCGATCGCGCCGGAACCCGAGGGGCCCGACGCCTACGGCTGCTGGACCGGCTGCGTCCTTCGCGCCTTTGAGCGCTTCCACGCGTTCTACACGGGCATCGGCGGTCCGGACGGGCAGCGACAGACCGTCTGCCACGCCGAGAGCGACGACCTGACCAGCTGGCGCAAGGACCCCGCCAACCCGATCTTGGGCCCGGTCGCGCCCTTCGCCACCCACCCCGGCGCCGCCTGGCGGGACCCGCAGGTCCGGGCACTGCCGTCGGGCGGGTTCGAGATGGTCCTCACCGCCGACGCCGCCGAAGCGCCGCCGGCGCTGCGCGGCTGCGTGGCGCGCTTCACCTCGGTGGACTTGCGCCACTGGGGCGATGGGCGCCTGCTCTACCGCCCGGGCGACGTGCACCGCTGCGAGTGCCCCGAGGTCGTGGCCATCGATGGGGGCCACGCCCTGCTCTACTCGGACTACGGCGTCCAGGTACGCATCGCCCAGGGCCCCGCCGGTCCCTGGACCACCCCGAGCGCACCGCGCCTCGACGACTTCCGCTACTACGCGGCCAAGACGGCCGTCTTCGGCGAACGCCGCATGGTCTACGGCTTCGTCTTCGATCGCCACGTCCCGGATGCTCCGTTAGCGCTCCCCCACGACGGCAGCCCCTGGACCTGGGGCGGCGTCATGGCCTTCCCGCGGGAGCTGACGCCCACGCCTGACGGTGGGGTCGGCATCCGGCCGGCGCGCGAACTCGATCGGCTGCGCCAGGGACGGGCCGATCTCGTCACGACGCCGCGCGTCGTGGCCGGCGACTGGTCGGGCGCGGGCAGTGAGTGGGATGGCGCGGTCGCCGCGGGTGGACCCGACCTCGCCGTCGCGCTGCTCGGTCGACTCGAAAGCCAGGCGGAGCTCGAACTCACGGTGCACTGGGGGGCGACGGGCACGCTGGGGGTCCTGCTGCGGGTCGACGCCGACCTCTCCCGCGGGTACCGCCTCGACTTCGATCGCGCCCGGCGCGACCTCACGCTGCGTCGCCTGCTGCCGCACGCCAACCCCGCGAGCCCGATCCTGCAGCGCCTCGAACTGCCAGCCGACCTTCCCGACGCGATGAACCTGCGGCTGCTCCTCGACGGCAGCCTCCTCGAAGCCTTCGTCGCGGACCGTGTCGCCTTCAGCGGTCGTCTGTACGACCCGGCGCCCGACCCGTGGTGGGGGCTGGCGACCCGCGGCCGCGTGCGGGTCAGCGGCGTGCGCGCATGGCGCCTGGCGCTCCCGGCGCCGTCGACCGAGGCGGCCGTCGCCCCCCGCCCGACCCCATCCACGCGGCACTAGACGACGGATCGCCCCGCCGGCCCCACACTGGAGATGCCTCTCCTCGCGTCCGGACCGGTAGGAGCGGACCATGATCTCCGTCGATCGCACCCGATCGCGCCGCGGCCGGTTGCCGGCCCTCGCGTTCGCCCTCCTCCTGGCCGCCATCGGCGTCCACGCCTGGGCCCAGGGCACACCGAGCGGCGAGTACGGCGCGCTCGCGCTCGGCGGCAGCGTCGAGGGCGAGCTCGTCGGCATCCAGGGACGGGAGACGGTCGTCTTCCACACCTACGTGGTGACGATCCCGCCCGGCTCCGGGCCCGTGACCGTGCGGGTGGAGGGCTTCGGCAGCTACGTCGACCTGGCCCCCAACCTCGGCACGTCGATCACCGCCCAAGCCCACGCCGACCACCTCGACACCAGCTCCGACCCGAACCCGCGCCACACGATCGAGGCGCCCGTCGCGGGACCGCTGTACGTCGACGTGATGAACCTGATGCCCACCTCCGCGCGCTATCGGCTGACGGTGTCCGGCGCGCCGGCCGCGACCGAGCCCGGGCTCGGCGAGCCACCCACGACGGGCACCGGCGACCCGCTGGTGGGCACCTTCGAGGGCGACGACCTGCGGGTCACCGTGATGGGCAGCGGCGGCAACTACACCGGCGAGCTCGTCCTGCTCCGCTCCGGGCAGCGCTACCCGTTCGGCGCCGACGGCGGCGACGGGCGGCTCACGGGCGCGTTCCTGGCCGACGGGGCGCGCTTCCGCTTCGCCGCCGAGCTCGCCGGCGACACCCTCACCCTCACCTCCGACGGCGCGGTGTTCGTCACCCAACGGCTGGCGGCCGCGGACGACCCGGTCCTGGCGCAGGGCGACCACGCGATCCTCACGCGGGACAACGCCCTCGCCTTCATCGAGGCGCTGGAGTTCTCGCTCGTCGAGGTGGGCTACCCCATCGCACTCACGGACGCCGACCGGCTCGAGTTGCTGGGGGTGGTGGCCGATCGCTACGCCGTCCTGCCGCAGCCTGGCCAGGTCGTGCTGGCGCGATCGCGGGAGGTGTGGAACCGCGTGCAGCTCCACTGGCCGGAGGCCAACGCGGACGAGCGGGAGGAGTTCCTCATCGCGGTGTTCGTCCTGGCGTTCGGCGAGGAGGCCGTGCTGAAGGCGCTGCAGGAGGCCAAGGGAAGCGGCGGGGGCGGTGGCGCGTGCGACACCATCGACACGTGCATGGCCACGTTCGCGCCCGAGGCCTACGCCGACGCCACCGCGGCCCAGGGGTGCTGGGCGTCCGCGGGCTGCGAGTCGTACGACCCGCAGTTCGACGAGTACACCTACGAGAGCTACGACTACGAGAGTTGGTAGTCGGGCGCGATCGAGCACCTCCGACCGCGTCACCGACCGGGCTGGGTGCCGGGTCGCAGCCGACCGGTGCTTCCCGGCGGGGCCCCGCCGAGGCCCGCCGAGGCCGCTTCTGCTAGGCTCTGGCGCATCACGCGGTCGCGAGGAGCGCCCATGGCCGGCAGCGTCACGATCCAGGAGGTCCCGCTCGGCGACCCGCGCATGCGCGAGTTCGTGGCCTTCCACTGGCGCCACTACCGCGGCAACCCCCGCTGGGTGCCGCAGCTCGACGGTGACCTGCTCGGCAACCGGCTGCTCGGCATGCCGGGCCTGCTGACGCCGCGCCACCCCTACCACCGTGACGCGCGCGCGACGCACTTCCTGGCGCGCCGCGACGGCGCCACCGTGGGTCGGGTATCGGTCGTCATCCACGAGCGCTTCGACCGCCACCACGGCGGCCGCTTCGCCTTCTTCGGCTTCTTCGAGACCATCGACGAAGCGGGCGTGGCGCACGCGCTGCTGGGCGCCACCGCCGACTGGGCGCGGGCCAGGGGCGCCGCCGTGCTGCGCGGGCCCGGCGAGTACGCCAACGTCACCCACGAACGCCAGGGGTGCCTCGTCGACGGCTTCGACCACGAGGTGTGGGTCGAGCACACCTGGAACCCGCCGTACTACGGTCCGCTGATCGAGGCCTTCGGCTTCGCCAAGGCGATGGACTACCACGCCTACGAGATCGACCTGACGAGGCCGCTGCCGGCGAAGCTGGAGCGCATCGCACGCGTCGTGGCCGCCCGCAGCTCGCTGCGCACCCGAGCCCTCGACATGCGCCGCTTCGCCGACGACGTGCGGCTGATCGTCGACGTCTACAACCAGGCGTGGGCGAGCAACTGGGGCTTCCTGCCCGTCGAGGATTGGGAGGCCGAGTCCCTGGTGCGCACGCTGCGGCCCATCGTCGACCCCGAGCTGGTGCGCTTCGCGTTCGTGGGCGACCGCCCGGTCGCGGTGCTGGGCGCCTTTCCCGACCCGAGCGACCTGCTCCGGCCGCGCTGGCGCTGGCCCGGCGACGGCGACCTCGTGCGACTGGCTCGCCTGTTCGCGGGCCGCCGCCACATCGACCACTGCCGGCTGATGTTCTTCGGGGTCGTGCCCGGCTACCGCACCGCGGGCGCCGACGCCCTGCTGTTCAGCGAGGTCGTGGCGCACGCCGAGCGGCGCGGGTACGTCCGCAGCGATGCCTCGCTCCTGCTGGAGGTCAACACGCCCGTCATCCGCGTGACCGAGGGGATGGGGTGGCAGCGGACCAAGACCTGGCGCATCTACGATCTGGCGCTGTAGCGGCGCCTGCCGCGGCGCCCATGCCGCGGCCTCAGGTCATCAGGTCCCGCCGCCGGAAGCGCCACAGGCCCACGGGCGCCGCGACCAGCGTGATCGCGGCCAACTGAAGCGTGCTCGCCAGGTCGAGCCCGTTCGCCAGCGGGTCGGGTCGCAGGAACCACGCCAGCGGCGAGAAGTTGGCGTAGACGTCGATCCCGGCGGCGTTGGCGACGCCGCGGAAGACGTAGGTGATCACCGCCAGCGCCGCCACCGCGCCGACCGCGAGGCCGCGGCGGCCGGTCGCGGCGCCGACGGCGAAGGCGACCGTGACGAAGCCGCCGACCAGCAGCCACAGGCCGATGCCCGCGGCGGCGACGTTCGCGGGCGACACGTCCAGGTCGAACGTGGGGTTGCTCACCAGCACGGCCAGCGTGATCGCCGCGACGAGCCCGGTGACGAGCAGCCAGGCGGCCGCCAGCCGCTCCCAGTAGAGCCGCGCGCGGCTCAACGGGGCCGCGAAGTCGAGCTCCAGGGTACCGTCCTCCTCCTGACCGGCGATCAGCCGGCCGCCCAGGGCGATGCCGTGAACGAGCAGCAGCACGGGACCGAGGAGACCGTAGACGACGGCCTCGAGGTAGCCGGCGGCGGTGCCGATGCGGTCGTAACCCATCGCCGCCATCAACCCCTGGGGCATCCCCTCGATCGCCTCGACCATCGTCTGGCCCATCGTGGGCCAGAACGACATGTAGAAGAACGTGATGGCCGCGAGCGCGGCCGCCCAGATCGCGAAGCCGCGGCGGTGGTCGCGCAGCACGCGGCGCAGGGTGGGAAGGAACTCAGCGCGCATCGCGCCCCCCGTTCGCGCCGTCGACGCCGTCGGGACCGTAGCGGTAGACGTCCATGAAGAGGTCCTCCAGGTCGAGGTCGCGGGCCACCCAGCGGGTGACGCGTGAGCCGGCCGCGAGCTTCAGCAGGGCGTCGGGCTCGCCGAGCAGCAGGCAGTGCAGCGTCGACCCCTCGAGGCGGACGTCGCGCACGGCGTCGAGGGCCTCGTACGCCGCCGGGTCGGGCGCCTCCGCGAAGGTGAGCGCCACGCGCTGCCCGGCCCGTGCCCGCAGGCCCTGCACCGAGTCGACGTCGACGGTGCGGCCCTCGCGGATGACGGCCACCCGGTCGGCGACGCTCTCGACCTCGCGCAGCACGTGCGACGACATGAACACGGTGGCGCCGCGCGCCGCCGTCTCCCGCACCAGGTCGAGGAACTCGTGCTGCAGGAGCGGGTCGAGGCCGCTGGTCGGCTCGTCGAGGACGAGCAGCTCGGGCTCGTGCATGAAGGCCTGGATCACGCCGAGCTTCTGCTTGTTGCCCCGCGACAGCGCCCGCAGCGGGCGGTCGAGGTCGAGGGAGAAGCGCTCGGCCAGGGCGTCGACGCGCTCGCGCCCGCGCCCGCCCCGCAGCGCCGCGAGGTGCGCCAGCTGCTCGCGCGCGGTCACCCGCGCGGGCATCGCCAGCTCGCCCGGCAGGTAGCCGATCCTGGCGCGCAGCGCGGGCCCGCCGGCGGCCGGCGGCTGGCCGAGCACCTCGGCCTCGCCGGCGGTCGGTCGCAGCAGATCGAGGAGCACGCGGATGGTCGTCGACTTGCCCGCGCCGTTGGGCCCGATGAAGCCGAACACCTCGCCGGCCCGCACCTCGAGGTCGAGCCCGGCGAGCGCGCGGGTCCGCCCGTAGTCCTTGACCAGGCCGCGCGTGCGGATGACGGGTGCCGTCATGCCTCCTCCTCCTCGGTCGGCGCCGACGACGCCGACGCCTCGGCGGCGGCGAGCCGCTCGTACATGCCGGGGGCGATGAGTCCGTGCGTCAGGATCTCCATGGCCGGCACCGTGTAGCCGGCGCTCAGCGCGGCGTTCGACATCGGGCCGGTGAGGTCGACCCCCAGGATCCGACGCGCGTGCTCGTGCAGCACCAGCGCGCCGAGCGACCACAGCGTCAGCACGGCGGCGACGCCGCGCGGGTGGTCGAGCGATCGAACCATGCCGCTCTCCACGCCGGCGGCCAGGATGGCCTCGGCGTCGGCGACCATCTCGTCGACCAGCGTCGCGACCGCCGGCGAGCCGTCCTGCAGGGCGCGCCCGAGGTAGCAGAGCAACGGCAGGCGGTCGTCGTCGTCCCGCAGAAGCGCCAGTGGATCCAGCCCCGGGCCCGCCTTCATCGCCTCGATCTTGCGTTCGCGGACGTAGTTGGTGACGAAGGCGTCGCAGGCCTCCCGCAGGCGCTCCTTGCTGCCGTAGTGGTGGATGACCAAGGCGGGCGACACGCCCGCCCGCTCGGCGATGGCGCGTACCGTGGCCGCCCGGAAGCCGGCCTCCGCGAAGGTCACGAGCGCCGCGTCGCGGATGCGGGCGGGGGTGCTGCGGTCGTCGGCGGGGCTGGGCTGCGGCGGGGCTGAACGCATGTTCACATTCTTGAACATGCGTTCAGGTCGCGTCAAGGGCCGCCGCGGAGGGCCCGGATCGGGGCCGTCCGCGGCGGCCGGCCACGGCGGCGTCGTCGCATCCGACGACGTCGCCCGCTCGCTACCTCACGGCCGCCCCACCGGCGCGGTCTTGTTGCCCGAGAAGGTGTTGTCGCCTTCGCTCTCGGGGTCGATCGCGTCACCAGCCTGATCGCTCACCTGGCCACCGTCGGCGATGTACATGCCCCATGCGGGTTGGGTCAACACGGGGTGGTCCGCGTCGTTGAAGGCGGAGTTCGTCACCGCGATGGCGCCAGCCGCAGCGACGTAGAGGTTCGACGGCTGCATGCCGTTGATCGTGTCGGACGTGGTGCCCGCCTTCTCCATCAGCACGTGGTCGAGCGCGTTCTGATCGCTGTCCGAGAAGATGCCCACGCCGTACCAGTCGCCCGCTTCGCCCGAAGCGCTGGTGAAGGTGACCGGCGCGACCGCCGTCCCGATCGCCCGCAGCGCCCCGGCGCCCACGCGGATGCCGCCCTGATCGGTGAACTCCAGCACCGCCCCCGGCCCGATCGCGATGACCGCAGCCGGATCGTTGACGACGTGGGCCTGGAAGAAGCGGTACGGCACGTCCAACGCGCGCCACGTCGCACTCACCGTCAGATCGCCGTCCCGCGCGACCTCCACGAACGCCGCACCCGGTGCCGCGCCCACCCCGAAGACGTTGCCAGCCCCGATCGCGCCGAGCTGGTGCGACGTCACGCGCATCGCCGCGTGCCCGTTGCCGTCGAAGTCGTTGTTTTCGAACGTCGTCAGCACGTTCTCCGCCCACGCCACGTACAGGCCCGTGCCGGTACCCGGCGCCGGGTCCGCCGCGAGCTTGCCCGCCGACCCGAAGCTCGAGTTCGTGATCGCCATCCGGCCGTACTCGATCCGGTCCGGGATGATGGCGCCGACGTAGAGGTTCGTCGGCTGGTTCCCGTTGATCGTGGCGAACGTGTTGCCCGCGTTCTCCATGCGCACGTGGTCCAGCACGTTGTCGGCGCTGTCGGAGAAGATCCCCACGCCGTACCAGTCGTCCCGCTCGCCGGATTCGCTGGTGAAGGTGATGGGGTGCAGCGCCGTCCCCGCGGCCCGCAGGGAGCCTTCCGGGATCACCCGCAGGCCCGCGTCGTCGACGAAGTAGAGGATGCTGCCAGCCGCCACCTCCAGCCGCGCCGACACGACGATCGGCTCCGTCACGAGGTAGCAGTCGAGCGGCAGCACGGTGTCGGCGTCGATGTCCTGCGAGA
>CAZJUA010000126.1:0-24995 GCA_964549045.1 uncultured bacterium | reverse complement strand
GCGACGTGACCGGCCTCGAGATCATCCCCACCCTCTTCGGCATGCCGATCGCCCAGTCCGGCGGCGTGCTCGACGGTAGCTCCACGATCCGCGCCTCCGACATCGCCGCCAGCAACGGCACGATCCACGTCATCGACGAGGTGCTCCTGCCGACCAAGACGATCGCCGACATCGCCGTCGCCGACAGCCGCTTCTCGACCCTCGTCACCGCGCTCTCCACGGCGGACCTCGTGGGCGCCGTCGCCGACGAGACCGCGGACCTGACCGTCTTCGCCCCCACCAACGACGCCTTCGGCGCCGCCCTCACCGCCCTCGGCCTGACCGCCGAGGAGCTGCTCGCCTCGGACGACCTGAGCGACATCCTGCTGTACCACGTCCTTCCCCAGTCCCTGACCGCCGAGGAAGTCATCGCGGCCGCGCCGACGAACGTCGGCACCCTGCTGACCGACCGGCAGATCGGCGTCCAGGTCGTCGACGGCGGCGTCGTCCTCAACGGTTCCGTCAACGTCGTCATCACCGATCTCAAGGCCGTCAACGGCGTGATCCACGTCATCGACTTCGTGCTCCTGCCGACCCCGACGATCGCGGAGATCGCCGTCGAGGACGGCCGCTTCGAGACGCTGGTGGCGGCGCTCGGCCAGGCCGGCCTGGTGGACCTGTTCGACGACCGCAACGGCGGCCCCTTCACCGTCTTCGCGCCGACGGACGCGGCCTTCACCCAGTTCCTGTCCGACGAGAGCCTGACGCCCGGCGACCTGCTCGCCAGCGCCGATCTCGGCGACATCCTCAGTTACCACGTGGTCAACGGCGCGCTCTCCTCGGCGGACGTCCTGGCGGCTATCACGGCCGGCGGTGGCACGGCCCTGGTCGAAACGCTGCTCGGTGAGGACATCTCGGTCACGCTCGACGGTACCGACGTGGAGATCAACGGCGTCGCGACGGTCACGGGCTTCGACATCCAGGCCGCCAACGGCGTCATCCACGTCATCGACTACGTCCTGCTGCCGCCGAGCCCGTAAGCCGGGCCAGCGCCAACAGCGGTTTCCGGTCCCCGCGGCACACGCCGCGGGGACCGCTGCTTCGGGCCTGGCGCCCGACATGGGGGGCGATGCCCCCCGGCTGGCGCCCGCCGGATCGAACGATGGCCGCGGCGCGCCAGTCAGCCCTTCACCGACCCCGCCAGCAACCCTTTGACGAAGTAGCGACCCAACAGGATGTAGACCAGCAGCGTCGGCAGGGCCGCCAGGATGGCGCCCGCCATCGGCAGGTTCCAGCGCACCGCCTCGCCGCCGGCGAGTTGCGCCAGCGCGACGGTGATGGGCTGGTTCGCCTGGCTCGTCAGCGTGACGGCGAAGAGGAACTCGTTCCAGATCTGCGTGAACTGCCAGATGATGACGACGACGAAGCCGGGGAGCGACAGCGGGAAGACGATGCGGCCGTAGAGGCCGAAGAAGCCGGCGCCGTCGATCTTCCCTGCCTCGAGCATCTCGTCCGGGATCTCGGCGTAGTAGTTGCGGAAGATCAGCGTCGTGATCGGCAGCCCGTAGACGACGTGGGCCATGATCAGCCCCGCCAGGCCGCCGTAGAGACCCACCGACCGCAGGAACTCGAAGAGCGGGATCAGGATCGCCTGGTAGGGGATGAACATCCCGAAGAGCATGAGCGGGAAGACGACGTTGGCGCCCGGGAAGCGCCACTTCGACAGCACGTAGCCGTTCATCGAACCCATCAGGGCCGAGGCGATCGTCGCCGCGATCGTGAGGATGAAGCTGTTGGCGAGTTTGGGTGAGAACACCGTCCAGGCGTCGGCGAACGACCGCCAGTGCCACGAAGGGGGCAGCGACCAGGTCGTCGCCAGGTTGATGTCGGCGGGCGCCTTGAGGCTGGTGACCACCACCAGGTACACCGGCAGCAGGAACGTCGCGCTGGCGACCGCCAGCAGCAGGTAGATCACCCAGCGGTGGCGACGCCAGGCCGTCATCGGCGGGTCTCCCCGCGGAGGCTCGTCCACAGGTAGGGCACGATCACCGCGGTCACCATGATCAGCAGCACCATGGCGATCGCCGCGCCCTTGGAGAATTGGTTGGCACGGAAGGCCGTCAGGTACATGAGCAGCGCCGGCACGTCGGTGGTGGCGTTGTCGGCGCCGGCCATCGCGAACACCAGGTCGAAGATCTTGAGGCTGATGTGCCCAAGGATGATCATCGCCGAGAGGGTGATCGGCTGCAGCAGCGGCAGCACGACGTGACGGTAGAGCTGCACCTCGTTGGCCCCGTCGACCCGGGCGGCCTCGCGCAGCTCGCCGGGGATGCCGCGCAGGCCCGCGAGGTAGAGCGCCATCGTGTAGCCGGACATCTGCCAGACCGCGGCCAAGATGATGCCGATGAAGGCGATGTTGAAGCCGTGCAGTTCGGGGAAGGGGAGCAGGGCCACGCTGCGGCCCAGCGTGAGCGACCAGGCGCCGAGCATGATGCCCGAGGCGAGGGCCACGCCGGCGCGCCGCCGCCGGCCGCCCCGCCACGACGACAGGGCCACCGTGAGTAGGATGGCGGCGACCAGCAGGCCCGTCATGCCCGGCAGGGCGTTCCAGTCGAAGCGCCAGATCTGCGTGCGATCGGTCAGCCAGCGGAACTCCCACGCCGGCAGGCCGACCGTGGTGGGCAGGACGTTGACGCCGCCCCGCGGCTGCAGCATCCAGCGCCAGATCGTGCCGGTGACGACGAACGAGAGGGACATGGGAAAGAGGAACAGCGTGCGAAAGAAGCCCTCGCCCTGGACGTCCTGGTCGAGCAGGAACGCGAGGCCCAACCCGAGGCCGAGGCAGCCGGCAAGGAAGAAGATCGTGAAGAAGAAGGTGTTGACCAGATCCTGGCGGAAGCGCACGTCGATGAAGCCCGTGAACAGGTCGCGGTAGTTCTGCCAGCCGACCATTTGGATGTCGGGGTTCACCGCCAGTGCCTGCGAGGAGACCCGGCCCCAGTCGCTGAACGAGGTCCACGCCGTCTGGCCGATGAAGCCGTAGACGAACACGCCGATCAACACGACGGAGGGGAGGAGCATGAGGATGGCCGTCCAGCGGTCGCGCGTGAGTTTCATCGTCGGTGGCTCCGGCTCGTGGGCGAAGGCCGGGGGGCGGCCGGCGTGGCCGCCCCCCGGCGTCTTGGGGTCGAGGGGGGCCTACTGGCCCAGGCCGACCTGGGTGGCGATCGCCTGCGCGGCGTTGGCCGCGTTCATGGCGCTGCCGGTCGCGAGGTAGATCTCCATGACGGTGGCGAAATCGCTGGCGAAGGCTTCCTTGGCCACGGTGCCGTGCGCCAGGCTGCCGACGACGCGGTTGCTCTGCCAGTCGGCGGCCGCGCTCTGCAGGTAGGCGTTGTAGAGCGAGAGGTCGGAGTCGAGGTGGGGAGCGATCGATCCCTTGAGCGGGTTGAAGATGTCGTGCGCCTCGGCCGTGCCGATGAAGCGCAGCCACTCCAGGGTGGCTTCGCGGTTCTGGATGCCCTGCGGCAGGCCGAAGGCGTCGGAGAGCCACATGAACACGCCGTCGGTGCCGGGCGAGGCCGCCCAGCCGAAGCCGACGCCCGGCTCGAGGCCGAGGGTGGTCGTCAGGTAGCCGGCCGCCCAGTCGCCCATGATGTTGAACGCGGCCGTGCCGCCGACGACCATGTCGGTCGCCTGCTGCCAGCTGAGGCCGGCGGCGTCGTCGTTGGTGCACGCGAGCACGTCGCCGAACACGTCCCAGATCTCCATGGCCTTGGGATCGTTGAAGGGGAGCTCGGCCGTCCACAGCTTGTCGTAGTCATCGGCGCCGAGAACGCCGAGGGCGACGGACTCCCACAGGTGGACCTGGGTCCAGTTCTCGCCGAGCGCGAGCGGGGTCACGCCGGCCGCCTGGATGGTGGGGCAGACCGTGAGGAACTCGGACCAGCTGGCGGGCGCGGTGATGCCCCACTCCTCGAGCTTGGCGGGCACGTACCACATCACGTTGGAGCGGTGGATGTTGACCGGAACGCTCCAGATGCCGTCGGCCGTGCTGGAGGCGTCGATCAGGCCCTGCGGGTACGTCTCGAACCAGCCCATCTCCTCGTAGAGGAAGGTCAGGTCTTCCATGCGGTCGGCGACCACCCAGGTGCCGATGAGTTCCTGGCCGGCGTGGACCTGGAAGGAATCGGGCGGATCGCCGCCGAGCATGCGGGTCTTGAGCACGGCGCGGGCGTTGACCCCCGAGCCGCCGGTGACGGTCGCGTTGATGACCTCGATGCCGGGGTGCAGCTCTTCGAAGCGCTCGATGAGCGCCTCGAGCGCGGGGCCTTCGTCGCCCGCCCACCAGGAGAAGATCTCGATCTGGCTCTGGGCGGCCGCGAGGCCGAGGGCGGTCACGGCGAGGAGGGTTAGGAGACGTCGAAGCATGTGGCACCTCTGGTGATGTGAAGGGCGAGAGCGAACCGGACGGCGATGGCCCGAGGCCACCGCCTCGCGGACGAGATGGACCGGCGGAACTCCTCTCTCCCGGTGTGGCCGGGGCGGGACGTGTTGTCGTCGCCTCATCATACGACCAGCGGGTCGACAGGTCGCCTCATCGGTCCGAGCATCGTGACCGACGTGTTTCTCATGGAGTACGGGTACAATCCAAGCGTTGGAGGCGCCGCCCGACCCCGTGCCGAGCGGTTCGCAATCGGCCCTCTCGACGACTTCACGCCAGGAGGACCCATCCCGACATGTTCACCCTCTTCATCGCGACCCTCGTGCTCACCCTAGGCGTCCAGTGGTGGCTCCGCAGCACCTATGGGCGTTGGGAGCGCGTCGCCAACGCCTCTGGCCTCACCGGTGCGGACACCGCGCGCGCCATCCTGCGCGCCAACGGGCTGCACGACGTCAAGGTCGAACCCGTCCCCGGCCAGCTCAGCGACCACTACGACCCGCGCACCAGGACGGTTCGCCTCTCCGAGGCCCACTTCCGCGTACCCTCCGTGGCCGGCGCCGCGGTGGCGGCCCACGAGGTCGGGCACGCGTTGCAGCACGCCAAGGCCTACGCGCCGCTGCAGTGGCGGTCCCAGTTGGTGCCCGTCGCGCAGATCGGCCAGAACTTCGGCCCCTGGATCGTCATCGGCGGCTTCATGCTCGGCGTCGCCGGCATGGTCGAGATCGGCATCCTGCTCTTCGGCGCGGCGGTCCTCTTCCAGCTCGTGACCCTGCCGGTCGAGTTCGACGCCAGCAAGCGCGCCGTGGCCGAGATGGAGCGCCTCGGGCTGGCCACCACTGCCGACGTCGGCGGCTCGAAGCAGGTGCTCAACGCCGCCGCCCTGACGTACGTCGCCGCGGCCGCCGCGTCGGTGGCCTACCTGCTGTACTACGTGACGATGTTCATGGGCAGCCGCGACTGACGACGGCTCCACGACGCACGATCGCGCCGGGGCGCGCCAACCTTTGGCGCGCCCCGCGCGCGCAGAGGGTTGGCGCGCCCCACCTCACGCGGCGTGCGGCTTGCGGTAGTGCGCGTTGACGGTCACGCGCGTGCCACCGGCGGCACGGCCGCCCGCGTCGCGGTGGCTCCCCGCGCCCGAGGCGGGGGCCACCACGGTGTCGCTCGGGACGACCGGCGTGAGGCCGGCGGCCGCGAACGCCGCGTCGAGCGCCCCGGCCTCGTGCAGCACCATCGGCAGCTCGGGGTCCTCCCCGAAGAACCCCCGGTAGGCGTGCGCGCTGCCCGCGACCCGCGTGAGCGCCCGATCGGGCGGCCGGGAGGCCGGCGAGAAGTGGGCGACCAGGACCGTGCCCCCGGGCCGCAACACGCGTGCGATCTCGTGCACGCCGCGCGCGAACTCCGCGTCACCGGTGGCGTTCTGCAGCACGCCGAGCGCCAGCACGAGCTCGAAGGTGCCGTCCGGCAGATCGTCCAGGGCGTCGAAGCGGCCCACCTGCACGCGCCTCGCGGCCTCCTCGGGGCCGACGACGGGCGCGACCCGCGCCCGCGTCGCCGCCACCATCGCCGGCTCCGCGTCGACCGCGATCACCTCGACGTCGAGGCTCGTCAGGTAGGCGGTGTTGCGCCCGCCCGCGCAGCCGAGGTCGAGCACCCGCGCGCCGCAGGGGAGACCGCCCGACGCCACCCACGCCACCAGCCGGTGGTCGGGCGGCCGCGCCGCGAAGAAGGCGACGGTGTCCGGGTCGTCCCAACGGGGCACGGCGTCAGGCCGCCGGGAGGCGCTCGCCCGCTTCGACCGGGATCGGGAGCCGGTTCGCCAGCGGCGGCAGCGGGCACGTCGCGTGCGGTGTGTGGGCGCACGGCGGGTGGTGGGCCCGGTGGAAGTCGAGCCGGGTACGGCCGCCGGCCGTCGCGGGCACCCGCAGGAAGCGCCCGGCGCCGTAGGTCCCGCGGCCGTTGGTCGCGTCCCGGAAGTTGACGAACCAGGTGGCCCCGGTCGCGAGCGCCACGAGGGAGCACGGCGCGCCCCGCAGGGCGAAGCGCAGCGTGCCGGCCACCGGCGCCTCGGTGGCATCGCCGAGCAGGTTGACGACCGGCATCGTGGTGCCGGGCTCCGCGGGCTCGAACGCGGCGTCGGCCACCCAGCCAGGCGTCACCGGGTACCAGGCGAGATCGTCGGCCGCGCGGCCCGCGCCCTGTCGGGGGTCGAACACGCGGGCGCCCACGCGGGCGCCGCGCCGCATGAGCACCACGTCGACTCCGTCCTCCTCCGCGCCCAACCGCAGCGTCGCGTCGTCGGGGGCGACGTCGCGGGCGGTCACGAGCGGCTCGCCGTCGAGCCACAGAGGGGCGTGCGGCTCGACGCGGACGGCGTCGCCGACGAGTTCCAGGCTCGCCACCCGTTCCGGATAGCGCCCGGGCAGCGGGACGTCGCCATCGCGGCCGAGCGTGAGCGGCGCCCCGGCCAGCCACGACAGCGAAGCGATCGACCACGCCCCCCGTGGGCCCGCCAGGTGTGCGGCGTAGGCCCGCCGCCAGGCGTGCAGGTCGTCGGCGGCGGAAGCGTCGTGGGCGGGGTCGGTGGGCATGCGGTCACGCTCCTGGGGCCGACCGCCTCGGCGGTGGTCGGGTCCCATGATGGCCGGCCGCGCGGCGGGCACACGTCGCTCAGGCGCCGGCGGTGTCGGGCGTTCGAGCGTGGCGGCGCTCGTGGGCTTCCAGCCACGCCGGCAGGTCGCCCGCGCGCAGGGGCCGCGAGTACAGGAAGCCCTGAGCGACGCCGCAGCCGTGTCGCCGCAGCGCGTCCGCCTGGAACGCGGTCTCGACGCCCTCGGCGACGAGGGCGAGGCCGAAGGCGCGCGCGAGGGCGGCGATGGTGTCGACCACCGCCGCGCCCCGGCCGCTGCCGCCCATGCCGCGCACGAAGGAGCGGTCGATCTTGAGGGTGTCGACCGGCAGGGTCGTGAGGCGCTGAAGGGAGGAGAAGCCCTTGCCGAAGTCGTCGATCGCCACCCGAGCGCCCTCCTCCCTGAGGACCCGCAGGGGCTCGAGCGCGTCCTCGGCGTCCCCGAAGGCGATCGACTCGGTGACCTCCAGCTCGAGGTCGCTCATGTCCAGCCGGTGCCGGCGCAGCACGGCGTGGACGAGCGCCACCAGGTCGCCCTGCGCCAGCTGCTGCGGTTGCACGTTCAGCGCCAGACGCCAGCCGGCCGTCAGGCCCCGTGCCTTCCAGCCCGCGAAGGCCGCGCACGCCTCGTCGTACACCCGGGCGCTCAGCGCGTGGACCATGCCCGCCTCCTCGGTCAGCGGGGCGAACAGCCCGGGGGAGACGGGCCCCCGATCGGGGTGGTCCCAGCGCGCCAGCGCCTCGGCACCGATGCAGGCGCCGGTGGCCAGGTCGACCTTGGGCTGGAACGCCACCCACACCTGGTGGCCCCTCAGGAGGGCGTCCCTGAGGTCGTCGGTGAGCCGGCCGCGCTCACGCATGCTGGCGTCGACGGCGGCGGTGTAGAAGGTCACCTCGCCGCGGCCCCGCTGTTTCGCCCGTTGCATGGCCAGCGTGGCGTTCTGCAGCAAGCCCTCCGCGTCCTCGGCGTCGTGGGGCGCGACGGCGACGCCGATCGAGCCTCCGACGTGCACGTCGACGGCGCCGAGGTCGAAGGCCATCCGGCTCGCCGCGAGCGCCTGCTGGGCGAGCACGCGGACGTCGCCGATCCTCTCGACGCCGCTGGCCACCAGCGCGAACTCGTCGCCGCCCAGGTGCGCGACGGTGTCGACGTCCCGCATCCGCTCCCGCAGGCGATCGCTGAGCCGCGCCAGTAGCCGGTCGCCCACCTCGTGCCCGTGGCGATCGTTGACGCGCTGGAAGCCGTCGAGGTCGAGCAGCAGCAGCCCGGTCAAGCGCCCGTCGCGGGCGTCGCGGGCCAGCGCCTGTCGCAGGCGGTCCATCAGCAGGACGCGGTTCGGCAGCCCCGTGAGCGGGTCGTGGTGGGCGAGGTGGTCGAGCTTCTCGCGCTCCCCGCGCAGGTCCGCCGCGAGGCGCAGCCGCTGCGCGAGGGCGCCGGTCAGGCTCCCCAGGACGGCGCCGAGATCGACCGCCTCGGGCGGGAAGGCGTCGGCCCGGTCGAAGGCGTGGAGCAGGAGGTAGCCGATCGGGTCGTCGTCGACGACGATCGGGATCACGAGGCTCGACCGCTTCCCCTCGGCGCCGTCGGGCCCGCCCGCGGCCCCGGCGGTCGGCGCCGGGCGCGCGAAGGCCGGCGCGTCGGCGCCGGAGAGCACCACCGCCGAGTCGCACCGCGGGAGCGCGTCGGGTTCGATGGCGAGCGTCGCGGAGCTCCCCGGATCGACGCCCCAGGCCGCGACGAGGCGGTAACGGCCATCGTCACCCCTCGCCAGCGCGCTGCCGCCCTGCGCGCCGGTGACGTGCCGGGCCGCCACCTCGAGGAGGCGGCGGTAGGGCATGCCCCCGCCGTCGGGCGCGGCGAGGACGGCTTGGGTCAGGGCGAGGACGCCGCGCCGGAACGCGGTCGCGCGCGTGCCCTCTCGGTCGTCGACGGGCCGCTCGGGCATCTACCGCGAGTCTATGGCATCGTCGCGGCGACCACGGTCCGCGTTCGTACGCCCGATCCGCCGGTATCCGGCCCCTGCCGGGGGCCCCCCGTGCGCGGCGACGATGGTTTCCCGGGACGCGCCCCGCGATGCGCTGCGGCGTCGTCGGGGGCGGTAGGCTGCGCTTCTCCCGCGGCCGCGGGACACGTGGAGGCCACCATGCGCACGCTGTACGTCGCACTCGCGATCCTTCTCGGTGCGCCGCTCGCCGCGGGTCAGACCCTGACCACGGCCATCGGCGCCAACCCGCCCACGCTCGACCCGCAGCTCACCTTCAACGGCTTCTCGTTCCACGTCACCAACCAGGTCTTCGAGACGCTGGTGCGCGTGACGCCGGAGGGCGACGTCGTGCCCGGCCTGGCGACCGACTGGAGCTACCCCGACCCGACCACGCTGCGCCTCGTGCTGCGCGACGGCGTGACCTTCCACGATGGTTCGCCCTTCGACGCCGACGCCGTCGTCGCCTCGCTCGGCCGCATCCTCGACCCGGCGACGGCCGCGCCCGGCCGCTTCGTGCTGTCGGCCATCCAGGAGGTGCGCGCCGTCGACGCGACCACCGTCGAGATCGTCACCGACCCGCCCTTCGCGCCGCTGCTGTCCCACCTCGCGCATCCCGTCGCCGCCATCGTGCCCGCCGCGCTGGCCGACACGCTCGGCCGCGAGCCCGTGGGCACCGGCCCGTTCACGTTCGTGCGCTGGGTCGACGGTAGCGAGGTCGTGCTGGCGGCCAACGCCGCCTACTGGGGCGGCGCGCCGGCGATCGACGAGCTCGTGGTCCGCATCATCCCCGAGGTCAGCACCCAGATCGTCGAGCTGCGCTCGGGCGGCGTCGACCTGATCGTCAACGTGCCGCCCGACAACTTCCTGACGCTGCAGGCCGACCCCGCGATCACCACCGGCGCGATCGACGGCTGGGGCAGCACCCACCTGATCATGAACGTCGCCCACCCGAAGCTCGCCGACCTGCGCGTCCGGCAGGCGCTGGCGCACGCGATCGACAAGGCGCTGATCACCGAGGAGATGCTGCGCGGCCTGGCGAAGCCCGGCGTGGCCCCGATCCCGGGCACCGTGCGCTACGCTGCCACGCTCGAGGAGCCGTACCCGTACGACGTCGAGGCCGCCCGCGCGCTGCTCGCCGAGGCCGGCGTCGCCGACCTCCAGCTGCGCCTCGATCTCTACCAGAACCCCGACCTCGAGGCCGTGGCGCAGGTGCTCCAGTTCGCCTTCGACGAGATCGGCGTCGACCTCGAGATCCGCGTCCAGGACTACGCGGCCTACACGCAGGCGGTGCAGTCGGACGACATGGAGCTGGCGATGACCGGCTGGGGTACCGTCACCCTCGACGCCGACTACACGCTCTACGCGTTCTTCCACTCCAGTGAGATCCCGACGAACAACACGTCGCGCTGGGCGGACCCGGAGATCGACGCGCTGCTGCAACGCGGCCGCGACGAGCCCGGCGACGCGGTGCGCGCCGAGGTGTACGCGCAGGTCCAGGCCGCGGCCGCGAACGCCCTGCCGATGGTGACGCTCTACTACCCGCGCTTCACCTACGCCAAGCGCCCCGCGCTCCAGGGCGAGGCGATCGCCTTCTCCTGGATCCTGCTCGACCTGCGCAGCGCCACGCTGGCCGACTGAGCCTTGCTGCGCTACGCGCTGGGCCGGCTCCTCGGCACGGTGCCGGTGCTGTTCGGGGTGACCCTGCTCGTCTTCCTGATGGCCTGGGTCACCCCGGGGGACCCCGTGGTCGCCATGCTCGGCGAGGCCTCGCAGGGCATCTCGCGCCAGGCGCTCGAGGACCTGCGGCGCGAGCTGGGGCTCGACCGGCCGGTGCCCGTGCAGTACCTCGACTACGTCGGCGGGCTGCTGCGCGGCGACCTCGGCGACTCGGTCCGCTCGCGGCGCCCGGTGCTCGCCGAGATCCGCGACCGCCTGCCCGCGACGATCGAGCTCGCCCTCGCCGCCCTGACGATCGCCGTCGCGCTGGGCGTCACCCTCGGCGTACTGGCGGCCGTCCGCCAGCGCACCTGGGTCGACGGCGCCGCCATCGCCGTCGCCCTCGTGGGCGTGTCGATCCCGGTCTTCTGGTCCGGCTTCCTGCTCATGATCGTCTTCGCCCTCGAGCTCGGCTGGCTGCCGGCCAGCGGCCGGGGTACGTGGCGGCACCTGGTGCTGCCGGCCGTCACCGTCGGCGTCTCGTCGGCGGCCTTCATCGCCCGCATCACGCGCGGTGCCGTGCTCGAGGCGCTCGCCCAGGACTACGTGCGCACCGCCAAGGCCAAGGGACTCGCACCGCGCCGCGTGGTCGTGCGGCACGCCCTGCGCAACGCGCTGCTGCCGATCGTCACGGTCGTGGGCCTGCAGCTCGGCGGCCTGCTGGGCGGCGCCGTGCTCACCGAGACCGTCTTCGCCTGGCCCGGCGTGGGGCGGCTGCTGGTCGACGCGATCGTCGCCCGCGACCTGCCGCTCGTGCAGGGCAGCGTGCTCGTCGTGTCGCTGCTCTTCATCGTCGTCAACCTGGCGGTCGACCTGTCGTACGCGGCCATCAACCCCAAGGTGCGCTATGGCTGAGGCGTCGCGCCGGGTCTGGGGGGCCGCCGCCTTGTCGTCGCCGGGCATGCGCCGTTTCCGGCGCCACCCGGGCGCCTGGGTCGGCTCGTTCATCGTGCTCACGCTGGTGCTGGTGGCGGCGTTCGCGCCGGTCCTTGCCGACCGGCCGCCGACCCAGCAGGACCTCCGCGCCCGCCTTCGGCCCCCGTCGGCGGAGCAGCCGTTCGGCACCGACGAGTTCGGCCGCAGCGTGCTCTCGCGCGTCCTGCACGGTGCGCGCCTGTCGCTGCTGACGGGCCTGCTGCCGGTGGCGGCGGCGCTCGTGCTCGGGTCGACGATCGGGCTCGTGGCCGGCTTCTTCCGGGGCCGCCTCGACGCCGTGCTCATGCGCACGATGGACGTGCTGCTCGCGTTCCCGTCGCTGCTGCTGGCGTTGGCGGTCGTCGGCACGCTGGGACCGGGCATCGTCAACGCGGTGATCGCCATCGCCATCGTCGACGTCCCGCAGTACGCCCGGCTGGTGCGCAGCGTGGTCCTCGGCGCGCGCGAGGAGGAGTACGTGCAGGCGGCGCGCGCCTTGGGCGCGCGCGACGGCCGGCTCATGTGGCGCCACCTGGCGCCGAACGCGATCGGCCCCATCGTCGTGCAGGCGACGCTCGGGATCGGGTTCGCGATCCTGTCGATCGCCGGGTTGTCGTTCCTCGGCCTCGGCGTGCAGCCGCCGGTGTCGGACTGGGGCGAGATGCTCGCCCGCGGCCGCCGCTACCTGCCCGACGCCACCTGGCTGATGATCTTCCCGGGGCTGGCGGTGTCGCTGACCGTGCTCGGCTTCAACCTGCTGGGCGACGCGCTGCGTGACGCGCTCGACCCGAAGGCTTGACGGGCGCGGCGTCGTTGCGCGGCCCCATCCAGTGCCACAGGCGGTCCGCCGGCAGCGGCTCGGTGAACAGGAAGCCCTGCGCGAGGAGGCAGCCTCGCTGCAGCAGCGCGCGCCGCTGGCCGTCGGTCTCGACCCCCTCGGCCACCACCTCCAGACCGAGCCCGTGGGCGAGCGCCAGGATGGCGTCGACGACCGCCGCGTCGCGCTCGAGGCGGCCGAGGCCGGCGACGAACGAGCGGTCGATCTTCAGCGTGTCGACCGGCAGCACCGCCAGCCGATGGAGGGAGGAGTAGCCGGTCCCGAAGTCGTCCATCGCGACGCGTACGCCCGCGCGGCGCAGGCGTTGGAGCGGCTCCAGCACCTGGGGTCGCTCGTCGAGCATGGCGCTCTCGGTGACCTCCAGGTCGAGGGCCGAGGCGGGTAGCTGATGCCGCGCGAGCGTCTCGTGCACCACCTCGTCGAACCCGCCCGCACGCAGCTGGTGCGGCGAGACGTTGACGGCCATCCGCCAGTCGGCGGCCCGGTCGCCGCGCCGCCAGTCCGCAAGCGCCGCACATGCGAGGTCGAGCACCTGGGCACCGAGTTGGTGCGCGAGGCCCGCCTCCTCGGCGAGCGGCACGAACTCGGCCGGTGGCACGGGCCCGCGCCGCGGATGGTTCCAGCGGGCGAGGGCCTCCACGCCGACGGGATGGGCGTCGGCGAGGCGCACGCGCGGCTGGAAGACGAGGTGCAGGCCGGACGCCTGGAGGGCCGCGCGCAGGTCCTCGGTCAGCGCCGCCCGGGCGCGCAGGCGGGCATCGAGTTCGGCGGTGAAGAAGGCGATCGCGCCCCGGCCCTCGTTCTTGACGCGGTACATGGCGAGGTCGGCGTTCTTGAGCAGGGTGCCGGCGTCGGTGCCGTCCTGGGGCGCGACGGCGATGCCGATCGAGCCCCCGACACGCACCTCGCGGCCGGCCACGGCGTAGCCTCCGGAGACCACCGCCACCACCTTACGGGCGACCGCGCCCGCCGCGGCGGGGTCGCTCAGTCCGGAGGCGACCACCGCGAACTCGTCGCCGCCGAGTCGTGCGACGGTGTCCTCGTCGCGCAGCGCCTCCCGCAGACGGGCGCCGACGGCGGCCAGCAGTTGGTCACCGGCGGCATGACCGAAGGTGTCGTTCACGGTCTTGAAGCCGTCGAGGTCGACGACGAGCAGGGCGGTCCCCTTGCCCGCGCGGCGGTCGCGGGCGAGCGCGTGCTCCAGCCGGTCGCCGAGCAGCGCGCGGTTCGGCAGCCCCGTCAGGTGGTCGTGGTGGGCCATGTGGTCGAGCTTGGAGCGCTCCAGGCGCAGCTTGGACTCGAGCGACAGCCGCTGCAGCAGCGCGCCGAGCAGGCCGCCCAGCAGGGTGCCGGAGGCGATGGCGTCGTCGTCGAAGGCATCGGCTCGCACGAAGGAGTCCAGGTGGAGGTAGGCGACCGTGTCGCCGTGGACGACCACCGGCACCGACAGGGTGGCGCGGATCTCGTCGAGGCGGCCGGCGGCCTCGAGGACGGCCCGGGTGTCGTCGGGCAGCAGGTCGTGCTCCCCGCCCTCCGGCAACACCTCCACGCGTGGTGGCTCTCGTCGGGCCATGTCGTCGGTCTCGAAGGCGATCGCGCGCAGGGCGTCGAGGTCGAAGCCCGCGGCGGCTTCGAAACGGAAGCGACCGTCGGCGCCGCGCACGATGACGCTACCCGCGTCGGCGCCGGGCACGTGGTCGACGGCGAGCTCGAGCACGCTGCGGTAGAGGTCGTCCGCCACGTCGCGGGCGAGGAGGTCGTGGGTCAGCGCCAGCAGCGAGCGGCGGAATGCCGCACCGCGCTCGATCGCCTGCTGCGCCGCCAGACGCTCGCTGACGTCGTGCAGCACGCCGTGGAAGACGATGGAGCCGTCGGCCCGCAGGGAGGCGGCGCGGCCGTGGATGACCAGCACGCGGCCCTGGCCGTCGCGGACCCGGAAGACGTGGTCCCACCGTTCGAGGCGGCGCGCGGAACGCCGCAGGGCCTCCTCGAACGACGCGCGGTCTGCCTCCAGGACGCGGTCCAACGCGGGCCGGCCGTCCTCGACCAGGACGCGGGGATCGGTACCGAGGAGTTCGCCGAAGCGCGGGCTGGTGTAGGTGAAGCGACGCACGCCGTCGGGGAGGAGTTCGAACTGGAAGAGCGCGCCCGGCAGCTGATTGGCGAGCTGCGCCAGCCGGCGGTCCGCCTCGTCGCGCTCGCTGGCCGCCGCGGCCCGTTCCAGCGTGCTGCCGACGAGGTGCGCGGCCACCTGCAGCGCGCGCACCTCGGGGTCGCTCCAGGCGCGCTCGCTGCGCACGGCGTCGAAGCCGGCGAAGCCGATCGTGCGGCCGTGCCGCCGCATCGGGACCGCGAGCAGGGAGCGGATGGCCTGTGCCGTGAGGATCTCGGCCTCGGGGCGCGTGGCCGGGTCGAGCGCGGCCACGCTCGGGATCACGATCGGCGCGTCGGCGTCGAAGTGCGGCCACCAGCCGGCGACGGTCTCGAGGGGTACCGCCTGCAGTTCGTCGCGTTGCGGGGCGATGCCCGGGGCGCACCACTCGTGGTCGTTGCGGAGGGTCGCGCTTCGCTCGTCCAAGACGAAGATGTAGGCGCGATCGGCGCCGACCGCCGAGCCCAGTTCGCCCAGCGCGGTGACCACCCCAGCATCGCGGTTCACGTGCGGCAGGTCGGCGACGTGCGCCGCGATGCGCAGCAGCAGTGCCGCGAACGCCGCGGGATCGTCCGCCAGCGCGGTTCCCGTGCCGTGGCTCGCCACGCCCAGAGGTTACGCGGGGGGCCCGGGGCAACACCTGTATGAACATTCACATTCGATGCGTTCTGCAGCGGACGGTGACCTAGATGCCGGGCTCTGCCCAGAGGCGGGCGACGAGCAACTGCGCCAGCGCCTCGCCGGCGCACGAATCCAGGGTCGGGACCTGGGCGAACGCCGCACGCGTCCGGAGCGCGAGGAGCCCGGCGAGGGTAGCTGGCGGAGGCGGCGCCCGGTGGAACCGCCCACGGCCTCCGCGCGCGGTACGCTCCGGCGATGGATGACCCCGTCGGACGACGCTTCGTGGGCCTGCAGGCCGCGCTCTTCGTGGTGGTCGGGTTCGGGCCGTGGCTGCCGCTCGCGGCGGACCCCGGCGTGCCCCCGCAGGCGCGCTGGCTCGGTCAGGCGTTCATGCTCGCGGGGCTCCTTCTGGGGCTCGTCGCCGGCCTCCGGCTCGGTCGCAACCTCACGCCCTTCCCCCGGCCGCGCGCGGGCGGCGAACTGGTGACCGCCGGCGTGTACGCCTTCGCCCGGCACCCGATCTACGGCGGCGTCCTGCTGCTCGCGATCGGTTGGTCGGTCGCCCAGTCGTCGCTCGCGACCCTCGGCGCCACGGCCTTGCTGTGGCTGCTGTTCGAGGCCAAGTCCCGCTACGAGGAGCGCGCGCTGGCCGAGGCGTACCCCGCGTACCCGGCCTACGCCGCCGCCACCCGTCGCTTCGTGCCCTTCGTGTACTGAGCCCGTCATGCTGCGTCTTCCCATCCGCGAAGCGCTCGAGCGCGCGGGGCTGCCCTTCGCCTCCCTCGAGCCCGTGCGCCCCGGCGCCTCGGTATGGCGGGCGGTGGGCCCCGAGGGCGCCTGGTCCGTCCGCTGGGTCCCGCGCTCGGAGGCGGCGGCCCTCGCGGCGACCGCGTCGTGGCTCGAACGCCTGGCGGCGGCCGGTGTGGTCGCGCCGCGGCCCTGGCGCCCCGCCGGCGCCGCCGCCCACCTGCTGGCCGTCGGCGATGGCGTCGCCCTGGTGACCCGCTGGCGCCGCGGCACCGCCGTGCTGGAGCTCGGCTGGGATGCCGCCCGCGCCGAGGCTCTGGGCGGCCTCATGGCGCGGTCCCACATGGCGGGCGGCGGTGGCCCGCTGCCCGGCGCCCGGCGTTACGACGGGTCGTGGGCCCGTGACGCCTGGCGCCGGCTGGCGATCGAGCGGGCCGTGCCGTCGGCGACGGCCGACGAGTGCACGACGGTCCGATCGGGGCTCGCGCGGGCGGCCGACGTCCTCGCCGCCGCGTGGCACGGGGGCCCCGGCGGGCCCGTCGTCATGGTCCACGCGGACATCCACGCCGGCAACGTCCTCGAGGTGGCGCGCGTGGGCGAGCGGGTGGAGCTGGCGCTG
Source organism: uncultured bacterium (assembly GCA_964549045.1). GTDB lineage: Bacteria > Deinococcota > Deinococci > Deinococcales > Trueperaceae > JAABTL01. The sequence goes on along the minus strand of CAZJUA010000126.1, from coordinate 8,350 downwards.
ATCGACGTCGACCGTGCGGGCCTGGCGCCGGTCGCCCTCGATCTGGCGTTCGCGCTCCTCGAGCACGAGGACGCCAACGCCTGGGCGCTCCTGCGCGGCTACCGACGCTGGCGCCCCTTGGGGGACGGCTTCGAGCGCACGGCGGGCGCGTTCCGGGCGCTGGCGATGGCCGACAACCTCGCCTTCCTCGGTGCCTTCGAGCACGAGCACCCGTACGTGGCCGCCGTCTGGCCGGGCCTCGTCGCCGCCGGCGCGGCGCTGGCGGCAGGTGATGCCGGGGTCGTCGGCTAGGGGCCACCGGCGTTCGGTCCCGTCGTGGCGTTCAGTCCCGCAGTTTCGAGCGGAGCCCCGCCAGGGTCGCGGGCGCGGCGCCGTGCCGCAGCAGGTACGCCTCTGCGCCGCCGTGGCGACGGTCGAGGTGCTCGAGCGCGGGCTCGATCAGGTCGGGTGTGGCCCCGAGGAGGCGGACGAAGTCGCGCCGCGCGATCCCGCGCTGCTCGGCGTCGAGCAGCAGGCGCTCGCGGATCGGGCCGATGCGCGGCTCGGTCAGCGCGAAGTCCTCGATCACGGCCTCGCGCGTGACCCCCACGGTCTCCAGGATCAACAGCGCCAACAGCCCGGTGCGGTCCTTGCCGACGGTGCAGTGGAACATTGCCGCGCCCTCGGCGTCGGCCAGCAGGCGCGCGGCCGTGGCGAACGCGGGCCCGGCGTGGTCCAGCGCGGCGAGGTAGAAGCCGGTGATGTCCCACGGGTCGACCGGCTCGACGCCGGATGCGTTGATCAGCGACCACACCTCGACGTGCTCGATCGCGATGCCGTCGTGGCCGGCGAGCCCGTTCGGCTCACGGGCCAGCTCGTGGGCCTCGCGCAGGTCGACGACGGTCGTCAGGCCGAAGCGTGCCAGGTGGACGCGGTCCTCCGGCCCGAGCGCGAGCGGGGCGTCGGAGCGCAGCAGGCGACCATGCTGCGTCAGCCCGCCGCCCGTCAGCGGCAGGCCGCCCAGGTCGCGGGCGTTGAGCAGGCCCGTGAGGGGGAGGAAGCGCGCGGCGTGGGCGTCGTCGATGGGCGAGCGGTCCACGGCGCGAGCGTAACCCGCTCGTGCGTTGGCGTCACGAGGGGCGTTGGCCCCGCGTCGTAACCTGGGGCCGATGCCTTCCGGCCGATACGACCTCATCGTGGCGGGCGCGGGGCCCTCCGGGCTGGCGTTGCTCGACGCCCTGGCGCGCGTCGGCCTGGGCGACCTGCGGGTGCTGCTCGTCGACCGCGAGCGGCGCCGCGGCGACGACCGGACCTGGTGCTTCTGGGAGACCGATGCCGGGCCCTTCGACCACCTGGTCGCGCACCGCTGGCCCGCCCTCGACGTGCACGGTCCGCGGCTGGAGGCGCCCGGCCGGCGGCTCGAGCTGGCGCCGTACACGTACAAGATGATCCGCGGCGGCGACTTCTTCGCGGCGACCGACGCCTGGCTCGCCGGGCGCCCGCAGGTCGAGCGGCGGGTGGGCGAGGTGCAGGCGGTCCGCACCGAGGGCGATCGCGCCGTCGCCGTGATCGACGGCGAGCGCGTCGAGGCGGACTGGGCCTTCGACGCGACGCGCGTCCCGCTCGAGCCCGTCGCCGGCTACCACCTGCTCCTGCAGCACTTCCTGGGGTGGGAGATCACCACGCCCGACGAACGCTTCGACCCCACCGTCGCGACCTTCATGGACTTCCGCGTGCCGCAGAAGGGGGGAACCTGCTTCGTGTACGTGCTGCCCACCTCGCGCCGCGAGGCGCTCGTGGAGTACACGGTGTTCTCGCCGCGCGTGTGGCCGCGCGCGGCCTACGAGGCCGAGCTGCGCGGTTACCTCGCGGGCGTGCTCGGCATCACCACCTACGGGGTCGGCCGCACCGAGATCGGCGTCATCCCCATGACCGACCGGCCCTTCCCGGCCCGCCGCGGCGACCGCGTGATCACGATCGGCACCGCCGGGGGCCAGACGAAGGCCAGCACGGGCTACACCTTCCGGCGGGTCGTGCGCCACGCACAGGCGCTGGCCGACGCGCTGGCGCGCAGCGGCAAGCCACACCTCCCCGTGCGCTGGCGCCGCCACGACTGGATGGACGGCGTGCTGCTGCGGGCCCTGGCGACCGAACGGCAGGACGGCGCCGCCTTCTTCAGCCGCCTGTTGGAGCGCAACCCGCCCGCACGCGTGCTCGCCTTCCTCGACGAGGACACCAGCCTGGCGCAGGAGGTCGCGCTGATGGCCAGCGTCGACGTTCCGCTCTTCTGGCGCGTCGGCGCCGAGGTCGCTTGGCGGCGGTGGCGGGCACACCGGCGCCCCCCACTGGCGTGACCCCGTCCGCCGCGCGTCGCGGAGCGTCCGTGCCCGCTGGTACCTTGGCAGCATGAGCTTCGGGTCGTTCGGGCGCGAGTTGCGCGAGACGCTGCTGTCGCTGGCGCCGGCGCTGCTGCTCATCGTGTCGTTCCAGGTCGTCGTGCTGCGGCAGCCCTGGAGCGAGTTCTGGCCGGTCGCCCTGGGGCTGGTCGCGACCGTGATCGGCTTCGTGCTCTTCATCGAGGGGGCCAAGCTCGGCCTCCTGCCGCTCGGACGCTCCATCGGCAACGCGTTCATCGAGCGCCGCGCGCTGGTGCCGCTGCTGACGTTCGGCCTGCTGCTCGGGATCGTGCTCACGGTGGCGGAGCCCGACGTGCGCCTGCTCGCCTACCAGATGGAGGGCGTGCTGGAGGGGTTCACGACCCGGTCGACGCTGATCCTCGTGACGGCGTTGGGCCTGGGCGTCTTCGGGGTGGTGGCGCTGCTGCGGAACGTGCTGGCGCTGGGCGTTCGCTGGATCCTGGTCCCCGGTTACCTGCTGGCGGCCGTGCTGCTGCTGTTCGTGCCCGAGTCGGCGGCGACGATGGCGTACGACATGGGCGCGGTCACGACGGGGCCGATGACGGTCCCCTTCCTGCTGGCGCTCGGCGTCGGCTTGGCGTCGGTCCTGGGCGGCCGCGACCAACTCCAGAGCGGCTTCGGCGTCATGGCCATCGGCTCCGTCGGGCCGATCCTGGCCATCCTCGTGTGGCAGCTCGCTTCGGGTGGCTCGTGATCGCCACCGTCGGCGCGGTGGCCGTGGAGGTCATCGAGGCGACCGTGCCCGTCCTGGCGCTGATCTTCTTCTTCCAGTTCGTCGTGCTGCGACGGCGCCTGAGTGACGTCCGCACCACCCTCATCGGCATCGCGATGGCGGTGGCGGGGCTGTTCCTGTTCATGGTCGGCGCCAAGATCAGCCTCATCCCGATGGGCATCGCGATCGGCGAGAGCCTGGCGGGACTCCCGTTCGCGGCGCTGGTGGGGTTCGCCTTCGTCGTGGGTGTGTCGGTGGCCACCGCCGAGCCGGCCGTGCGCATCTTCGCGCATGAGGTCGACGAGGTGTCGGCGGGGTCGACCCGCAAGCGCTGGGTCGTGGCCGCGATCGCGCTGGCCGTCGGGGTGGCGGTCGCGCTGGCGGTCGCCCGCATCGCCAACGGCTGGTCGTTGGCCGCCCTCCTCGTGCCCGGTTACGCCATCCTGTTGGCCCTGACGCTGTGGGCGCCGAGGCGCTTCGTCCCGCTGGCGTACGATGCCGGCGCGGTCGCCACCGGGCCGGTGGCCGTCAACTTCGTGCTGCCGCTGTCGACCGGTCTCGCCATCGGTCTGGGCGGCGAGGGCGCGGGTCTGCTCGGCTTCGGGGTGGTGGGGCTGGTCGCACTGTTGCCGATCGCCGCCATGCTGCTGCTCTCGATCGCTCTCGAGCGAGGAAGGGAACGTACCTGACATGACGCGAACCCAGTTGATCGTGGCGATCGTCCCGCAGGGGCGGTGCCCCGTGCTGGTCACGGCGGCCAAGGAGGCGGGCGCCGAGGGCGCCACCATCGTCCGCGGACGCGGTACGGGCGTGCACGAGTCGAGCAAGTTCCTCGGCGTCCCCATCGAGCCGGAGAAGGACCTGCTGCTGGTCCTGATCCCCGCCGAAGCGACCGACGCGGTGATGGACGCGATCGTGCGGGCCGGTCAGCTCGACCAGCCGGGCCAGGGGATCGCCTTCGTGATCGACGTACCCCGGGTCGAGGGCATCGTGCACCGCGGCGAGGTGATGACGAGCGTCAGGCACTGACCTCGGCGCCTCGGCGGCGGGTCGAGGTGCGCATGACCGCAGGTGGTCCGGGCGCCGGCGGTATCGTCGTGCCGAAGCTCGCTTCGACCCCCGAAAGAGGTGTGCCGTGAACCGTTCGCTCGCTCGTTTCGTCGTGCTGGTCGCGCTGCTCGCGTCGTCGTTCGCCCTCGCCGTGCAGCCGCTCGCCAGCCCGATCTACTACCTCGTCACCGCGCCCGAGCTCGTCGACGGCGTGCCTGTGATTGGCGAACTGACGACCGCGAGCGGCCGCAACTTCAAGGACGGCAGCCACCTCGACGTCCTGGTCCTGCGCAGCGCCGGCGAGGAGACGGTCGACGTCCGCGTGGAGAGCGACGACTTCGACGTCTACCTGACGCTCGTGTCGCCCGCTGGCGAGGTCCTCGACGCGAACGACTACGTCCAGCCCATGGGCGACGCCTTCGACGCCGCGCGGGTGCGGACCTACCTGCCCGAGGCGGGCACCTACCTCGTCGTCGTCAGCGGCTACGGGCCGAACGACCTCGGGCGCTACACGGTCACGCGCACCCCCTTCGTGGCCCCGCCCAAGGTGGTCGTCGACGTCGAGCTCCCGGGCCGCTACGACGGCTTCCTCAACGAGGCGGCAGCCGACATGCTGTGGATCACTGTCGACGCGCCGATCACGGTACGCGCGACGCTGCGCTCGTCCGACTTCGACACGATGCTCGAGGTCTACGACGGGCGCGGCGGCTTCGTGGACGCCAACGACGACTTCGACGGCACGGACTCGGGCCTGCTGCTCGACCTCGAGCCCGGCCGCTACGAGTTCCTGGTCAAGGGCTTCTGGGAGGACGCGTCCGGGGCCTACACCTTCGAGGTCGAACCCTACGAGCGGCCCGAGCCGCTGGTCGTCGACGTGAGCGCGCCCGGCGCGTTCGAGGGGTTCCTCGAGCCCCAGGTCGTGGACACCTACCGCCTCACGCTGACCGGCCCCGCGAGCGTGACCGTCGACCTGCGGTCGATCGACTTCGACACGCTGCTCGAGGCCTTCGAGGAGGCCGACGGGACGGCCTACTACCTGGATGGCAACGACGACGCCGGCGCCGGGACCGACTCGCGCCTGGTGCTGGAGCTGTCGCCGGGCACCTACCTGTTCGACGCTCGCGGCCTGTGGGACGACGACACGGGGTCCTACACGATCGCGTTCGACTGGTAACCGCCGGGGTGGGTGCGCCCGCCCGACGGGCGCGCGCACCCATGCCGACAGGGGCCCGCCGTCGCGCGACGGCGGGCCCCCCACGCTCGCGTCGGAGCTAGGCCGTCAGCAGGTCGACGACCCCCTCGGCCAGCACCTCGACCGCGATCGGCAGGGCGGCCTCGTCGAGGTCGAAGCGCGGGTGGTGGTGCGGCCAGGCGCTCGCCTCGCCGCCGCGGGCGCCGAGGAAGAAGTAGCAGCCGGGCGCCCGCTGCAGCCACAGCGCCATGTCGTCGCCGCCCATGATCTGCGCGCTCGTGATCACCTGGTCGGCGCCCACGACACGGGTGGCGACCGCGCGCAGCCGCGCGGTCGCGACCGCGTCGTTGACGACCGCGGGCGAGCCCTCGGTCCAGTCCGGGGTCACCGTGGCCCGGAAGGTCGACGTGATCCCTTCGGCGACCTCGTGGATGCGGCGCCGCAGCGTTGCGCGGGTCTCCGCATCGAAGGTGCGCAGCGTCCCCTTGAGCTCGACCGCCTCCGGGATGATGTTGAAGGCCGTCCCGCCGTGAACGCTGGTAACGCTGATGACCGACTGGTCGACGGGGTCCGTCTCGCGCGACACCAGCGCCTGCAGGGCCACCACCAGGTGCGAGGCGACGAGGATCGGGTCGACGGCCTCGTTGGGCTTGGCGGCGTGGCCGCCGCGGCCGTGGACGGTCAGGCGGAACGAGTCGGTGGCGGCCATCGACGGCCCCTCGCGCACGGCGACCACCCCGGTGGGGTGCTCCGAGGCGAGGTGCAGCCCGATCGCGTGGTCGGGGTCGATGCCGTCGAGCGCGCCGTCGGCGAGCATCGCCTCGGCGCCGCGCACGATCTCCTCGGCGGGTTGGAACACGAACGTCACGCGTCCGCGCAGCTCGTCGGCGCGCGCGATCAGCACCTCGGCGACCGACAGCAGGACCGCGGTGTGGCCGTCGTGCCCGCAGGCGTGCATCCACCCGTCGCGCTGCGAGCGGTAGGGCACGTCCTTCTCCTCGGGCACGGGCAGCGCGTCCATGTCGGCGCGCGCCAGCACCGTGGGCCCCGGGCGACCGCTGTCCCACACGGCGACGACGCCGGTCTTGCCGACACCCGTGCGGGGCTCGAGTCCGAGCGCGCGCAGGCGGTCGGCGACCACGCCCATCGTGCGCACTTCCTCGAAGGCGATCTCGGGGTGCCGGTGCAGGTTGCGGCGCAGCGCGACCGTCTGGTCGGCCAGGGCTTGGGCGTGCTCGTGGATGCTGGGCATGGGTCCTCCAAGGGGTCGGAACGACTCGACCATGTTCTCACGGCCGCGTCGCCGGTGGTGACGCTCGCGGCGCGACGCGCCGTCGGTTCAGGCCAACGCCCGCGCGAACGCGAGCACCACCGGCAGCGTCAGGAGCGACAGCGCCGTGCCGGTCACGACCGCCTCGCCCACCTGCTCCGCCTCGCCGCCGAACTCGACCGCCAGCATCGCCGCGTTGATCGCGGTGGGCATCGCGCCCAGCACGACGAGCACCGCTAGGTCGAGGCCGCCGAGGCCGACCGCCGCGCCGACGGCCGCGGCCACCAGCGGGCCGAGGAGCAGCTTGATGCCGACCGCGGCCCAAGCCTGGCCGCTGGGTCGCCAGTGAACGGAGCGGGCCATGTGGATCCCCAGGGACAGCAGCACGACGGGCACCGCCGCGTCGGCCAGCAGGTCGACCGCCCGCGCCGCGCCGACCGGCAGTGCCACGCCGCGGGCGTTGATCGCCAGGCCGAGGACCGCGGCCCACAGGACGGGGAAGCCGAGCGCCGTGCGCGCGGCCGTGCGCAGCCCCGCCGTGCGCCCCAGCAGCAGCGGCCCGAGGCCGAACAGCGCGAGGGCCGTGACCACGTAGAGCACGAGCGCCCGGTCGAGACCGGCCTGCCCGAACGCGAAGAGGGCGACCGGTAGGTTGAGGTTGGCGGCGTTGCCGAAGATGCTCGTGCCGATCAGCGTGCGGCGCCGCGACGAGAGCCAGCGCCGCCCGAAGAGGCCCGCCAGCAGGCCCATGGTGAGCAGGAAGGCGAGGTAGCCCCCCACCAGGTGCAGCGCCGGCCCCCACGCCATCTCGATGTCCGCCATCGTGCGGAACGCCAGCGCGGGCACCGCCGCGTAGATCGCCAGCCGGTTGACCGGACCGACCTGCAGGTCGAAGCGGCGCCCCACCCAGGCGCCGACGGCGACCACGGCGAAGACCGGCACGACGACCTCGAGCAGGAGGGTGAACAGCGCCAACATCCGACGCAGCGTACGTCAGCCGGCGATCCCCACGGTGCCGCGCGAATGGTGGCGCGGTAGCCTGGCGCATGGAACCCACCACGACCCGCCCGTGGGACGTCGTCCTCTGGGGCGCCACCGGCTTCACCGGCAGCTTGGTCGCCGAGGCGCTGGCAGCCGGCGCCCCGAGTGGCCTGCGGTGGGCGCTGGGCGGCCGCGACGCCGAGCGGCTCGAGCGGCTGCGCGCCGGGCTCGGCGTCGACGCCGGGATCGTCGTGGCCGATGCGCACGACCCCGCGGCGCTGGCGTCGCTGGCGCGTTCGGCCCGCGTGGTGGCGTCGACGGTGGGGCCCTACGCCCTGCACGGCACGCCGTTGGTCGCCGCCTGCGTCGAGGCCGGCACCCACTACGCCGACCTGACCGGGGAGATCACCTGGATGCGCGCCAGCGCCGACGCGTTCCACGAGGCCGCCCGCGCGAGCGGCGCAAAGGTCGTCCACGCCTGCGGCTTCGACAGCGTGCCCTCCGACCTGGGGCTCTGGTGGCTGCAGCGGCAGACCGTGGCGCGCCACGGCCGCCCATGCGATCGGGTCGTCCACGGCTTCGGCCCGATGGCCGGCGGCTTCAGCGGCGGCACCGTGGCCTCGGCCCTCGCGATGGTCGAGGCGGCGGTGGCCGATCCCGGGGTGCGGCGCGCGCTCGCCGACCCCGACCTGCTCGCCCCCGGCGGCGTGGCGTCGCCGCGCGACCGGCGCCCCTGGTGGCCACACTTC
>CAZJUA010000125.1:0-6305 GCA_964549045.1 uncultured bacterium | reverse complement strand
CGGTAGCCGTGGACGGTGCCGTCGCGGTCGGTGGCCGTGCCCGCCTCGGGGTCGACGCCCACGATCGGCAGCTCCGTCCGCACGTCCACGCCGCGCTCGCGGACGTAGCCCTCCAGCAGCCCCATGAGGGCCGCCGTGCCGCCGCGCGGGTAGAGGTAGTCGAGGTAGACGCTGAAGTAGCTCATCGCGAAGAAGGCCGGCGTCCCCTTGAAGAAGTGCTGACCGATGATGCTCTTGAGCCCGTCGTCGTCGGTCAGCTCGTCGAGCAGCGCCTCGACCGGGCCCGACATGCGGTTGATGCGCCCGATGGTGACCACGAAGCGGAGCATCCAGGGCAGCAGCGTCCCGAAGAGGTAGCGCCGGTCGGCCATGAGGTCCTTGAACAGTGGGTTGTCGATGCCGTACAGGACGTCCATGTCCTTCATGATCCGGCGGATCAGGGCCATGATCCGGTCGATGTCGGCGGCGCTGTCGGGGTAGGCCCGCGCCAGCAGGTCGCGGTAGTCGGCCAGGGACGCCTCGGAATCGACGCGGATGAGGTCATCCTCGATCCCGATCGACACCGGGCTGGGCACGAAGTCGAGCCGCAGGCCGAGCTCCTCGAGCATGGGCAGGACGATGCCCGCGTTCTCGATCGCCCGCAGCCCCATGTCGAAGACGAAGCCGTCGCGTTCGACCGACTGCACCAACCCGCCCAACCGCGGCTGTCGCTCGAACAGCGCCACCGAACGGCCCGCCCGGGCGGCGTAGGCCGCGGCGGTCAGGCCCGCTGCCCCGCCGCCCACCACCAGGACGTCAACCGTCATCGCTCGACCCCGTCAGTTCCATCGTCGCCTCCCAGAGCCGCCGGCCCACGTCCCGGTCCAGCGCGTGCGGCGCGGGTTTCTCGGGGTGGGTGCGGTTGAAGTACCCGCCCGACACGCCAAGCAGCTCCGGCGCCGCGGCGAGGAAGTGCAGCGATTCGCCGGACGCGCGGGCGTCGCCGAGGAACCTGTCCAGCACGCGCTGCTGGTACCAGCGGTAGAGCGGCCCGTTGTTGAGCCCGATCCCCGTGCGGACCTCCCCCGGGTGCATCGCGTTGACGGTCACGGAACTCCCCGCCAGCCGCTCGGCGAGCTCCCACACCGACAGCAGTTGGGCCGTCTTCGCGGCACCATACGCCCGCAGGCCGAGGTACCACCGTCGGCGCCACGCCAGGTCGCGGAGGTCCAGGCCGCCGAAGCGATGGCCCTGCGAGTTGACCTGGATGATGCGCGCCGCTCCGGCCGCCTGCAGCTTCGGGAGCAGCCGTTGCGTCAGCAGGAAGGGCGCCAGGTAGTTGACGCAGAACACGAGCTCGTGCCCCTCGGCCGTCTCCTGCCGGCGCGTGCAGTACACCCCCGCGCTGTTGATCAGCACGTCGATGCGCGGGGTGCCGTCGAGCAGCTCCTGCGCCACGCGGCGGACCTCCGACAGGCGCGCGAAGTCGGCCAGGAGGAGCGACACCTCCGCCCCGAAGTCCCGCTCGAGCTCGGCGCTCACCGCCCGCCCCTTCGCCTCACTGCGCGCCAGCAGCACCAGGCGTCCGCCGTAGCGCGCGACCTCGCGGGCGGCGGCGAGCCCGACGCCGGAGGTGGCGCCCGCGATCACGACCGTCTTCCCCGAGAGCGAGGCCGTCGTCCGATGGTGGGGCGTCCGCTGGTTCCGCAGCATGTCCCGCATGTCGGCCATGTCGTACTGCTTCAGGTACCTGAACACGGCCTACCCGAACTTCCGGTGCATGAACCTGCGGTAGGCCCGGCCGAAGCGGGGGATGTTGTCGAAGATGTCGCCCCACAGGTCGTAGTAGTCGCGCTGGCGGGCGATCCGGCCCTCGTCGTCGAGGGTCAGCTTGGTGCAACCGTAGAGCGTCGAACTGGGGTAGCGCTGGAACATGAGCGTCATCTCCCACTCGAGGAAGATGACGCGGCCCGTCTGCGACACGTCGAGGATGTCCATCCGCAGTTCGCGGCAGCGCTTCGCGAGCCGGTTGCACAGGGCCTCGAAGGCCTCGCGGCCCTCGACCCGCTGGATGGCGTCCTGGAAGACGATGTCGTCGCGGTAGTAGGGGAAGATGTGCGACCAGTCGGGCTTCCCGTGCGTGTTGTAGGTGCGCGACCAGACGTCCCGCACGGTGTCCGGGTCCAACCCCGTCCGCGGCGGCTCGCGCACCGGATCCGGCGTCGGCGTCATCCGGCGGCGTACCCCACGAGGACCACGACGACCGCGACGGCGAAGACGACGACGAACGACGCGATCATGAGGGCCAGCGTCTTGGAGTACCCCCGGGGGACGATCTGCCCCGCCGCGTCCATCTGCGTGATGGCCGGGTAGAGCCGGGAGTAGAACGTCAGGATCGAGAAGATCAGGGCGATGGCGCTGAAGACCTTGGTCTCGGGCGAGCCGGTGATGACGATGCCGATGAGCAGCACGATGAAGATGAGCTTGGTGCCGGCCACCCAGTCGACGAGGTAGCGCACGAGCGCGTGGACCTCGGGGTCGCGCTTCGAGCGCTCGTACGCCCGGAACACGCCCAGCGCGTTGCCGCGCCGCGACCCGGGCGCCAGGTAGAGCGTCAGGACGTTGAGGAGCTCGAGCGTGCCGAAGGCGACGATCACGAGGGTGAGCACGTCCATCCTGGGCCTCCTCCGGCAGCCATCCCGCGCGCTGGCGACGGAAAATGCTACCACCGGGCGCCCCGCGGCCCGCGGTAGCATGGTCCCAGAGACGGGGCGACCTTGGACCTGGCAACCCCTAGCACGTGGGCTCCGATCGCGTTCGCGGCGCTGGCCGCCTTCCTGAGCGGCTCGCTGCCCTTCGCGCTGTGGGTCGGACGCCTGTGGCTGCGGCGCGACGTGCGGGAGGTCGGCGACGGCAACCCGGGGGCGACGAACGCCTACCGCGCGGGTGGCCCGGCCCTGGGCGTCGTCGTCCTCATGCTCGACGTCACCAAGGGCGTGCTGCCGATCGTCCTGGCCCGGGACGCGCTGGGTCTCTCCGGCGTCCCGCTGGCGCTGGTGTCCGCCCTGCCGGTGGCCGGCGCGGCCTTCTCGCCGTTCCTCGGCTTCCGCGGCGGCAAGGCGCTGGCGGTCCTGTTGGGCAGTTGGATCGGGCTCACGCTGTGGACGATCCCGCTCGTCGGCCTGGCGGCGATCGTCATCGCAACGCGGTACCTGGAGCCGGACGGATGGGCCGTGGTCGTCACGCTCACCGCGATGATCGTCGGCGTGCTGGCGTGGGTGCCCGAACGCGCCCTGCTGCTCACGCTGCTCGTCCAGGCCGCCATCATCCTGTGGAAGCACCGCTCGGACCTCGCCGAGGCCCCCCGACGTCGCCGACGCGGCGCGCACCGCCCACGCACCGCCGGGCCGCCGGCATGACGGACGACCTCCTGCGCTACCTGGCGCACGACGCCGTCGTCGGCATCCTGGTGTTCCAGGCGGCGATCCTGCTGATCGTGCTGAGCAACGCCGTGGTCCTGTTGCGCCCGCGCCGCGAACCGCCGAGCGGACCACGTCCCGACCGCGCCGACGGCCCGCTCCCCCTCGCCTCCGTGCTGGTGCCCGCGCGCAACGAGGCAGCGAACGTCGGCGCGTGCGTGCGCTCGCTGCTGGCACAGCACTACCCGCGCCTCGAGGTCCTGGTGCTCGACGACCGCTCCGACGACGACACGCCCGCGATCCTCGCGCGCGAGCGGGTGCGGGACGCGCGGCTCGTCGTCCTGGAGGGCCGGGAGCCGCCGCCCGGCTGGACGGGCAAGAACTGGGCGTGCCACCAGCTCTCGCTCGCGGCGCGGGGCGAGGTGCTGATGTTCGCGGACGCCGACACCGACTTCTTCGATCCGGACGCCGTGCAGGCGATCGTCCGCACGCTGCAGGCGAGCCGCGCGGACCTGCTCTCCGGGTTGCCGCGGCAGGTGCTGGGCACCCTGGGCGAGAAGGTGCTGGTGCCGATGTTCTACTGGGCGTTCCTCGCCTTCACGCCGCTGGCCCTCGGGCTGGTGTGGCGTCGGCCGGCCTTCGCCCGCGCCGTCGGGCAGCTCATGGCGTTCCGCCGCGACGCGTACGACCAGGTCGGCGGTCACGCGGCCGTCCGCGGCAGCGTCGTGGACGACCTCGATCTGGCCCGGCGCGTGGCCGGTGCGGGGCTCGCCTGCCGCGTCATGGACGCGACGTCGCTGGTGCGCTGCCGCATGTACCGCAGCGGCCGCGAGGCGTTCGCCGGCTTCGGCAAGAACCTCTTCGCCGCCTTCGGCTACGCGATCCTCCCCTACGCCTTCGTGTGGGGGTGGCTGACGTACGCGCACCTGGAGCCGGTCACGCTGCTCGCGCTGCACGTCGTGCTGCCGGCGGGGGGGACGACCGATCCGACGCTGCTCGTCGCGTCCTTCACGCTCGCCCTCGTCACCTGGGTCCTCATCTACGCCCGGCTGCGGCTGCCGCTCTGGCCGGCGCTGATCTACCCGCTCACGTTCGTCGGCTTCCTGGCGGTGGCGGTCCGCTCGTTCGTCGACGGCCTCCGACGGCGCGCGACCTGGAAGGGGCGCGCCATCGAGCGGCCGCCGACGCGGTGGATCTAGCGCCGACCGCTACCGCCGATGGCAGCCGATCGAGGAAGCACGCAGGCGTCCGGTCGCGGTCCACCACCGCCTTGACGGTCGTGAAGACGCGACCTCCATCCTTGCGACGGCCTCAGTCCGGGAGCCGCAGCCCGCCGCCCTGCTCGAACCCCCGAAACACGCGCCCGTACGCCTCCCCCATGCCGCCGAACACCGCCGGCCGGAAGCGCGCGACCCAGTTCGCCTTCCACAGCAGCCGCCCGATCTGCAGCACCTCGAGGTCCCCCTCGGGCCACGGCAGGTGCCGCTCGTAGCCCTCCCGGCAAGCCGCCAGCAGGTCCGGGTAGCGCTCGGGACCGACGGTCTCGAGCAGGTCGAGCAGGCCCATCGCGAGGTCGTGCAGGCGGTAGCCCCACACCGTGTCCTCGAAGTCGAAGGGCCGCAGCCGCCCGCGGTCGAGCTTGACGTTCTCGTGCCACAGGTCGCAGTGGATGACCCGCAGGTCGGCTCGGTCGAGCCCGGCGTACGCCCGCTCGACCCACCCGCGCGCTCGCAGGAACGCGGCGCGGTGGTCGTCGCCCAGCTCGTCGATCGCGCCCCCCTCGAACAGCGCGTCGGGCTCGCCGCGCGAGAGGAACGCCTCGAAGCGGCGCTGGCTGAAGCCGGCGGGCGGCGTCCAGGTCCCGCCGTGGAGGTGGAGCCGGGCGAAGAGCTCGCCGAGGCGAGCGACGTTCGTCCCGTCGAGGTGGTGGGCCAGCGACCGGCCGTCGACCCAGGTCATGAGCGTCGCGTGCCAGGCGTCCGGCACCCCCGGCCCCCGCATCGGCAGCACCGCCTCGCCGCCGCGCGTGCGAACGACCGCCGGCGCGCCGACGTCGCTGTCGCGCTGCAGCGCCTCCAGCCAGGCGGCCTCCGCCTGCAGGTCGATGAGCGTGCGCCATCCGGGGTACGCCATGCGCAGCACGTAGCGCGCCCCCGTGTCGGACCGCACGCGGTAGAGCAGGTTCGTGGCGAACGCGTGCACGCGCAGGTCGGACACCCTCAGGTCGTAGGCCTTCAGCGCCTCCGCCGCGAGCCGCGCCACGCGGCGCTGCTTGCCGACGGGGCTGAGGTCGGCGAACGGACGCCCCCGTTCGCCCCCGGATGCCGGCGTCACGCACCGCCCCAAGCACCCTCGAACACGACCTCCTCGAGCGGCAGGCGCGTGCGCTGGCTCAGGCGCTCGGCCGCGGCCTCCTCGTACGACGCCGCGTCGGGCCACGCCAGCGGCGTGAGGACGACGACGCGCACGTCGTCGGGGATGCGCAGCACGCGCTTGACCGCCGCCTCGTCGAAGCTGGCGATCAGGTGCGTCACCAGGCCGCGATCGGTCGCGGCGAGCAGCAGGTTCTGCACGGCCGAACCGACGTCGTACAGGAAGTAGGGCCGATCGGCCACCGTGACGCCGACCGCCGGGAGGGCGCAGGCGACCACGATGACGGGCGCCCGCCGGATGACCGCGCTCGCTTCGGGCAGGGCCGCATCGGCCAACGCGTCGATCGCCGCTCGACCGCGCACGACCACGAACCGCCACGGCTGCGAGTTGCGCGCCGACGGCGCCAGGCTGGCCGCGCGCAGGACCGCCTCGACGGCGTCGTTCGGCACCTCACGATCCGTGAGCCGGGTCTTCAGGCTGCAACGCAGGCGGATGGCGTCGAGGGTCTCCATGGCAGGGCCTCCAGCCGCGAGG
>CAZJUA010000124.1:0-5328 GCA_964549045.1 uncultured bacterium | reverse complement strand
TCAGCGCCGACTGGCGAACGTGATCCAGGCCGGCTCGATCTCGAAACCCAGCTTCCGGTTCACGCGCAGGATCGGCGTGTCCACCCCGCCGCCACCGGCGTTCAGCTCCACGCAGCCCATCCCCTTGGCGATCTGCGCCACGCGAGCCTTGAGGGCCGTCGCGATCCCGCGGTTCCGGTACGCGTGAGCGACGCCCGTGAAGCCGCAGCCGAGATGCGTCCCGGCCGCGTCGCCGACAAGGCTTGCCAGCCCGACGTAGCGACCGTCGGGCGCCACGGCGACGACCGTCGCGTCGAGCAGGGTGTCGGCGCTGGTGACGTCGGCGTGCCGCCGTGGAACGACGGGCTCGAACGCGAGCACATCCTCCTCGAGCTCGCACTGCAGGTCGACGAGCCGCCGGTCCCGGTCCGGATCGCCCGCCAGGTCGTGGTACGCCGCGTGTCGGATGCCGCCGTGCTCGAGCTTGCTCACCAGCGGCTCGAAGTGCGCTGGATCGAAGGCGCTCAGATCGAGGTGCGCGCCCCAGGAGCGGAACTGCTCGATGAACCCCTCGGACTCGAGGAAGCCCGCGGCCGGAACGAAGTCCTCGCGGATGCAGGTCCAGACTTCGCGCACGGGTTCGGGGGCCTCGCGAATCGCGTGGTGGAGCATGCGGACGTCGAAGCCCTGGTGGCGATGGTCGTCGCGGACGCACAGGAGCGTCCAGGTGCGGCCTGGGTGGGTCTCACCGGCCCAGGTGCTGCGGAGGTCGCCCGTGGCGATCACGGTGCCGTCCATCTCCGCCACGTAGCGATGGAAGGCGCGGTCGTGCTCCGCGCTGCTCTCGTCGCTGGCGCGCAGGCGTTCGGGGGTTGCGTGGAAGTCGGGTTCGTTCTGGGCGTTATGGATGCTCGCGACGGCCGGGTAGTCGTCCGGCCGGGCGGAGCGGATGATCGGGGTCAACGTAGGGTTCTCCTCTGACTGGCTCGAGCGTGGGGTGGCGGAGCATCGGAGGGAGCTTCGAGACAGTCATCGGGTCGCCCTTCCTTCGTCGGATGGGCGGAACGTAGCAGAAGGAAGATACCTTGGGCAAGCCGAACCTGCATCGGTAGCGAACACGATCTCCCCTAGATGCGCGAGGCTACGCGCTGGGTTCGGTCGATGAGGTGTACGGCTACCCGTCGTTCGCAGTCTTCGTGAGTCCTGATCGAGCGATCCCCTGAATCGGATCGTGTGCGGTGTCACACACGACACAGTGGTATCCGTTCCTGCTACTCTTGCCATTGAGATGACACGTCCCCTTTCCCGTGCCGCCGCGAAGATCGTCGAACGCCTCGAACTCGAGCAGGCGTTCCTGGTCACGCTCGCCGACCTGCGCGACCTGATGGACGACCTCGACGTGCGGTCGGAACCGAAGCTCGTCGCCAAGCGGCTCCGCGATCACGGCTGGCTGCTCCCGACGGCGTTCCCTGGCGTGTGGGAGTTCGCACCGGGTTCTCAGGCCGGTCCCTACCCCCGCGGCCACCCGTTCAGGGAAGTCGTCGCTGCACACCGCGCTCACCCCGAGCTGGACCTCGCCGTGGGCCTCACATCGGCCTTGTGGGCACACGGTCTCACCGACCGATCGCCCGATCGCCCCGAGGTGGCGGTGACACCCGGTGCCCGCGTCCCCGCGGGACTCACGCGGGTGTGCCGCGTCGTTCGCTTCGAGGCGCAGTTGCCGCCCGTCACCCTCCGCGACGCGCCCGTTCACGCCCTTGCGACGGTCCTCGTCCACCTGGCGGCGCGACCCACCGACGTGAGGTCTTGGGGCGGCGTCCTCGACGTCCTCCCGGACCTCGTGGCGGCGGTTGCCCAGGCCGCACCGAACGGCGGCCGCGACGCTCTCGAGCGCGAACTCCACGGCCGCCCAGCATCCGTGCGAACCCGGCTGGCCTACCTGCTCCACGGCGTCGCACCCGGGTGGGCCGCGGCACTCGCCCCATCGAGCCACGGCAAGGTCTGGTTCGGGCCACGCGGTCCGCTGAGGCGCCACCACGCCGCGCTCGAGGTCGCCGACACGATCTTGCCCATGTCGCCCGGCGACTTCCCATCGACCCTAGCCCTCCAATGACACGGTTCACACCGAACCTCACGCCGGGTTACCTTGCCCGCCACGCGCCCGGCAAGTCGGCTCAGGGCCGCGAAGCGGCGCTGATCGACGTCGCCCAGGACCTGCTGCTCCGCGAGCTCGCCGAGGTCGGCGTGCTGTCCACCCTCGCCTTCAAGGGCGGCACGGCCATCCGGAAGGTCTACGCAGGTGCCTCAGGCCGCTTCTCGACCGACCTGGACTTCGCGGTGCGCAACCTCGCCGACGATCCGAGCACGGTGTTGGACCTCATCGCGGAGTCCTGCGACGGTCTCGAGCTCGGCGGCATCCGCTTCGGTATCGAGGGGCGTCGCGGCAAGCTTCACTTGACGTACACGAGCGACCTCGTCCCGGGCACCGGCGCATTGAGTTCGAAGCTCGACGTCGGCCCGCCGCCGTGGTTGACGCCTGAAGACCGTTCGTGGGTCCGCCTCCCCATCCATGAACGCTACGGCGGCCCGCTGCCGCACCTGCCGATGGTCCAGGTCGAGGAGACGGTCGCGGAGAAGATCGCGCGCCTCACGCGCCGGACGTACGCACGCGACGCGTACGATCTCGTCTGGATCGCTCGCCAACCGGGCCTCTCCATCGACCAGGCCCTCGTGCGTCGTCTCGCCGTCCTGAAGTGCTGGGTCGATCTCCACGGGCTGAACGCAGCGAAGCATGCATGGCCGCCGGCGCACGGGCCACGGGCGCTGGATGTCGAACGCTGGCTCCGCCTGCGCACCGCGAGCGAGTTCGATGACGAGCAGATCGGTCTGCTCACCACGCCGCCGCCGAACCTCGACGAGCTCGGCGCCGACCTGCCCCGGTGCTACAGCTGGCTCGGCGACCTCGATGAAGACGAACAGGCGATCGCCGCAGGCGCCGCCGGGGACCGAGCGCTCGTGCTGCGGCTGCTGGGGGAGCTACCTGGAGCGCGTTTGGCGGGTGCCGTGTGGTGACCGCGACGGTGGCAGCGGCGCCGCCGGTGAGGCGATCCGTGGACCTCATAACTTTCGGCTGAGGCTGTGCTCTTGCGCGGGTACGGGAGAGCCGGGCCCACCCGGCTACTCCGCCACCATGCAGATGGATGCACGCGAGGCGTTGGGGTGGGTCGAGTCGGTTGAGGCTGACGCTTGGCGTTGACCTCGATCCGGGCGTCTCCACCAGGGTTGGTGATCGAGCCATCCGCCAACTCCTGCGGACGGCGCCAGGAACAGCGCGAGTCCCGCACCTCCAGGAAGCCGGCCCGCCGCGAAGGCCGCCGCCTCGTCCTCGCTCGCGACCCTGGCGCCCGCGATCGACGCCGGCGCGAGCACGACGGCCGGCGTCGGGCCGCGAGCACCGTGCACGTTCTCCCCGGCGGTGCCGGGGACGACGAGCAGCGCGGCGCCGAGCGCGAGGTTCACCAGCGGCAAGAGCGCCAGCAGTATCCACGGGCCGCTCCGGCCCAGGTCGTGCAGGCGTCGCACCCCGAACGACGCGACGCCGAGGCCGTACACCACGGCGGCCAACGCGGCGAAGCCGAGGACGGCGGCGTTCGCGAGCGCGCCGCCCTCCGCGAAGGCGATCACCGGGGCGACGACGACCACGGAGACGAGCGCCACCCCGAAGCCCATCAGGGCATGCCAGACGAGCAGGTAGACGACGAACTCGGTGCGCCCGATCCGGCCGCCGAAGTTCAGCGGCGACCAGCGGCGCGCGGCCTGGCGCCAGGCGTCGTTCGAGGGACGGGCGTCAGCATACTCGTTCACGTGGCTGCCCATCCTACCAGCGCGCCCCCACGCGCCCTAACCGGCCCCCCGCGCCATCGAGCGGCTCCCCTCGAGCGGCACCGCCGCGCCGCCGGCGGCGACCGGCACGGTGTCGCCCACCTCGACGCCGCACTCGGGGCCCGTCTGCACGACCACCCGCAACCCCTCACCCTGCAGAAGTTGGCAGGTGTAGGTCAGGTCGTGGCCCTTGAACTCGCGCTGCAGCACCCGCACCGGCACGCCGTACCCGCCGGGGCGGAACGACAGCGCCTCGGGCCGCAGCGAGACCATCACCTGGCCCTGCGCGGGCCGCGACAGCACCAGCTCGCCGAGCGGCGTCCGCGCGACGTGCCCGAGCCCCTCGCCGCGCAGCAGGTTGGTGCGGCCCAGGAAGCTGGCGACGAAGGCCGTGCGCGGGCGAGCGTAGACCTCCTCCGGTGCGCCGTCCTGCTCGAGGCGGCCGGCGCGCATGACCGCGATGCGGTCGGCGAAGGTCAACGCCTCCTCCTGGTCGTGCGTGACCAGCACCGCGGTGGTGCCCGTGCGCTTGAGGATCGCCCGCACCTCGTCACGGGTGCTGCCGCGCAGCGCGGCGTCGAGGTTGCTGAACGGCTCGTCGAGCAGGATGACCGCGGGCTGCGGCGCCAACGCGCGCGCCAGCGCGACCCGCTGCTGCTGCCCGCCCGACAGCTGGTGTGGGTAGCGGCCCGCGAAGATCGTCAGCCCCACCAGGTCGAGCACCTCGGCGGCGCGTCGCTCGCGCCCCGCGCGGTTGGTGCCGCGCAGCCCGAAGGCGACGTTCTGCAGCACCGTCATGTGGGGGAAGAGCGCGTAGTCCTGGAAGACGAAGCCGATGCGCCGGCGATCGGGCGACACCCAGGTGTCCGGGCCCGCCACGGTGGCCCCGGCGATGCGCACCAGGCCGGCGTCGGGCATCTCGAAGCCGGCGATCAGCCGCAGCAGCGTGGTCTTGCCGCAGCCCGAGGGGCCGAGCAGGCAGACGATCTCGCCCGGCGCGACGTCGAGGGTGAGGTCCTCGACCGCCAGGTGGGCCGGCTGCAGGTAGCGCTTGGTGAGGGCCTCGAGGGCGACGACGGGTGGGGCAGGCGCGGCGTCCATGCGGCGAGCAGTCTACCGGGGAATCCCGAGCGGGCGTGTCGGCATGATCGCGTGGCGGCGCGTCCACGGCAGCTGGCGCGGTCGCTCGCGGTGGCGTAGCGTGCGTGCATGCAGCCGACGTTCGCCCTCGACGCCGCCACCTGGCGCGTGCACGACCTCGAGCGCGCGACCGACTTCTACCGGCGCCTCGGCTTTCGCGCCAGGCCCACGGGCGACGCCTCGGTCGATCTCGTTCCCGGGGGCGCCACCCTGCCGGATGCGCCCGCCGTCCTGCGGCTCGTCGCCGGCCCCGCCGCGCCCCCCGCCCCGGGCCGCGGGGCCCCCCACGCCGCCCCGAACGTTCCCCCCCCCCGCCGCCCCGCGGCC
>CAZJUA010000123.1:0-24751 GCA_964549045.1 uncultured bacterium | reverse complement strand
CCCCGGGCCCCGCGGGGGGGCGCGCCCCCGCGCGCGCGGGGGGGGCGCCCCGCGGGGCCCCCGCGGGGACGAGGCGGGGGCGGTCGGCGGGCCTCAGCGGAACAGCGAGAGGACCCGCATCGCCGCGGTCGCGGTGGTCTCGAGCTGGCTCTCGATGAACGCCTCGAGGGTGGTGGTGTCGCCGTTGGCGAACACCAGGAGGAGGTTGTCGCCGGGGATGCCGTCGTCGTCTTCGTCGTCCAGCGTGCCGCTGAAGCTGACCGCGGCCGCGCCATCGACGCTGAGGTCGCCGTCGAGGTCGACCGCCACGAACTCGCCGGTGACGTCGTCCACGACGATGGTGTCGAAGTTCAGGTCGACGCCGAAGCTGGAGGTGACGCCGGCCCGCTCGCTGAACAGCAGCACGTCGACGGCGCCGCTCTCGACCTCGAAGTCGTCGATGAAGCAGTCGCTGCCGCGCGTCAGGGGACCCCTCAGCGTGACGTCCCAATCCAGGCCCGCGCGGTCGCCCTCGGCGGACGCGACGATCCCGCCACTCGCGGCGACCTGGGCGTCCGTGGCCGAAACGGGCGTGATCTCGAGGGTGATCGCGTTGAGCGCCAACGTGGCATCGACGCCGAACGAGCCGTCGACGACCACGCGGTCGGGCTCGAGGATGCCGTCGGTGCACGTGTCGGCGGAGTACCAGTCGAACTCGGTGTCGACGTCGGCCACGGTGGTCGTGTCGACCGTCATCGTCACGTTCATGGCCGAGGGCACTTCGACGAGGTCGCCGGCCTCGTCGCGGACCTGGGTGGTCACGCCCCAGTCGACCGTGATGGTCGCGGTGTGCGTGTCGTTCGCGGCGTCCAAGAAGGTCCACTGCAGCACGAGGTCGTCGGAGTCCCCGGCGTCCACCCAGTCGAAGGTACCTTCGTCCCACGCCCAGATGCCGCGGGGGAGCGATCCCGCCTGGGACGGGCGGATGAAGCGAAGCGACAGCGCGCCGTCGCTGACGACGACCGGTTCGGAGACGGCGGGGAAGGCGCCGGGGAAGGCGTCGAGGGCGGCCACGCCGAGTTCGGTCTCGAACGCGGTGCCCAGCTCCCCGAGATCGTTGCCGACGCTGGTCACGGCCTGGTCGAGGTCGTCCTCGCCGTAGGCCGCGTCGCCGTTGCCGCCGTTGCCGGCCGGATCGCACGCGCTGAGAAGCAGCACGAGCGCCGCGAGGATGGACACGAGGATGGTCGGTCGTGGCATGGTGCACCTCCTGATGGCAAAGCGCACGGAGCGAGCGACTCGAACCGCCTTCGCATGACCCGATGCAACGAGCGTACGACACTTCCCCAACCGTATGGTCAGGCGTTGCGGCCAGCCTGAGGAGCGTGCCTTCAGCCGGCGAACGGCGGGAGGGGAGGCATCCACCAGCACGCGCGGCCGCCCCCGCCGACGGCGTACCTCGACCTACGACGGCTCGATCGCGCCCGCTGGGCGGCTTGCCTCGGTCGCCGCCCGCCGCCCCACGACCGCCACCCCGACGTAGGCGATCGCCGCGAGCAGCGTGAAGCCGCCGGCGATCGCCAGCGCCAATCGCGGATCGGTGACGCTGGCCAGCGGTCCCAGGACGCCCGATCCGACGGCGATGCCGAGGAAGAACACCAGCGAGTTGATGCTCAGCAGGATCGAGCGCCGCTCGTTGGGGACGGCGTCGTTGAGCAGGGTGTCGTGCGGGACGTTCTGCGTCGCGACGGCGAAGTAGGCCAACGCGAGCCCCACGGCGACGCCCAACCCGCCCGCGTGCAGCGCAAGCAGCAGGATCGCACCGCCCTTGACGACGACGCTGGCGCCGGCGAGCGCCGCCGGCCCTCCGGGGAAGCGATCGCCGTGGCGCATGACCACCAGGCTGCCGAGCAGGCCCGCTGCGCCCAGCGTGAAGCCGAGCGCGCCGTACACGACGCTGGTCTCGGGATCCGCCCCGAACGTCAGGCTGGCGATCGGTTGCCAGAAGGTCTCGATGGCGATCATCGCGACCCCCATCGACGCTCCGGCGAAGAGCAGGTACGGCATCACGGGGATGCGCACCGCGAGGCGCAGGCCATCGCGCACGATGCTCGGGGCGGTCAGCGCATCGGAAAGGCTGCTCTTGCCGTCGAACTCGGGTTCCTCGACGAGCGCGACCGTCAGCCACCACACGACGACCCGCAGCACCAGCCCCGCGAGCAGTGCGACGCCGAAGCCCGACAGCGGCCAGGGAAGCCCGAGACCGCTCGTCAGCGACGGCAGCGTGCCGCCGACGGCGGCCCCGACGAGCATGGCGGCGGTCTGGGCGACGCTGATGGTGGCGAGGTTCTTCTGCAGGTCGACGGCGGGTCCGGTCGCCTTGAGCTTGTCGACGTACCAGGCCTCGAGCGCGCCGCTGTGCAGCGCGGCGCCCACGCCCTGGAACAGGGCGTACGCCAGCAGCGTGATCGGACCGGTGACGACCAGCAGGAAGGCGAACGACAGGAGGGTCGCGGTCTGCGACGCGAGGGCGATCGGCTTGCGTCCGATCGCGTCGGCGAGGCCGCCGGTGGGGATCTCGAGCAGCACCACCAGGACGGCGCGGATCGCGAACGCGACGCCGATCATCGCCAGGTCGAGGCCGCGGTCGGTCATGTGCAGGACGAGCACGGGCAGCGGGAGCCAGATGGCGAACTCCTGCAGACCCGCCAGCAACGCGAAGCGCGCCGTCACGCCGCGTTCGGTCTCGAGCGAGAGCGCCCTCGCGAGACGATGCATGCCCTAGCCGTCGGCTGCTGGGCCGAGGAGGCGTCGTCGGTTTCGAACCGCTACCATCTGCGCCGCAGTATCCGACACGAGGGCGGCCCGGGTCCAGTCTCGCCCCGCGGCGCTAGCCGCCGGGTTCGTTCACGCGGCCAACCAGCACCGCGTTGCGCAGCCCGCCCGTGACGATCGTGCGCACCTCGAGCAGTTCGACCCCGGCGACGCCCTCGAGGTCGTTCGGGCGCGGGTAGAGCAGCGCGAAGCGCCACCCCGTCGCCGAGGCGAGCAGCCCGCGCAGCAGCTCGGTGGGCGCCGCGCCGCGGGCGCCGGCGAGCCGGCCGTACGGCGGGTTGGTGAGCAGGAGCGGACGGCGGGCCCCGCGCTCGGTCGCGAGCGCGGCGAGGTCGAGCGACTGCGCCGAGGCGACCTCGGCCCGCGCCCGCGGGCCGTAGCCGAGGGCCGCGAGGTTGTGGTTCGCCGCCCGCACCGCCGCCGCATCGGCGTCGGACGCCAGCACCATGGGCGTCTCCGCGAGCGCGCCCGGTCCGCCGTGGAGGCGGCGCGCGTGCGCCCAGCGCTCCGGCTTCCACGCGGGTGACGCCGCGAGGGGGACGGCGAGCGCGTCGCCCCCCCGCGCGCGGCCTGCCGCCGCGCCCGACAGCGCGTCGAGCGCCTCGGCGACCAGCGTGCCGGAGCCGCAGAAGGGGTCGCACAGCAGGTCGGGCTCGCCTGGCGGGTCGGCCACGCCGGCGAGGCGGACCAGCGCCGCGGCCGTCGTCTCGCGGATCGTCGTCGGCGACACCCACTTGTCGCCCTGCCGGCGGTGCAGCGCCCCGCCGGCGTCGAGCGCGACCGACGCGCGGTCGTGGTGCAGGTGCAGGTGCAGGGTGACGGGCGCGGCGGCGCTGGCGTCGCCATCGGCCGCGTCCCTGCCCACGTGACCGTCGCCGGCATCGACGCCACCCGCCAGGAGCGCGCGCCGCAGCGTCCGTTCGAGTCCCGCGTCGTCGCGTAGGCGCGACTTGCTGGAACGCACGCGGACGGTGACGGCGCAGGACGCCGGCAACCACAGCGCCCAGCGGACGCGCTGCAGCTGGTCGAAGAGCATCGGGAAGCTGCCGGCCGCCACGCCCTGCGCCAGGAAGATCCGCAGCGACTCCGCGACGCGCAGTCGCAGCAGCGCCGGGTAGACGGTGTCGAACGGTGCCTCGAAGGCGACGGCCCCGGTGCGCGCGTCGACCGTCGCGACCTCGGGCAGGCGCGCGACCTCTTCCGCCACCAGCGACTCGAGCCCAGGCGCGCTGGTGGCCAGGAAGCCGTGGCGGCCGAGCCACACGTGGCGTTTGAGGGCGCGCAGGCGGGCGGCGGGCGTGAGCGGGGTGTGGGGCATCTGCCGCCATCGTATGGCGCCGGCGCAGGTGCGCCCGCGATCGCGGACGCACACACACGCGGTAATCTGCGGGCCGCTCGCGCGCGAACCGCGCGTGCCCCGGAGGCACGGTGACCGTTCAGCCCATCCCGCTCGGCGCTCCCCGGAGCGAGTTCAGCGTCGAGGGCACCCGCAGCACCGACCGGCGCGGCCCGCTGCGCTGGGTGGTGTCGCACCTGCTGCACCAGCCGGGCCTGCTCGTCGGCTTCTTCGCGGCCGCCATCGTCGCCAGCGTGCTCTCGTCGGCGGTGCCGCGGCTGACAGGCCTGGCCTTCGACGCGGTCCTGTCGCCCGACCCGAGCGCGCGCACGCTGCTAACCCTCGCGCTCGGCGTGCTCGGCGCCGTCGCGCTGCGCGGCGTCCTCTCGCTCGCGAGCAGCTTCGCCATCGAGACGCTCGGGCAGCGGCTCGAGCGCGACGCGCGCGACGAGCTCTACCTCAGCCTGCTCGGCAAGAGCCAGACGTTCCACAACCGGCAGCGGGTCGGCGACGTCATGGCGCGCGCCAGCAACGACGTGCGGCAGCTCAACGGGATGATGAACCCCGGCGTGGCGCTGATCACCGACTCGCTGATCGGCATCGTCGTCCCGATCCTGTTCATCGCCCGCCTGGAGCCGCAGCTGCTGGTCGCCCCGCTGGCGTTCGTGGCGGCGTTCGTCGTCGCGTTGCGGCACTACATGCACCAGCTCAACCCCGTCTCCGGCGCACTGCGGCGCCAGTTCGGGGTCGTCAACGCCGGCCTCAACGAGACGATCACCGGCATCGAGGTCGTCAAATCGACCGCCCAGGAGGGGCAGGAGCGCGACAAGTTCCTCGCCGCCGCCGGCCGCTTCCGCGACCTCTTCGTGCAGCAGGGCAAGATCCAGGCCCGCTACCTGCCGATCCTGCTTCTCGGCGTGGCGACCACGGCCGCCTTCGCCCACGGCCTGTGGCTGCTCGCCCAGGGGTCGCTGAGCACCGGTGAGCTGGTCGCCTACATGGGCCTCATGGGCATCCTGCGCTTCCCCGCCTTCATCTCGATCTTCACCTTCTCGCTCGTACAGCTCGGCCTCGCCGGCGCCTCGCGCATCCTCGAGCTGATGAAGGCCGAGAGCGAACTCGACGAGAACCCCGACGGGCACGCGGCGCCGATGCGGGGCGAGATCGCGTTCGAGGACGTGGGCTTCGCGTACGAGGGCGCGTCCCCGGGCCGCCACGGGCTCAAGGGCGTCTCGTTCCGCGTGCGCCCGGGCCAGACGGTGGCGATCGTCGGTCAGACCGGCTCGGGCAAGAGCACCCTCACCAAGCTCGTCAACCGCACCTACGACGCCACCTCCGGACGCATCACGGTCGACGGCGTCGACGTGCGCGACTGGCAGCTCGAGGCGCTGCGCTCGCAGGTGTCGGTCATCGAGCAGGACGTGTTCCTCTTCTCGCGCACGGTCGAGGAGAACATCGCCTTCGGGCTCGGGGCGAACGCGACGCGCGAGGCGGTGGTGGCGGCGGCCAAGGACGCGCAGGCGCATTGCTTCATCGAGCGCTTCCGCGACGGCTACGCCACCGTCGTCGGCCAGCGCGGCGTCACCCTCTCCGGCGGCCAGCGCCAGCGGCTGGCGATCGCCCGCGCCCTACTCACCGACCCGCGCATCCTGGTGCTCGACGACGCCACCAGCGCCGTCGACAGCGCGACCGAGGACGCCATCCAGCGGGCGATCGCCGCGGTGCTCGAGGGCCGCACGACGCTGCTGATCACCCACCGCCTGTCGCAGATCCGCCGGGCCGACCTCATCCTGGTGCTCCACCAGGGCGAACTGGTCGACCAGGGGACCCACGACGAGCTCTTGCGGCGCTGCGACCTCTACCGGCGCATCTTCGCGAGGTACTGACGTGGGCTTCGTCATGGACGGCCTGGCGGCCGAGGGCTACGACCGCAGCTACAGCGACCGGCAGCTGCTGGGCCGCATCGTCCGCTACTTCCGCCCCTTCCTGCCGACGATGGCGGTCGTCTCGGGCGCGATCTCCGGTGCGGCCGTGCTCGACGCTGCGTTGCCGGTGTTGGTCGCGACCGGGATCGACCGGCTGGCGGTGGACGGGGCCGCCGAGGTCGCGAGCCCCGAGCCGGGGGTTCTCTTCGCCCGCGCCGGCTGGATCCTGCTCGCCCTCCTGCTCGCCGGCGGGCTGTCGTGGACCCTCAACTTCCTGCGCCAGTGGCTGACCGCCACGGCGGTCGCCAACGTGGTGCTGGACCTGCGGCGCGACGCCTTCGACGCCGTGCTCGCCCGCGACATGTCCTTCTACGACGAGTACGCCACCGGGCGCGTGGTCAGCCGCGTCACCAGCGATACGCAGGACTTCGCCACGGTGGTGACGCTGACGCTCAACCTCATGAGTCAGCTGCTGCAGGTGGTCATCGTCGCGGGGGTGCTGCTCTACATCAACCCGCGCCTCGCGCTGATCGCCCTCGCCATCGCGCCCTTCATCGTGGCGATCGCGCTCGCCTTCCGCCGCATCGCCCGGCACACCACCCAGCAGGCGCGGCGCGTGCTCGCCGACGTCAACGCCACCGTGCAGGAGTCGATCACCGGCATCTCCGTCGCCAAGGCCTTCCGCCAGGAGGCGGCCGTCTACGCGACCTTCCGCGACGTCAACGCCCGTTCGTACCGGCTCAACCTGCGGCAGGGCCTGGTGTTCTCGTCGATCTTCCCGGTGCTCGGCACCGTCGCCGGGATCGGCACCGCGGCGGTCGTGTACTTCGGCGGTAGCAGCGTGCTCGCGGGCATCGCCACGCCCGGCCAGTGGTTCCTGTTCGTCGAGGCCGTCGCGCTGTTCTGGTTCCCGCTCACCAGCATCTCGTCCTTCTGGAGCCAGTTCCAGCTCGGGCTGTCGGCGAGCGAGCGGGTGTTCGCGCTGATCGACGCCGAGCCGCGCGTGCGGCAGCGGGCTGCCGAGCCCGCCGGCCGGCTGCGCGGCGAGATCGAGTTCCGCCGCGTCGACTTCCGCTACACGGACCAGGAGACGGTGCTGGAGGGCTTCTCGCTGACGATCGCGGCGGGCGAGACCGTCGCGCTGGTCGGCCACACGGGCGCGGGCAAGTCGAGCCTCGGCAAGCTCATCGCGCGCTTCTACGAGTTCCAGGGCGGCTTGCTGCTGGTCGACGGCCGCGACCTGCGCACGCTCGACCTCGCCGACTACCGAAGAGCGCTCGGCATCGTGCAGCAGACGCCTTTCCTCTTCCGCGGCACGGTACGCGACAACGTCCGCTACGGCAGCCCCGACGCGGACGACGCGGCGGTGGCCGCCGTGTGCGGGCAGGTGGGTGGCGGCGACTGGCTCGCCGCGCTGCCCCAGGGGCTCGACACCGACGTCGGCGAGGGTGGGCGCGGCATCTCGATGGGTCAGCGCCAGCTGGTGGCCCTCGCTCGGGTGCTGCTGCAGGATCCGGCCATCCTCATCCTCGACGAGGCCACCGCGAGCGTCGACCCGCTGACCGAGGCGCAGATCCAGGAGGGCCTCGACGTGGTGCTGCAGGGCCGCACGGCGATCGTCATCGCCCACCGCCTCTCGACCATCCGCGCCGTCGACCGCATCCTGGTGTTGCGCCAGGGCGAGGTCATCGAGCAGGGGAGCCACGACGAACTGCTGACCCAGGGCGGCCACTACGCCGAGCTGTACGACACCTACTTCCGCCACCAGTCGCCGGACTACGTGCCCGGCGAGGTGGCGGCGGACTAGGGAACGTCCCCGCTCACCGGCGGCTCGCCCGCCACCTTCACCCGGAACCCCCGCAGCTCGTAGCTCTCGATCAGCTCGTTCCAGCGCAGCTCCGGCGGGCTCACCACCTCGAGCGGCAGGCGCAGGAAGCGCTGCAGGAAGACGTCGCTCTCCTGGATCGCGATGAAGGCGCCGGGGCAGCGGTGCGCGCCGTCGCCGAAGCTCAGCGCGGCCGGCTGCACGCCGGCGGCGAGCTCGCGCTCCGGGTGCAGTCGCAGCGGTTCCTCGCCGACGGCCTCCGGATCGGCGTTCGCCGCCCGCAGGTCGAGGTCGATGAGCGCGCCGGCCGGGATGCGGTGGGCGACGCCGTCGTGCTCGACCTCGACGTCGGCGACCGCGCGGCGGTAGAGGTGGGCGACCACCGGCTCGAGGCGGAGGATCTCGTGCAGGATGCGGTGGCGCCCGGCCTCGTCGGCGGCGAGGTACCGCGCGCGCAGCTCCGGCGCCTCGAGCAGGTGCCAGGCGGCCATGCAGATGAACTCGCGGGTCGTGGCCATGCCGGCGGCGCCGTAGGTGATGCATTCGATGAGGATCTCGACGCCGCGGTAATCCTTGGCGAGCAGGTGGCTGATGACGTCCTCGCGCGGCTCCCGGCGGCGCGCGGCGATCGCGGGGCGAACGTCGAGCAGGTAGAACCACCACATGCGTGCCTGCGCCAGGAACATCCCGACGGTCCGCCGCACGGGCGACGCCGCCGTGAGCCGCTCCAGCGACAGCACCGCCTCGAGGCGCCCCGCCATGCCGGGGCGACGTGAGTCCGTGAGCCCGACGACGCGAGCGGCGACCTCGACGGCCAGCCGCAGGCTCACGTCGTCGAGGTCGGCGGCTCCGGCGGCGCGCAGGTCGTCCACGAGGGCGTCGGCGAGCTCGGTCATCAGCGTCCGGTAGCGCTCGTCCACGGTCTTGGGGGTGAAGAAGCGGGCGATGGCCGTGCGTTGCTCGCGGTGCTCGGCGCCGTCCTGGAAGAGGACCGGCTGCCGCAGCGAGCTGCGGCGCGACAGCTCGGCGTTGAAGCCGGCTTGGCGGGTGGCGTCCGCGTCGCGCAGCACGCGCCGCACGGCGCGGTACGAGCGCAGGTGCCAGACGTCGCCACGCCGCTCGATGGCGGGGGCGTCGGTGGTTTCGCTGGGATCGCTCTTGCGCTGGGAGGGGGGACGGTGTTCCGCGTCCCGGGGGTGGGCGGTGGCGTGCGACGCGTTCATGGGGCACCTCGTCCGCCCCATGGTAGCGCCGCGAACGGGTAGAAGCCCAGGCCGCCGAACGCGGCATCTGCGCGGCGGTGTCCGCCACGGTCATCCCATCCGCGGCGGCGCCCGCGGAGACGGTACGATCGCAGGACCTTGGACGATCACCGCAGCCGCCGCATCACCACCTTCGGGTTCGTGCTCGCCTTCGCCGTGGGGGCGGCCGTCGTCGGCCTGGTCCTGGCGGCCTGGGCCGCGCCGAGCTTCGAGGCGACGGTCGGCTGGCGTTTCGAGCCGACGCTGGTGGAGGGAGACGCCGACCGCGACGCGTTCCTCGCCGCGATCGCGCAGGAAGACGTCTTGCGCGCTGCGCTTCGATCTCTCGGTTCGGGAGAGCCGACGGCGGCCGAGGTCGCCGAGCTGCGCGATCGCCTGCAGGCGCGGCTCGATCCCGCAGGGACGGACGGCGTGGAGTTGTGGCTCGCGTTGCGCGCGCGCGCGCCCTGGACCGCCACCCGCGAGGCCGCGGCCGTGGCGGACGCGCTCGAGGCCCTCGATCGCTCCGCTGCGGGTGCGCAGGGCCAGCGCGCCTTGGCGGAGCTCGACGCGAGCATCGATGCCCTGGCCGAGGAGGTGCGCGCGCAGCAGGTGCTCGGGGGTGGGGACGACGGACGCGTGACCGAGCTGGTCGCCGCCCGCGGTCGACTCATCGAGACGCGCACGGAGCTGGCGGCGGCGATCGCCGCGGGCGAGCCGCCTCTCGCGCTCGAGCGCGCCGGCCCGGTCCGCTGGGCGCCCGCACCCACGGTGATCGTGGCGGCGGCGGCCGCGCTGATCGGCGGGCTCGTCGGCTTCGTGGCACAGCGGTCGTCGACCCGCGCGGGTCGTCCAGCGAGACGGCGCGGCCGGCCCGAGGTCGGGGCCCGTCGGGGAGGCACGCCGTTGGCGGTGTTCCCCCGGCCGCGGATGGACCGCGATCCGGCCTCGTTCGAGGCGGCCGACCGACTGCGCGTGCGCGTGTTGGCGCTGACCGCCCAAGCGCGACCGCGCGTGGTCATGGTCAGCGGAGCTCTGCAGCCGGCGGGCGCCGTCGACGTGGCGAGTCTGTTGGCGGAGGAGCTGGCGTACAACGGGGCGCGGACGCTCCTCGTCGACGGCGTGATCTACGCGCCGGCGCTGGCATCCCGCTACGGCGTGCCGGAGCCGACGGACGCCGGCGACGCCGGCCCGCGCGCCGCGACGACCCTCGAATGGCTGCAGCATCCCGCCGGGTCCCACCACCTGGTGACCATCGACGTCTCCGACGGGCGTTCGCTCGACCTCGTGCCGCAGTTCCGCCCCGCCCGGCCCGCGCCCGGCACCGCGCCGGCGCTGTTCGCCGGTTTCGGCGAGGCGCTGGAGCGCTGGGCCGCGTACGACGCCATCGTGGTCCATGCGCCGCCACTCGAGGCGGTCGAGGACGGGCGGCTGTTGGCCCGCTTCGCGACCGGCGTGCTGCTGGTCACCGACGTCGGGGGGCTCGATCGACGGGCGGAGCAGCGGCTGACGCGGATCATCCGGGACGCGGGTTCGGGGCTCCTCGGCACCGTCGAGGTGGAGGCCGAGGCATCGCGTGGGGACGGCGAACCCGCAGAGGTCCCCGAGCGGCGGGCCGGGCGCGCCGTCGGCCACGGGTCGACGCCGGGTGCACGGGGGACCCGCGGGGCCGCCCCCGGCCGGACCGGGAGCTGAAGGGCGGGAACGGCCGCTCAGTACCGCAGCGTCAACGCCACCCGGCCATGCCCCTCCAGCGCGCCGTCCTCGACGAAGACGACGTCGCCCTGCTTGGCGAGCACGAGTTCGATGAGGTCGTCCACGGCGTCGGCCATGCTGGCCCTGTCGTCACCATCGGCCACCAGGTGCAACTGGTTCGTGGCCTCGTCGAAACGCGCCGCCTGGTGGTAGTCGCGCTCGACGAGGAGGAGATCGCCCCGACCCTCCTGGGCGCGGCGCCACGCCTCGCCCAGGCCGGAGGCGAAGCGTTGCGCGCCGATCGCGGCCTCGAGCGCGTCCAACGCACGCCGGCGCCTGGCCGTGAGCGCGTCGGACATCGCGGGCCACACCAGCTTGGCGAGCTCGTGCGGCGGCGTCTGGTCATGGTTGCCGGTGAGGGTGACGGCGATGTCCTTGTGGGCGGTGACGTCCTTGAAGTACGCCAGCCAGCGCTCCACGCCGACGACGCAGAGCGGCAGCGGATCGGCCTTCGTGTAGGCCGCCAGCGCCTGGTCGATCTCGCGGAAGAACTGCCTGTGCCAGGCCTGCTCGAGCTTGGAGCGCTCCGTCATCTCGGGCAGCGGCTCGGCGGCCTCGGGGTTCTCGTGGACCATGGGGAAGCCGCCGCCATGCACCTCGACCAGGGTGTCGCGGACGCCCTCGAACAGGCGCGTGGGCTGCTCGGAGAGGGCGAGCACCCAATGGCGCGGCGAGCGGTTCATGGCGAACACCAGATCGCGGGTGGCGAAGGTGTCGCCGATGACGACCCGCGGGGTGAGCGGCACGGGCAGCAGGTACACGCCCGCGTGCTCGGCGTTGACGAAGATCGCCATGCCGTCGAGCGTGCGGCGCAGGTCGATCGCGGCCACCTGGCGCTCGAGCTCGCGGATCATCCCCGCCGCGTCGCGCTTGCCGAGCAGCTCGACGAGCCGATCGGTGGCCTCGGTGACGAGGTTCTTGAGCAGGATGGGGTCGCGCTTGTTGTCGGGCGACGTGCGGTGGGTGGGGAGCAGGATGCTGAGCGAGGGGTGGCTGCGGTGGCGCTGGAGTTCGAGGATGTCCTGGCGGTTCATCGAGGTCGGCTCCTTTCAGGGAGCGGGACGACATCGGGACACCTCCAGGTTAGCAGGCCCCCGGCACGGGCCCGCGGGCCACCACGACGTCGCTCGCCACCCTCAGGCGACCGATGCCGCGGCCCGCGACAGCCGCTCGAACCCCTCGTCGACGAGGGCCGCGGTGACGGTGAGCATCGGCGCGATCCTCAAGACGTTGCCCCAGCGGCCGCCTTTGCCGATCAGCAGCCCCTCGTCGCGGGCGGCGTTCAGCAGGGCGTTGGCCAGGGTCGGGTCGGGGTCGGCGGTGCCAGGAGCGACGATCTCGACGCCCTGCATGAGCCCCATGCCGCGGACGTCACCCACGAAGTCATGGGCGGACATGAGCACCTCGAGGTGCTCGCGCAACCGCGCGCCCTGGGCGTCGGCGTTCTCCCACAGCCGGTGCCGCTCGATGTAGTCGATGGTCGCGAGGGCCTGCGCCATCGACACGGGATTGCCGCCGAAGGTCGACAGCGTCAGCGCTTGCACCGACTCCGCCACCTCGGGCGTCATCACCGTCGCACCGACGGGCGCGCCGTTGGCGATGCCCTTGGCGAAGGTCATGACGTCGGGCTCCACGCCCCAGTGCTCGATGCCGCACCAGTGCTTGCCTGTGCGGCCCCAGCCCGTCTGGACCTCGTCGATGATGAGGATCCCGCCCGCCTCGCGCACGAGCGGCTCGCCCCGCCGGAAGTAGTCGGCGGGCGCGACCGCGAAGCCGCCCACGCCTTGGATCGGCTCGGCCATGAAGGCGGCGATCTTGCCGTCGGTGCAGGGGGCGAGGAAGTCGGCGAGGTCGTCGATCAGGAAATCGAGGTAGGCCGCGTCGGTCATTCCGACCGGCTTGCGGTAGAGGTTGGGGCTGCGCACCTGCTTGATGTGCCCGTCGTAGACGCCTCCCTGCCTCCAGTTGGCGTGGGCCGTCATCGCCATCATCGACGCGCTGCGGCCCGCGTAGGCGTGGCGCAGGGACACGACGTCGCGGTGGCCGGTGAAGGTGCGCGCCGCCATGATGGCCATCTCGTCGGCCTCGGTGCCGCTGTTCGTGAAGAACGACACCTGGAGTCGGCCGGGCGTGATCGCGGCCAGCTTCTCCGCGACCTTCACCGTGATCTCGTTGACGTACAGCGTGCTGGTGTGCCCTACCGTGCGCATCTGTTGCGCGGTCGCCTCCACCACGTCGGGGTTGGCGTGCCCCACCGAGACGGTCAGGATGCCGCCGAAGAAGTCGAGGTAACGCTTGCCGTCGTGGTCCCACAGCCAGTCGCCCTGGGCGCGCGCGACGACCAGCGGGCGCTCGCCGTAGTAGAGCATGCGGCTCTGGACGGGTAGCAGGTACGCTCGTTGGCGCGCGAGCAGCCGGTCCGTGGTCGTGGTGTGCGCCGCTTCGGCGGCGGGCGCCGAGCTAGCGGCGACGGTGTCGACGGCCATGAACGCCTCCATGCCGCCCGGCCGATCGCGATCGTGGGCGCGTCGCGCCGGGGGTCAGCCCCGACGATAGCGCGCCGCGGGTGTGCGAACGGCGCCGATGGGCGGCCGTAGCGGAGCGTCGTCGGGCCACGTCGTCGCCGCGGGCTGCGCCGTGGGGCGTCCGATGCCGAAACCCTGCGCATGCGTGATGCCCAACCCATCGAGCAGCTGCAAGTGCCCCACGTCCTCCACACCCTCCGCGACCACGATGGCGTAGCGATCGGCCACGCCTCGCAGCGCGTCGGCCGTCGCGGCCCGCGTGTCGGGATCGACGAGCGCCGCCAGCACGGTGCGGTCGAGCTTGATGCCGTCGACCGGCGCATGCGCGCGCGCGGGTCGGCGGAGGTCCTCCACGGTGAGATCGTCGAGCAGCACGAGTTGGCATTGCGTGGCCAGCGACTCGAGGGTGGACCACAGGCCCATGACGTCACGGTAGTGCTGCTCGGTCACCTCGACGATCAAGCGCCCCCGCAGGGTCGGTAGCAGGTCGGCGAGCGCGGCCATGGCGGTGGGGTGCACCACTTGCCGCGGGCTGAGGTTGATGCTCAGCCTCGCTTGCGGGTCACGCTGGAGGAGTCGGGCGGCCTGTGCGACGGTGAAGCGGGTGAAGGTCGGTTGCCGGTGCGGCCCGAGCCAGTAGGGGAGCACGTGCTGTGGGCCGCGGATGGTGCCATCCGGTAGGTGCCAACGAAGCAGCGCCTCGTGCCAGCCGGCGAGCCCCGGGTGCAAGGGGATGACCGGCTGGTACTGGAAGCCGAGCTGGTCGATCGTGGACGGAACAGTCGCGAGGTCGGCCATGGGCTTGGTCAAGGTGCGCCCGCCCGGACAGGGCGGGCGCGAGTCCCTTCGGCGAGCGCTGCTAGATGGCTGCTACGCGTCTCGGCGAGCGCTCGGAGGGGTCGATGGTCAGCCGACGTCGATGTCGCCGGGTTGGCCGGAACTGCCGGCCAGCCAGATCGTGGGGGCCAACGGGTCGGCGCCGACGTCGACATCGCCGGGCTGGCCAGAACTGCCCGCGATCGTCGTCGGGGTCGGGAGGCCGCCCGAAGCGACGACCAGGCTCGTGAGGACGAGGGTGGCGAGGATGGTGCGGAGCGTGCGTGCCAGGACGTGCATGGATCACCTCCCGAGATGCACGAAGACAATCGGGACCCCGCTTCAGACCCGCTTCAGACCCGCTTCAGCGAGACCCGCGAACGTGCAGCGCAGGTGAAGCGGCCCCGCCTCTAACCTTTTCGAGTCGAAGGAGGTTCCCATGACGTACCAGGAAGCGAGGCGCATCATCGAGGCGTCGACGCGGTTCGATGTTCGGGGCGGGCACGTGTGGTTGCGCGAGGTTCGTTGGCTGCGCGCCGTCGAGCTGCAGCGAGCCGAGGAAGCCACGCCGGCGGAGCCTCTGACCGCGCGCGCGGACGCGGCCCTCGCAAGCAGGGTTCGCCGGCCACCACCAGGACCCGCGCGGGGCGGGCGACGGGCGGTACCGATCACCTGACCCGGGCGCGCGCCGGCACAGCCCCGTACAGGGGTGGCCCGCGTCATCGCAGGACCGCGTCGACGCGTGGCGCGCTATCGTGCTCGCGTGTGGCTGGCGCGGCAACTCGACGCGGTCCTGGGCGCCGATCGTCCGGTGCTCCTGCTCGGCGGCGAGGCCCATGGGGTGCCTTACGTGCTCGACGCGTTGCGTACGAGGCGACGGACCGCCTGGTGGACGCTTCCCAGGACCTCCGCCGGCGACGACGTGGCGCAGGGCAACGCCCTGGCCGAGGCGCTGAACGACGTCCTGGGGGCTCCGCTCTTGCCCCAAGCGCTGCCCTACCGCGCGCACCTCCAGGGACTCCGCCACCACGCCGCCGACCTCCAGCCGCTGTGGCTCGCGGTCACCTCGGAGATCGCGGACGCGCCATTGTTCGACGACCTCGGGGCGCTTCGCGGCACCGGCTTCGGCGTCGTGATCGACCTGCGTGCGTCCGATGCGCCGCCCACGCCGACGTGGGTGCCGCGCTGCCTCCGGCTGGGTCCGGACGACCTGCGCATGTCGCTCGAGGAGGCGGCCCAGATCGTCCCCGGCGGCCTCGGGCACGAGCGCGTCGCGGAGCTGTGGCGGGCGACCGAAGGTCGTTTCACCGAGCTGATGCGGGAGGCTCACGCTGCGGTGGGGCTGCCGCCGCTGCACGTACCGGCGCCGGCTGGGCCGCTGGTCGCGGCGGACCTCGCCGAGCCGGTGCCGTCCGCGCTCGCCGTCCGCGCCCTGGCCCGCGACGGCGCCTGGACCGACGCACTCGAACTCGCCGTTCTGGCCGCGCCCGAGCTCGTCGACGACCTGCTCAGGACGGCCGGCCCCGCCTTCCACGAACGCGGCCTGACGCGCCGGTTGCACCTGTTGCTATCGGCGCTGCCGTCGGCATACGCGCGTCAGGAGCGGGTGTTGGAGTGGCGGCTGGTCGCGGCGGCGGACACCGGTGAGCTGCCGTCGGTCCTACCGGACGTCGACGCCCACCTGGCCGCGCATCGCGCCCCGGAGCTGCGGGCGCGACGGGCCGGCTCGCTGCCGCCCGCGGAGGGCTTCGCCCTCGCCGAGCAGGCCGTGAGCGCCCACCGGACGCCACTGACGCTCTGGCAATACGGCCGCTTGCACCCGGACTTCGACACGGCCGCCGTGCTGCTCGAGGAGAGCGTGCGACTGGCCGAGGACTTCGGATCGCCCCACGCCGTCTCGCGGAACGCAGGCACGCTGGCGGCGAAGCTGGTGCACGTCGGGGAGTTCGTGCGCGCCAGGGCCTGGGCACAATTCGCCCTGGGCGTGTTCGATCAGCACCAACTGCGCGACGGTGCCCGCCGCCTGCGGCTGGTCAACGATCTGGCGTTCGCCCGCCTCCTGACAGGCGACGTGGCCGGGCTGCGGCGCAATCTCGCGGACACGGCGGCCGCCCTCACGGGCACCATGCCGGCCGTGGCGGACCTCTACCGCAGTACCTGGGCGTCCGTGGAGTTGGCCTGCGGTGATCCGGAGGCGTCCCTGGCGCTTCTGCGGCCCTTGGTCGAGGGCGCGCCGCGGGCGCGCCGGGCACTGTTCGCGCAGCTGGCGGTGCGCACCCTGCTCGACCTCGGGAGCGTGGACGAGGCCACGCTGATGGCGGAGGACGCGATCGAGTTGGCCGCCGGCATGGGCGACCACGCTCAACGCGTCGCGCGCCTCGCCCGCGGCATGGCCGACGCAGTCCGTGCCGTGCGCGCAGGCGACGACCCGGGCGACCCGCGCCGCGAGCGCGCCAGGGACGACCTGCGCACCGCCATGACGGCCACCGACCTCGCTGCCGAACTGCGCCTGCCGGCCGCGCTGTACTACCTCCTCGCGACCGGCGGCGCGGCGCACCACGTGCCGCCCGACCTCGCCCGCATCCTCGCGGGCCTGCACCCGTTGGCGCTGCGCCTGTTCGCCGGACCCGCAGACCTCTTCGCGCCCATCTGGGACGCCGTCGGCGGCGGCGGGCCCAAGCTCCGACTACGCTTCTTCGGCGCGGTCGCGTGCCGCTGGGACGGCGTCCTCGTCGACCTCTCGCCCCGGCTGGCGGAGGTCGCGCTCGCGCTGACGCTCTCCCCCGAGGGCGTGTCGCGCGACCGGCTCAACGACTTCCTGACGCCCGATGGCCAGCCGCCGTTCACCGGCAGCGGTCTCCGTGGCCTGCTCACGCGCCTGCGCGGCCTGCTGCCGGTCAGCGAGGCGCCCTACCGCTGGGCGGTGCCGGTCGCTGCCGACGTCGCCGAGGTGCGTGCGTTCCTCGCCGACGGCCGGGCGCGCGAGGCCATCGCGCTGTGGCAGGGTCCGCTGTTGCCCTTCAGCGAGGCGCCCGGCGTGCGCGAGGCGCGCGAGACCCTGGAGGAATCGCTGCGCCAGGCGGCGCTCCTCAGCGGGGACGCGGACGCCCTGTACGAGCTGGCCGACCGCTGGGGCGACGATCTCGAGCTGTGGGAGGCTGCCGCCGACGCGATGCCTCCCGGCGAGCCGCGGCTGGCGCTGGCGCTGGCGCGCGTGCGGCGACTCGCCGCCGAGTACGGTTGACGGTGGGTTGGCCGCCGGTCGCGCCAGCGCACGCGCTGGCGCGCGACGCCGCGAGCGGCATAACCTGGCGCCATGGACGCCTCCCAGAGCCCCATCCCGGTCGTCGTCGCCGAGGGCGATGGCATCGGTCCCGAGATCACCCGCGCCACGCTGCGCATCCTGGACGCCGCCGGCGCCCGCATCGACTGGCAGCCGGTCGTGCTCGGCCAGGTGGCGTACGAGCGCGGCGTCGCCACCGGCGTGCCCGACGACGCCTGGAACCTGCTGAGGCGGCACCGGGTGCTGCTCAAGGGGCCCATCACCACGCCCCAGGGCGGCGGCTACAAGAGCGTCAACGTCACCCTGCGCAAGAGCCTCGGGCTCTTCGCCAACGTCCGCGAGACCAAGTCGTACGGCCCCTACGTGCCGACGCACCACGACAACATGAACCTCGTCATCGTGCGCGAGAACGAGGAGGACCTCTACGCGGGCATCGAGCACCGCCAGACGCGCGAGGTCACCCAGTCGCTCAAGCTCATCACCCGGCCCGGCAGCGAGCGCATCGTGCGCTTCGCGTTCGCGTACGCCCGCGCCTACGGGCGCCGCAAGGTCACCTGCATGACCAAGGACAACATCATGAAGGTGACCGACGGCCTGTTCCACCGCACCTTCGACGCGGTCGCGGCCGAGTACCCCGACATCGAGGCCGAGCACCTGATCATCGACATCGGCGCCGCTCGCCTCGCCGACACGCCCGACCGCTTCGACGTCGTGGTCACGCTCAACCTCTACGGCGACATCCTCTCCGACATCGTCTCCCAGATCGCCGGCTCCGTCGGCCTCGGCGGCTCCGCCAACGTCGGCGACCGCGTCGCGATGTTCGAGGCCGTCCACGGCAGCGCGCCCGACATCGCCGGTCAGGACCTCGCCAACCCCTCGGGCATGCTGCTGGCGGCGGTGCAGATGCTGGTGCACGTCGGCCAGGCCGACGTCGCACAGCGGGTCGCCAACGCCTGGCTGCGCACGCTGGAGGACGGCGTCCACACCGGCGACCTCTACCGCGCCGGCAGCAGCATCGAGCGCGTCGGCACGCAGGGCTTCGCGGGCGCCGTCATCGCGCGCCTCGGCGAAGACCCCCTGCACCTGCCGCCCGTGCACTACCGCAAGGTCGACCTCCAGGTCGAACTGCCCGAGCCGCCGGTCGAGCGCAAGGACCTGCGCGGCGTCGACGTCTTCCTCGACTGGCGCGAGTCCGACCGCGACCCCGAGATGCTCGGGCCGGCCCTCGCCGCCACCGCGAAGGCGGTCGGCTGGCACCTGAAGATGGTCACCAACCGCGGCGTCAAGGTCTGGCCCGAGGGCTTCGCGGAGACCTTCTGCACCGACCACTGGCGTTGCCGCTTCCACCCCGCCGACGGCGCCGTCACCGACTTCGACGCCGTGCTGCGGCTGCTCGCCACCGTCCACGGCGCGGGCTACGAGATCATCAAGACGGAGCACCTGTACGACTTCGACGGGCTGCCGGGGTACTCGTTGGGGCAAGGCGAATGAGCCTTGGGGTTGGGGCCGGAGGCCCCAACCCCAAGGCATTGCAGTTCGCGAGCGGAGCTCGCGAACTGCCGAGTCAGGCAGGGGCCGGCGGTCGCCGTCCCCCGATCGGTGGAGGCGACCGACCACCGATGGCGGATGCCTGCCGCCACCGCGCGCCGCTAGTATGGGCCCCCAGGAGGTACGTCCATGGTGGTCGAGATGCGCGGCGTGGAGAAGCGCTACGGCGACGTTCGGGCGCTCGCGGGGGTCGATCTGGCCGTGGCGCCGGGCGAGGTGGTCGGGTTCCTCGGGCCGAACGGCGCGGGCAAGACGACGTCGATCCGGGTGATGCTCGGCCTGACCCAGCCGACGGCAGGGGAGGCGCGGCTGTTCGGCGGGTCGCCCGATCGGCGCGAGGCCCGCGGCCGGGTGGGGGTGATGCTGCAGGAGTCCGGCGTTCCCTCCGCGCTGCGGGTCCGCGAGATCGTGGAGCTCTTCGCGCGCTACTACCCGTTCGCGCTGCCGACCGACGAGGTGCTCGCCCGCGCCGGCCTCGAGCCGAGGGCGCGAGCGCTGGTGTCGACCCTCTCCGGCGGTGAGCGACAGCGACTCTACTTCGCCCTGGCCATCGTCGGCGACCCCGACCTGCTGTTCCTCGACGAGCCCACCGTGGCGCTCGACGTCGAGGGTCGGCGCGCCTTCTGGCAGCAGGTCGTCGGCTTCGCGGAGCTCGGGAAGACCGTGCTGTTCACCACCCACCACCTGTCCGAGGCCGACGCCGTGGCGCGGCGCCTGGTCGTCATCGACAAGGGGCGGATCATCGCCGAGGGGACGCCGTCCGAGGTCAAGCGGCGCGTCGCCGACCGGACGGTGCGCTTCCGCGCCGACCTGCCCGCGTCGGTCCTGGAGGGCAGGCCCGACGTGCAGCGGGTCGACCTCGAACCCGGTGGCCTGCTGGCGGTGTACACCAGCGAGCCCGAGCGCCTGTTGCGCGAGCTGTTCGCCCAGGGCGTGGAGCTGCGCGACCTGACGGTGACCGACGCCGACCTGGAGGCCGCCTTCGTGGCCCTGACGCGGCGCGAGGGCGTGGCGGCGTGACGGCTCCCAGCGATCGTCGCGACGGCCGGCGACTCAGCGCCAACGCCCAGCCCAGCGGTGGCGCGTGGCGCCTGTGGTTCGCGCAGGCGCGGGCGGAGTTCGTGGCCAGCCTCCGCGCGCCCGACTTCGTCATCGGCGTCGTCGCGATCCCGGTCCTGCTGTTCCTCATGTTCGCGCCGCCGAACGCCCGCGGAATCCTCCCGGCGGGCACCCGCGTATCCACGATGATGATGCCGGGCTTCGGCGCCTTCGGCATCCTCAGCTTGGTGCTGTTCGCCTTCGGGGTGGAGATCGCGCAGGAGCGCGGCAAGGGGTGGCTGCGGCTGATGCGGGCCACGCCGGCC
Source organism: uncultured bacterium (assembly GCA_964549045.1). GTDB lineage: Bacteria > Deinococcota > Deinococci > Deinococcales > Trueperaceae > JAABTL01. The sequence goes on along the minus strand of CAZJUA010000123.1, from coordinate 4,319 downwards.
CCGGCGTGGGTGTACCTCGGGGGGAAGCTGGCGATGAGCGTCCTGTACGCCGCGGTCACCCTGGTGGTGCTCTTCGGCGTCGCCGCGGCCTTCGCGCAGGTCCGGCTGTCCCCGCAGCAGTGGCTGCAGGTGGCCGGCGTCATGCTCGCGGGCGGCGTCGCGCTCGCCCCCCTCGGCTTCGCGCTCGGCTTCCTCGCGCGCCCGCGCGCGGCCAGCACGATCGGCAACCTCGTGTTCCTGCCGCTCTCGTTCGCCTCCGGGTTCTTCCTCCCGCTCAGCTCGCTGCCCGACTTCCTGCGTGACCTGGCACCCTACCTGCCGACCTACCACTACGGCCGCCTGATCTGGTCGTCGTTCGCGCCCGCCGCCGACATCACCGCGTACACCGGCATCGAGCCCGCCGGCACGCTGGCGTCGGTCGCCTGGCTCGCCGGCACCTTCGTGGCCTTCTCGCTGGTGGCGGTGTGGGCGTACCGCCGCGACCGCCGGCGCGACGAGGGCTGACGGAGGCCGCCGGCGAATGCGCTGGCGAAGGACACCCGCGTCACGTCGCGGTCGCGGCGCACGGGCGTAAGCTCCGCGGGTGAACCTCTCGCCGCGCGACAAGACCCTCACGCTCATCGGGATCCTGCTGGCCGTCTTCCTCGGGGCGCTCGACCAGACGATCGTCGCCACCGCCCTCCCGAAGATCGTCGAGGACCTGCAGGGCGTCTCGCGCTACGCCTGGGTGGCGACCGCCTACCTGCTCGCGTCGACGGTGCTGGTGCCGATCTACGGCAAGCTCGCGGACATGATCTCGCGCAAGCGCATCGTGCTGTTCGCGATCGCGACCTTCCTGCTGGGCTCGCTGCTGTCCGGCGTCGCGGGGGAGTTCGGGACGCTGCCGCTGCTCGGGGACGGCATGAGCCAGCTCATCGTGTTCCGCGCCGTGCAGGGCCTCGGTGGCGCCGGGTTGTTCTCGCTCGCCTTCATCGTCATCGCCGACCTGTTCTCGCCGCGCGAGCGCGGCAAGTACCAGGGGTTGGTCGGCGCGACCTTCGGCGTCGCCAGCGTGTTGGGCCCATGGATCGGCGGCCTGCTGACCGACTACGGCGGCGCGCTCATCCCCGGCGTCGAGGGTTGGCGCTGGGTCTTCTACGTCAACGTGCCCGTCGGCGCCGTCGCGCTCTGGTTCGTGGCGACGCGGATGCCGCCGCTGCGCCCGCAGGACGCGTCGGCGCGCCTCGACGTGGCATCGGCGCTGTTCCTCATCGGCGCGCTGGTGCCGTTCGTGCTCGCGCTGCAGCTCGACCGCGCCGTCTACCCGTGGGGCGGCGCGGTCACCCTGGGCGCGTTCGCCGTGGCGGCCGCCTTCGCGGTCGCCTTCGTCCTGCGCTCGCTGGCGTCCGCGAGCCCGGTCCTCGAGGTGCGCCTGTTCGCCGACCGCGTGTTCGCGACCGCCAACGTCGCGGCCTTCCTGCTCGGTGCGGCGTTCCTGTCGACGGTCATCTTCCTGCCGCTGTTCATGGTCAACGTCGTCGGCGTCAGCGCGACGCGCGCGGGGCTCAGCCTCATCCCGCTGTCGATCGGCACGGTCCTCGGGTCGGTGTTCGCCGGCCAGATCGCCTCGCGGCTCGGCCGCTACAAGGGGCTGATGGTGTTCGGCGGGATCGTGCTGTTGCTGGCGATGTTCCTGCTGTCGACGATGTCCGCGGACGTGCCCTACTGGCGGGTGACGCTCTACATGGTCATCGCCGGCCTCGGCGTCGGGCCCGGGCTGCCGCTCTACACGCTGGCGATCCAGAACGCGATCGACCCGCGCAAGGTGGGGCAGGCGACCAGCGCCGCGCAGTTCTTCCGGCAGATCGGTGGTGCGGTCGGTGCCGCCGTCATGGGGACGATCCTGGCGACGACGCTGGCGACGGCGTTCGCGGGCGTCGGGCGGACGGCCGCGGTCGCGGGCCTCGAGGCCCCCGGGTTCAGCGGCGGCGAGCTCGCCTCGACCGGTGGCGGCGACATCGGCACCGCCGTGCGCGAGGCGTTCGGGGCGCAGGCGGACGCGCTCGTCGCTGCGCTCGACGATCCGGATCCGCAGGCGCTTGCGCGGGCGCTGGAGGCGAGTGCCGTGCCGGAGGAGGCAAGCGGCTTCATCCTGAGCGCCGCGGTGCAGGCCCGCGGCGATGCCGCGGCCACGGCCGCCCTGGCCGCGCAGTTGCGCGCCCAGCTCGACGAGCAGGCCGACGCGGTCGCGTCGACGGTGGCCGAGGCCGTGCGCCAGGGCTTCGCGGACGCCGTGACCGCCATCTTCGGGGCGCTCGTGTGGGTGGTCGCCGCGGCCCTGGTGGTCACGGTCTTCGTGCCGTCGCTGGAACTGCGGCGGTCCAACGAACCGGTGGCGGCGGCGCTCGAGTAGAGCCTCGGGGCCGCGGCCAACCGCTGCGCCGCTGCGGAGCTGCGCCGCTGTGGAGCTGCGCCGCTGTGGAGCTGCGCGGCTGTGGAGCTGCGCCGCTACGAAGCCGCGCGGCTGCTACCCAGCGCTCGTTACCGCCCCCGGCGCGTCCAGCCGAGCACCGCGATGCCCACCCCGATCATCGTCAGCGGCAGCCACCAGCGCGTGAACGCGCCGGTGGGGTCGTTGGCCAGCACGGTCAGCAGGGCCCACGCCAGGGCGGGCCACAGGGCCCAGCGCCCGCCGCCGTGCTCGCGCGGCAGCAGGTAGATGGCGGTGAAGGTGGCGGTCATGCCCAGGAGGAACACGGCGCCGCCGTCCCAGCGCGGCCGCAGGGCGTCCACCGCCGCGACGGCCGCCAGGGTGGTCAGGACGCCGGCCGGGATGATCGCCCAGCCCGTCACCGCGTGCCGACGCGAGGGCGTGCGGTAGACGAGCCAGAAGGCGACGGCCGCGAAGCCGAGGAAGGCCGGGCCGGAGAGCTGCGTCGTGGTGGCGGCCGCCGTCATCCCCAGTGCCGCGTGGACCACGATGCGCAACCCCAGGGGCGCGCGTGGGGTCAGCGTGCGCCAGGCGACGACCGCCGCGACGGTCAGCCCGCCGATCCAGGCGAACTCTGCCGCCAGGCCGACCGCGCCGCGGCCGCTGAGCAGGGTGGCGGCCCCGGCCAGCAGCAGGAAGGCGCCGGCGACGCGGCGGTTCACGCGTCGCCCCCCGTCGCGCGAGGCGCCGCCGCTTCGGCGACGTCCGTTCGGGGGACGCCGTCGTCGGGCGCGGCCGCCGTCGCGAGTGGCACGTCGAGTTCGACGGTGGTGCCCTCGCCGGGGGCGCTGGCGAGCCGCAGGTGCCCACCGAGGGCCGCGAGGCGCTCGCGCATCGACGTGTGCCCCAGGTGGCCGGGGAAGGAGCCGTCCGGATCGAAGCCGACGCCGTCGTCGCGGACCCGAAGGTGCAGGCGCCCGTCCTCGGTCCAGCCGCCGACCTGCACGAGGGTGGCGCGGGCGTGTTTGACGACGTTGTGCAGGGCCTCCTGCACGACCCGCAGCAGGACCTGCTTGCTGGCGAAGGGGAGGTCCGGTTCGTCGGGCAGGTCGCGCTCCGTCGCGAACCCGTGGCGCAGCTCGAGGCCGTCGAGTTGGCGGTGCAGGGCGCCGACGAGGCCGACGTCGACCAGCGCCTCGGGCCGCAACTCGAAGATCAGGGCGCGCATCTCGGCCAGCGCGGCCTCGGCCAGCTCCACCACGGTGTCGAGCGCCTCGCGCGCGCGGTGGGGATCCCGCTCGGCGCGCCGCTGGGCGGCGTGGGTGGTCAGCACGATCGCGTAGATCGCCTGGCTGACCGAGTCGTGCAGCTCGCGCGCCAGGTGCCGTCGGGCCTCCTCGGTCGCCTCGTCACGCGCGCGCTCGTAGAGGCGCACGTTCTCGATCGCCACCGCCGCCTGCGCCGCGACCCCGGTGGCCCAGTGCAGGCGTTCCACGTCCCAGGCGGCGCCCGCGCGGGCGCGGGCGCGCAGCAGGCCGACCGTGCGGTCGCGGACCCGCAGCGGCAGCGTCAGCAGGTCGCCCGCCACCGGCGTGGGTTCGCCCTCGTCCGGCCGTGTCGGGGCGCCGGCGAAGGCGTCGCCGCGCGCGACCAGCCGGCCCCAGCCGCCGTCGGGACCGAGCTCCCACACCTCGGCGGCGGCCGTGGCGCCCGCCTCGTCGAGGCGGTCGAGCACCGCGCCCAGCAGAGGCTGCAGTTCGGTGGTGACGGCGATCGTGTTGGAGAGCTCCAGCAGCGCCCGCAGTTCGGAGGTGCGCGCCGCGACCCGCGACTCGAGGCCTTGTTGGGCCTCGGGGAGGGGGGCCCCCCCCCCCCCGGCGGGGGGCGGCCGGCGGGGGCCCCCGCCCCC
>CAZJUA010000122.1:0-9531 GCA_964549045.1 uncultured bacterium | reverse complement strand
CCTCACCCCTCCCCGAACGGCGCCTCCACCCACGGGTACTTGTGCAGGTCGGCGCGCACGAGCGGGATCTGCTGCATGATCGGCGCGACCGCGCCCGGCGCCGCCATGTAGACGACCTCGGCCGCGATCGGCGCGAAGGCCGCGTAGAAGTGCTGGATCGACTTGACCACCAGGATGCGGTGGGTGTCGGGCGTGATGCCGAAGGCCGTGAACGGCTCGAGGCCGAGCACCTGGCCGCGGCGGGTGGTGACGATGACGTCGACGGGCGGGCCGCCGGTCTGACCCGAGAAGCCGTGCACCCGCAGGTGCGCGACGTCGCCGCCGGGGCTGTCGACGGCCCCCTCGGTCTGCGGCCAGCGCTGCACCAGCCCGTCGATCAGGCCCATCACCGTGACGTCCAGGTCGAGCGGGTCGCCCGATGCGGGGCCCATCTTGCCGCCGAGGCGCAGCGTCAGCCGCGCGCCCACGCCGGCGGCGCGCGCCAGGTGGCGCGCGATCGGGTCCCACATCATGGCCACGGCGGCGCCCTCGATGCGCCGTTCGAGCAGGCGGCGCAGCGCGAAGGTGCTGTCGGACGGCGCCCCGCCGCCGGCGTTGTCGGCCTGGTCGGCGATGACCACGGGGCCGCGGCCGCCCCCCTGCACGGCGAGCGCGCGGTCGAGCGCGGCGTCGAGCGGCAGCGGCTTGACGGCCACCTCGCGGCGCAGGTCGTGGAAGCGGCGGCCCCACGCCTCGGCAGTGGCGGCCGCGAGCTCGGGATCCCCGTCCGTGACCGCGAGAACACGTGCGCCGGAGTCCGGCACGTCGCCCCAGGGGAAGCCGTGGCCGAGTGACAGCGACAGCACCCCGTCGCCTCCGCGTGAGACCGGCCCGCGCTCGGCCGCCATCATCGCGTCGACGAAGCCGCGCATCGGCTGCGGATTGGTGGGGTAGATGCCCATCATGCGGCAGTCGAACATCGCCATCGTCGGACGGACGTTCCCGGCCACCGTGTCGGCGACGAGCGCGTAGAGGTCGCGGGCGCGGTCCGCCATGTCGGTGTGCGGGTACTCCTTGTAGATGACCAGCGCGTCGCTGCCGTCGATCATCCGCTGCGTCAGGTGGCAGTGGAGGTCGATGTGGACGCCGATCGTCACGTCGGGCCCGACGATCTCGCGCACGCGGGCGATGAGCTCGCCCTCGGCGTCGTCCACCCAGCCGCCCTCGTCGTCGGTGGCCACCATCGCGCCGTGCAGCGGCAGCAGCACCGCGTCGACCGGCATCGCGGCCTCGAGCATGGTGAGCAGCTCGTCGCGCAGCCCCGTCCAAGCGGCCCTCGTGGTGACGCCCGCCGGCATCGCGAAGGCGTAGAGCCCGAACGCCAGCTCGTCGCCGCGGGCGGCCGCCTCCAGGGCGAAGGCCTCCAGCGCGCCGCCGGCCTCGGCGTTGGCGAGGTCGCGCACGACGACCCAGTCGTCGACGCCGGTGGGGATGGGCGAGAGCGTGTTCGTCTCGGTGACGATGCCGCCGAGGAAGACCCTCACGTCTTGCCCGTCCGGTTCGTCTTCTGGTGCGGGTCGAGCGCGTCGCGCAGGCCGTCGCCGATGAAGTTGAAGGCCAGCACGGTGATGACGATCATGATCCCCGGGAAGATCGCGATGTGGGGGTAGCGGAGGATGAACGCGCGGCCGTCGCTGAGGATGCCGCCCCAGGTGGCGGTGGGTGGGCGGACGCCCAGGCCGAGGAACGAGAGCGCGGACTCGAGGATGATGATCGAGCCGACCTGCAGGCTGGCGAGCACGATGACCGACGTGAGCACGTTCGGCACCACGTGCTTCCAGATGATGCGGCCGTCGAACGCGCCGAGCGCCCGGGCGGCGGTGATGAAGTCGCGCTCGCGCAGGCTCATGACCTCGGCGCGCACCACGCGGGCGTAGCGCGCCCACACCGTCGCCCCGATGACGATGATCGTGGTGCTGAGGCTCGGCCCCAACACCGCCGCCAGCACGATGAGCAGGGCGATCAGCGGGAAGGCCATGAGCGTGTCGGTGATGAGCGACAGCACTTCGTCGATCCAGCCGCCGAAGTAGCCGGCGACGGCGCCGACCACGACGCCGATCAGCACGGAGATCAGGGTCGAGATCATGCCCACGAGCAGGGCGATGCGGGTGCCGTAGATCACCCGGCTGAGCAGGTCGCGGCTGAGGTGGTCGAAGCCCATGGGGTGCTCCCACGAGGGGCCGACGCCGCGCATGCCGCGGAAGATGTCGTCGTTGGGGTGGTGGGGCGCGATCTGCGGGGCGAACACCGCCAGCGCGACGAGCGCCAGCACCACCACCAGACCCACGATGGCCATGCGGTTGGCGAGGAAGCGGCGCAGCGCGCGACCCCGCGTCGGCGGCGCGGCGTCGCCGGCGCCTGCGGGCAACTGCGGTTCGAGGTTGGGGTCGATCGGAGCGGTGGTCATGACGGCCTCACGAGATCCGGATGCGCGGGTCGACCAGCGCGTAGACGAGGTCGGTGAGCAGGTTGATGAGGACCACCAGCACGGCGAAGACGACGACCAGCGACTGCACCACCTGGTAGTCGAGGCGCAGGACGGAGTCGACGAAGAGGCGGCCGATGCCGGGGAGCGCGAAGACGTTCTCGACGATGATCGTCCCCGACAGGATGAACGCGATCCGGAAGCCGATGACGGTCACCACGGGGAGCATCGCGTTCGAGACGACGTGGCGGTAGAGCACCCTGCGCTCGGCGAGTCCCTTGCTGCGCGCGGTGCGCACGAAGTCCTGGGGTAGCAGCTCGAGCACGGCGCCGCGGGTGATGCGCATGAGCACCGCCATCTCCTCCGTGGCCATGACGACCACCGGGAGGATCCACCCCTGCCAGCTGCGCAGGCCGAACGGCGGGATGCGGCCGACGAGCGGCAGGGCGCCGAACCAGCCCGGCACGTAGAGCGCGAACAGCACGATGAGCATGAGCGCCAGCCAGAAGTTGGGGGTGGCGATGCCCAGCGAGGAGACGACGTTGGAGGCGTAGTCGACCCACGAGTTGCGGCGCACGGCCGCGGCGATGCCGAACGGGATGGCCACCAGGATCGCCACCGACAGTGCATAGACGTTCAGCAGCGCGGTGACCGGGATCGCCTCGAAGATCATCTGCCGCACGGGCACGCCGGCGCGGATGAGCGATTCGCCGAAGTCGCCGCGCAGCAGGTTGCCGGCCCACAGGAAGTACTGCTCGGGCAGCGGGCGGTCGAGGCCCCACTTGGCGCGGATCGCCTCGATCTGGGCGTCCGTGATGGGGATCTGCCCCTCGCCCAGCAGCATGTAGACGGGGTCGCCGGGCATGAGGCGCATGATGATGAACGTCATCACGCTGATGAGCACGACGACGAAGAGCCCCTTGAGGATACGGAAGGTCAGATAGCTGGACACGTTGGAGACCTAGATTACGACGTGGTGGCCCGCCCGATGCCGTGGGGCATCGGGCGGGGGAAGGCTCGGGCGGTCGCGTGCGCAGGCCGTGGACGCCGAAGCGAACGGCGAGGCGGGGTCAACCGCGGCGGTACTTGTAGCCGTCGAACCAGACGGGGGTCGACATCATCTGCTCTTCGGGCACGCCCACCATGCTGCGGCCGTAGACGCCGAGGTCCTGGCGGTAGTGCAGGATCAGCGCCGGCATGTCCTCGGCGAAGAGCTCCTGGGTGCGGTCGTAGATCGGCTGCCGCGCCGCCGGGTCGACGACGGCCAGCCCCTGCGCGATGAGTTCGTCCATTTCGGCGCTGTTGTAGCGCATGAAGTTGTCGCCGCCGGTGCTGAGCAGCACGCTGGTCGGGCTGGGATCGACGATCGAGCCCATCGTCCAGTTGAACAGCGAGGCCTCGAGCGTGCCCGCACGCATGCCCTCGAGGACGGAGGCGACGGGCGCCTCGGCCAGTTGCATCTCGACGCCGACCGCGCGCAGGAAGAGCTGCGAGAGCTCGGCCATGGGGCGGCGGGTCTGGTCACCGCTGATCGTGGTGCAGGTGAACGCGAGCCGCAGGCCGTCCTTGCTCCGGATGCCGTCGGAACCCTCGACCCAGCCGGCTCCGTCGAGCACGGAGCGCGCGCGCTCGGGGTCGAACGGGTACTGCGCGACGTTCGGGCTGTAGTAGGGGTTGTGGGGCGCCAGGTGCGAGGTGCCCACCACACCGATGCCGGACTCGAGGTCGTCGAGGATGCGCTGGCGGTCGAGCGCGTACATCATCGCCTGGCGCACGCGGCGGTCGGAGAGCTGCGGGAGCTCGTTGTTGAGCGGGATGAAGCGCGGCGAGTTCCAGTTGGTGCGGACGACCAGGAAGTTCGGGTCGTTCTCGAGCTCGAGCGCGTCCTCGACGGCGATCGGCCACACGGCGGCGTCGGCGTCGCCGGTCAGCAGCGCGATGTAGCGCACGGACGGCTCGGGCACCACCTCGAGCACGATGCGGTCGACCTGCGGGGCGCCGCGGAAGTGGTCGGGGAAGGCGAGGAGCTCGGTGGACTGCGCCGGGATCCACTCGCCGATGCGGAAGGCGCCGGTGCCGATGGGGGCGGTGCGGAAGCCGTCGATGCCGACGGACTCGTGGTAGGCCCTCGGGACGATCGGCACCTCGCAGGCGCTGCGCAGGAACGACGCGTTGACGGCGTCCATGTTGACGCGCACGGTGTAGCGGTCGACGACGGTGACGTCGCGCATGCCGTTGAAGCGGCTGGCGACCGTGTTGCCGGGCTGCGAGTAGGTCTCGAAGGTGTACTTGACGTCCTCGGCGGTGAGCTCGCTGCCGTCGTGGAAGCGGACGCCCTCGTGCAACTGGAAGGTGTACGACAGGTTGTCCTCGCCGAGCTCCCACGAGCGCGCCAGGACCGGCACGGTCTGCGCCATGTAGTCGACGTGGACGAGCGGGTTGAGGATGTTGAAGATCACGGCGGCCTGGACGTCGGCGCCGATGTCGTTCGGCCCGAGGCCGGCGACCTCCTGGTGCCCGAGCCAGGTGAGGGTGCCCCCTTGCACGCCCTGCGCCCAGGCGCTCATCGTGCCGGCACCGAGGTAGACGCCGACGCCGGTGGCGGCGCTGTAGCGCAGGAACTGGCGGCGGCTGATGCGGCGAGCCATCAGGCGGGCTAGCTTGTTGTCGGACATCGCATACCTCCGCACGAGGGCCGTGGCGATGCGCCCGGGGACGCGCACCCTCGCATGACGGATGATAGCGGTTCGGCGCGGCGCGCGTACAACCTTTCGGGAGCGGCGCGCCAGGTGCGCATGTCCCGAGGGCCATGCAGGCGCCCCCGGGTCCGTGGCGACCCGGGGGCGTCGGTGTTCGCGGCACGCGGCCGCACGGATCAGGCGGGGCTCAGTTGCCGAGCCAGATGTGGCGGAAGCCGATGTAGCTGCCGTTGGGGAAGAAGTCGTAGCCCTGGACGGCGGGCGTGTGCGCGGCGTACTGGGCCGAGTGGAACAGGAAGACGTGGGGCGAGAGTTCGAGGATCCGGGCCTGGGCCTCGCGGTAGAGCTCGCGGCGCGCCTCGGGGTCGGGCTCCTGGCGGCCCGCCAGCAGCAGCTCGTCGACGCGCTCGTCGGCGAACTTGCCGAAGTTGGTCGACGCCGTGCTGAAGAACGGCGTGTGCAGGAAGGCGTCGGGGTCGGTCTGGCCCGAGGAGCCGCTCACCAGGACGGTGAAGTCGCCGGCCACGTAGTTGGGCAGGAAGATCGACCAGTCCTCGAGCTTGATGTTGGCGGTGACGCCGATCTCGGCGAGGTTGGCCTGGATGATCTCGGCCGGGTCGCGCAGGAAGTCGTAGGTGCTCGTGATGTAGAACTCGAACTCGAACCCGTCCGGGTAGCCGGCCTCGGCGAGCAGCGCGCGGGCCTTCTCGACGTCGCGGACGTTGTACGGCGAGTCCTCGACGGCGTAGTAGTTGCCGGCCGGGATCGTGGTGCCGGTGGCGACGACGCCGCCGGTGCCGAAGAGGGCCAGATCGACGACCGCCTGCTTGTCGATCGCGTAGGCGAACGCGTTGCGCACGCGGTGGTCGTCGAACGGCGGGCGGGTGGTGTTGAACTGCACGCTGCGGAAGTTCGAGGTGACGCCACCGGCGATCACCACGCTCGGATCGGCCTCGAGCGCGGGCACGTCGACGGCGGGCACGTACTCGATCCAGTCGACGTTGTTCGTCAGGACGGCGGTGGTGCGGGCGGTGGGGTCGGGGTAGAAGGTGAAGGTGATGCCGTCGAGGTAGGGGAGCTGGTTGCCGGCGTCGTCGCGGCCCCAGTGCTGGTCGAAGCGCTCGAGCACGAGGCGGGTCTGCGGGACGTACTCGACGAAGCGGAACGGGCCGCTGCCGACGACGACGTTCTGCAGGTCGCCGTTCTCCTCGACCACGTGCTGCGGGACGATGACGTTCATGCTCATGCCGAGGAACGCCAGCAGCGGCGTGAAGGGCTCGGAGAGGGTCATGACGACGGTGCGGTCGTCGACGGCCTCGATGCGCTCCACCACCGCGAAGTTGGCGGCGCGCGGGCTGGCGACCTCGGGGTCCTTGATGCGTTCGATGGAGAACTTGACGTCGCCGGCGGTGACGGGGGTGCCGTCGTGCCACAGGGCCTCGCGCAGGTGGAAGGTCCACTGCAGCAGGTCCTCGGAGGCCTCCCACGACTCGGCCAGGCCCGGCACGATCTCCAGGCTGGGGCTGAACAAGACGAGCGTCTCGTAGGTGTTCTCCGTCATGTTGCGGGTGGAGGTCGCGCTGCTCAGGTGGGGGTCGAGGCCGACGGGGTCGGTCTGCATGCCCACGCGCAGGGTGCCGCCGTACTGCGGCTGCGCCAGTGCGAAGCCGAGCGCGAGCGCCAAGACGAGGATCCAGGTTCGCTTCATCGTTCCTCCAAGGCCGTGACCAAAGCCGTAGCAGCCTGGCCGGCATCCTACGACTCCGGCGGGGCATGCGTCACGCTCGTTTCGTGATAGAGGGCTTCAGCGGGTCTTCAGGCGCGGGTCGAGCGCGTCGCGCAGGCCATCGCCGAGCAGGTTGAAGCCGAGCACGACCACCATGATCGCCAGCCCCGGCGCCACCGTCGCCCACGGGGCGAGCGCCAGGAAGCGGCGTCCCTCGGAAACCATCATCCCCCAACTGGGCGTGGGCGGCTGGGTGCCGAGCCCGAGGAACGACAGCGAGGCCTCCGCCAGGATCGCGTACGCCAACCGCAGCGTCACCTCGACGATCAGTGGGCCGGCGGCGCTGGGGAGCACGGCGAGCCACACGATGCGCGGGTCGCGGGCGCCGAGCGCGCGCGAGGCCTCGACGAACAGCTCCTCGCGCACGGTCATGACCGCCGCGCGCGCCACGCGCGCGAACGGTCCGACGTAGACGATGCCGATCGCCAGCACCAAGTTGGTGAAGCCCGCGCCCAGGAACGCGATGAGGGCGATCGCCAGCAGCACCGCCGGGAACGACAGCAACACGTCGGTGACGCGCATGATGACGGTGTCGAGCCAGCCGCGGTAGTAACCGGCGACCACCCCGAGGGCGCCGCCCACCAGGAGCGCGAACGCGACGGCCGCGCCGGCGACCGCCAGCGACACGCGGCCGCCGTAGAGGATGCGGGTGAAGGTGTCGCGACCGAGCTGGTCGGTGCCGAGCCAGTGCTCCGAGCTCGGTCCCTGGAGGCGGGAGGGGGGGTTCAGCGTGATCGCGTCGTAGGGCGTGAGGATGGGGGCGAAGGTCGCGCCGAGCACGGCGGCCATCACCAGCACGAGGCCCAGGCCGCCGGCGCTGCGGAAGAGGAAGAGGCGCAGCGCCTTGCCGCGCCGCCCGCCGCCGGGCATCGTCCGGACACCCACGACGGGCGCGGGGGGCGGCGCGGCGGAGGCCCGGTCAGCCATAGCGCACCCGCGGGTCGATGAACGCGTAGAGGACGTCGACGACGAGGTTGACGAACACGAAGGCGCCGGCGATGACCAGCACCGCCCCCTGCACCACCGGGTAGTCGCGCAGGTTGATCCCCTCGAGCGCGAAGCGCCCGACGCCGGGGATGCTGAACACCTGCTCGATGATCACGGTGCCACCGAGCAGCGAGCCGAACTGCAGGCCGACGACCGTCACCACGGGGATGAGCGCGTTGCGCAGGGCGTGGTCGAGCGTCACCTTGCGCTCCGACAGGCCCTTGGCGCGGGCGGTGCGCACGAAGTCGCGGTTGAGGATCTCGAGCATCGCCGAGCGCATGATGCGGGTGGTGGCCGCCGCCAGGATCAGACCCAGCGACAGCGACGGCAGCAGCATCCGGCGCGTGCTCTCCAGCGGGTCCTCGAGGAAGGGGACGAAGCCCGCCGGCGGCAGCCAGCCGAGCCGCAGCGAGAACAGCAGGATCAGCAGGATGCCGAGGAAGAAGCTGGGCACCGACAGCCCGACGAGGACGAAGGCGCTGCCGAGGTAGTCCGGCCAGCGCCCGCGGTTCAGCGCGGCGACGATCCCGATCGGCACCGCCATCACCAGCGCGATGCCCAGGCTCATCAGGGCGAGTTGAAGGGTGGCGGGGAAGCGCAGCGCCAGATCGCCGGCGATGGAGCGGCCGGTGCGCAACGAGGTGCCGAGGTCGCCCTGCAGCGCCGCCGACAGCCACCGGCCGAACTGCACGTGCATCGGCAGGTCGAGGCCGAAGATGCGGCGCAGCTCCTCCATCCGCTCGGGGCTGATCTCCTGCTCCGGGCCGACCAGCTGGCTGACGACGTCGCCCGGGATCGCCCGCATGAGCAGGAACACGACCAACGCCACGCCCAAGAGCGCGGGGAGGGTGAGCAGGATGCGGCGGCCGAGGAAGACGAACATGGCTGCTGCGGAGTATGGCACGGCCGGCCGGCAGCCGCGTGGTGCGCCCGCGCCCGGCGCGACGGCCCTGGCCCCGCCAGCGGGACGTTCGCCGGGGCACCGCGGGTAGCATGGCGGTTGGCCGCCCACTCGGGCGGCGCGAGGAGGACCGTGCTCGAACTCTGGCTCATCCGTCACGGCGAAACCGACTGGAACGCCCAGGACCGCATCCAGGGGTCGTCCGACGTGCCGCTCAACGCTGCTGGCCTGCAGCAGGCCCGGCAGCTGGCCCCGCGCCTGGCCTCGGTTCACTTCGATGCCGTCTACGCCTCGGACTTGGGCCGCGCCCGCGTCACGGCCGAGACGGCGCTGCCGGGCGCGGAGGTGTGCCTCGAGCCGCGCCTGCGCGAGTTGGCCTACGGGATCTTCGAGGGTAAGTCGTGGGCGACGCTCGACGCCGACGAGGCGATCGAGGCGCGCCACTGGCACGAGGACCGCTACGGCCGGCGCATCCCGGGCGGCGAGTCGTACGCCGACCTGCAGGCGCGCGTCGCCGCCTTTCGCGCCGAGCTCCCCGAGCGCGGGCGGGTGGTCGCGTTCAGCCACGGTGGCGCCATCCGCGCGGCCCTCTACCTCGCGCTCGGCCAGCCCGTGCAGGGGGTGTGGCGCCTCGAGATCGCCAACACCAGCATCACGCGGCTCGGGTTCGATCACCGCGGCACCACGCTGATCA
>CAZJUA010000121.1:0-2552 GCA_964549045.1 uncultured bacterium | reverse complement strand
TGACCGTGTTCACGATCCTCGACACCGGCGACGGCTCGATCACCAGCTACGTGTTCGACACGACCGACCCGCTGGGCGAGGTCCGCGTGTTCGACCGCTTCACCATCGGCCAGGACTGACGACACGGCCTCGGCGCCCGCACCGTTTCCGGATCACGGAAACGGTGCGGGCGCCGACGTGTTCGCGGTGAGCGCGGACCGCGATCGTTGCCACGCTCAGGCGGATGCGCCCGTCGGCGAGGGGGCAGGGGCGACCAGCCATGGGGCGCGCGCGCCCGGCTCTTCCCAAACTCCTAGTGCTAGGATATCATGACCGTATGCGTCCCGCGCTCACCAATACCGAGCTCGCCCTATTGAGCCTGGTGATGGAGCGTGAGATGCACGGCTACGAGATGGAGCGGCTGATCGAGGAGCGCGGGATGCGCAACTGGACGCAGGTCGGGTTCTCGTCGATCTACTTCGTGCTGCGCAAGCTGGAGGGGGCCGGCCTGGTCGTGTCGCGGCTCGAGAAGGCCCCCGGCCGAGGCCCGGCGCGGCGGGTGTACGCCCCGAGCGACCGCGGGCGCGAGGCCTACGCGGCCAACCTCCATCGCGCCTTGTCCGAGCCGGAGCGCCCGTACCCGCTCTTCCTGCAGGGGCTGGCGGGCCTGCCGTCGCTGCCGCCCGCCGAGGCCGCGGCGTGCCTGGGGCGGTACGCGGCGGGGTTGGACGCGAGGCTCGCCGAGATCGGCGCCAAGGAGGGGCCAGGAGTGTCCTTCCACGTCGCGGCGATGTTCTCGCACGCGCGCTGCCTCATCGAGGCCGAGCGCGACTGGGTGCTGCGGTTCCGGGAGCGACTCGAGTCCATGGCGAAGGACGAGGAGGACGAGGATGAACGTCATCCAGGGGTTTGAGCACCAGCCGACCCACCACTGCGTGACGGGGTCGATGCGAGAGGTCTACGCGTTCCACGGCTGCGACGTCTCCGAGGACATGCTGCTCGGCCTCGGCGAGGGGGTCGGGGCCGCCTACTTCCGCTTCAAGGGCATGGCGCCGTTCTTCGGGGGGCGCACCGAGCCCGAGCAGGGGTTCGTGGCGCTGGCGTGCGAGCGCACCGGCGTCGGCGTGCGGGCACGCAAGTCTGGCAGCGACGACGCCGCGGAGAAGGCGCTGCTGAAGGCCTTGGCGGCGGGAGAGCCGGTCAAGCTGCAGGTCGACATGGGGTTCTTGCCGTACTTCGACTTCGGCGGCGAGGAGTACCACTTCGGCGGGCACGCGGTGGTGGCAGTCGGCGTCGACGAGGCCGACGGCACCGTGACGATCGCCGACCGCGACGACGATCTGCACGCGGTGCCGCTCGCGGCCTTGCGGCAGGCGCGGGCGTCGCGGTTCCGGCCCTTCCCGCCCGGCCGGGCGTACTGGCAGTTCGACCTCGAAGGCTTCCGGCCGCCGGCGCGGGACGAGGCGCGCACGGCGATCGCGAACATGGCGCGCGCGATGCTGGAGCCGCCGATCAAGAACCTGGGCGTGGCGGGCATCCGCAAGGCGGCCGCGGAGATCCCCCGCTGGCCCGCGCTCGCCGACGGCTGGACCGTGCCGGAGGCGCTGTTCAACCTCTACGTCTTCGTGAGCGAGGTGGGCGGCTCGGGCGGCGGCTGCTTTCGCTTCATGCTGTCGCGTTTCCTGCGCGAGGCGCAGGCGATGGGGTGTGGCGACGCCCTGCGCGGCGTGGCCGGCGCGTTCGAGGCCATCGCCGGGGATTGGGACAGCGTCGCGCTCGCTTCGCGGGCGGCGTCCGAGTCCGACGCGCCGGCCGAAGCCCTCGGCCCGCTGGCCGCCGCCATCGCCCAGGTGGCCGATCGCGAGGAGGAGGCCTGGCGAGCGGCGCACGCCGCGGTCGCAGCGTGAGGGGCACCGGTTCGTCCGTGGCGGGCGGCCGGCGAGGAGGAGGGACGCGATGCCGAGACCGACGAGCAAGGACGAGCTGTTGGCGGTGATGGTCCGGGAGCGGGCGAAGCTGGACGAGGTCCTTGACCCCGTGACGCCGGCGCAGATGGTGGCGCCGGGCGTGGTGGGCGAGTGGTCGGGGCGACGTGCTGGCGCACCTCGCCGAGTGGGAGGGCATGTCGCTGGGGTGGTACCGCGCCGGACTGCGCGGCGAGGTCCCCGAGGTGCCCGCGCCCGGGTACAAGTGGAACGAGACGCCGCGACTGAACCGGGCGATCTTCGAGCAGCACCGCGACCGGCCGCTCGACGAGGTCGTCGCCTGGTTCCGATCGTCGCGAGAGGAGATGCACGGCGTGATCGAGTCGCTCACCGACGAGCAGCTCGTCACCCCCGGCCGCTACGCGTGGACGCGCAAGAACGCGCTCGGCGCGTACTTCGTCTCGGCCACCAGCAGCCACGACCTGTGGGCGCGGACGCGCATCACGCGCTGGCTCCGGCGTGCGGGGGATCCCGTCTGACCTGCCGGGATCGCCGTGCTACCTTCCGACCGTGCGCCTCACCCTTCGACGCCTGAACCGCGCGACCCTCGCGCGGCAGCTCCTGCTGGAGCGGCAACCGCTGCCAGTC